>NZ_JBFUHZ010000008.1:0-137178 GCF_056402135.1 Rhodococcus sp. P4_C10 | reverse complement strand
GGGAACCCGTCCGATTCGATCTGCACGGCCCAGTGGTTCCTGTGGATGATCGTGTGGTGCTTCTTGCAGAGCAGCACGAGGTTGGACAGGGCGGTGGGACCGCCGTCGCTCCAGTGCCGAATGTGGTGGGCGTCGGTCCAGGCGGCGGGCCGGCCGCAGCCGGGGAACGCGCAGCCGCAGTCCCTGGCCACCAACGCCTTCCGTAGTTTCGGGGAGATGACGCGGGTGGTGCGGCCGACGTCGAGGGGGTTGCCGCCCCGATCGACGAAGATCGGGGTTACCTGCGCGTCGCAGGAGATGCGGGCGGCGACGGCGGCGGAGATCGGACCGGCCCAGGGCATGCTGGCGTGACGACTGCGGCGGTACCGGCGGGGTGGCCTGAAACCGGCGGGGCTGGTGCAACCCTCGTGCTCGCCGACGGGTCCGGTTGCGTTGTCGGAGTGGTAGTCCCAGCCGTTCCCCACCCAGGCACCGGTCGCGGGTGTCGGCGCCGTCGCCGCCACCGCGTCCTTGAGTGCGTCGACGTCGATGGTGACCGTGACGTGCGGGCGTTCCCCACCCTCCATCGGGCCACGAGCGTTGTCGAGGTGTCCGCGGACGATCTGTTCGAGGGCGTCGGCGCGGCGCCTGGCAGCGGAGCGGTCGTCCCGGATCGGGTGACCGTGCTCATCGGTGGTCGGGTGCGGCTTCGACAGTCCGGAGAGGGCGGTCTGGAGGGCCTCGCCGGACTCGGCGTCGAAGGTGCCTGTCACGTGCACCCGCCCGCCGAGGGTGGTGGAGGCGTGGAATTCGTTGAGTTCGGGGTTTTCTCCGTCGGGTGGGACGGTGCCGTCGAGTTGCAGGAGCAACTCCAACGCGCGTGCGCGTCGGCGCAGGACGGTGACGTTCTCGAGGTGCGCGGCGATGAGCAGGTAGGCCTGGCAGTCGTCGGGTCGGCCGCTTTCGGGGTCGGGGTGCTCCCAGTCGGTCTCCACGGACTCGACCGGCTGGTCGACGGTGAGTTTTTCGAGTCTGGCGAGGAAGTTGACGATCACCTGGACGTGCCCGAGTTCGATCCGCCCGGCATCGAGTGCGGCGGCCATCCGTGGGTGCAGGGGCAATTCGCGGCCGAGCCGGACGATCTTGCTCGCCTGCCCGGCGGTCATGTGGGTGGCGTCGGCGAGCCAGGACGCGGTGTCCGCGGCACCGAGGTGGTTCGAGAGACACCGCTGGTCGGCCTCGTGCACCAACCGGACGCGCAGGGCTTCGAGTTCGAGGATCTTCTCCGACAGTTCCGGGACGGTGGCTGCGAGTTCGGTTTCGTCGAGTCGCCATGCCTCGACCCCGGCGGGGTCGGTGAGCATGGCGTCGAGTTTCATACATCGAATTCTACTCGCACGCACATTCGATCACAATGATGTTTCGCCTGGTGAACTGCCTTCGGCCTGTGAGTGCTCTTGGTTGCTCTCGCAGCCAAAGGTGCGCACGAGATGGGTGTGCACCTACGGCGCGACCCTCGTGGAAGCCTCTGTCGAGGATGTCCCGCCGTGCTTCCGGCGCCACTTCGGAGACCTCCGAGGCCGCCTGCGGCCATGGCGGACGCCCGGCGCTGGACAGGGCCAGGGTCGGGGCGCGGACGCGCCTCAGCCCAGTGCGTCCAGCGCGTTGTCGATCGGGATGTTCCCGTTGTTGAACCCGATGAACTTGCCCGCGGTGCCGGGCCGCAGCAGCGCCGCGGCGGCCACCCTCGCGACGTCCTCGCGGGTCACGCTTCGCGCGTCGAGGTCCGGACCCGTCTCGATGCGGCCGGTGGCCGGGTCGAGCGTCAGCGCGCTGGGTCCCAGGATGGTCCAGGACAGGTCGGTGCCGCGCAGGTACTCGTCGGCGGCCGCCTTGGCCTCCGCGTAGGCGAAGAACGAGTTGTCCGACGGGACACCGTGATCCACCCGCGCACCGAGGTACGAGATCATGACGTACCGGTCGACGCCGGCCCGGGCGGCGGCGTCCATCGAGCGGATCGCGGCGTCCCGGTCGACGGCATAGGTGCGGTCCGGGTTGCCGCCGCCCGCCCCGGCCGACCACACGACGGCGTCGTGGCCCCGGAGGACCTCGGCGATGGCCTCCGTGTCGAGGTGCTCCACGTCGGCAACGACGGCCCCTGCGCCGATGGCCTCGACATCGGCGACCTGCGCCGGATCTCGGATGGCCGCGGTCACCTGGTCGCCCCGGCCGGTGAGGATCCGTGCCAGGTGCAGGGCGATCTTGCCGTGTCCGCCGATGATCACGATCCGTGCCATGCCGCGTCCTTGTCGTCGCTGCCGGCGGTCCGGCAGGTGTCCGGGGGTGGTCCTCCAGTGCAGCACAGCGGCGGCCGCCGCGCCCGGCTCAGTGCGGAACCGCGGCCGCGCGCCAGGCTCAGCTCAGCGCGCTCCCCGCGACCCACTGGTCCCACGGCACGCCCCAGTCGCCGTTCTGCCACACGTCGAGCGGCTCACCGCCGGTGTTGCGGATCTCCACCACGTCGCCGGGCTGGGAGAAGTTGTAGAACCATTGCGCGTTTGCCGGGTTGAGGTTCAGGCAGCCGTGTGAGGTGTTGGTGTTGCCCTGCGCCCAGACGCTGCTCTCCAGCTCGTGCAGGTAGATGCCGTCGTTGCTGATCCGGGTGGCCCAGTTGATGGTCTCCTTGTAGCCGAGCCGCGAGTTGATCGGCAGGCCGTACGTGGAGGAGTCCATGATCACCGGATTGGCCTTGTCCAGCACGGTGTAGGTGCCGGGCTGCGTCCAGAAGTGGAGCGTGGTGTTGCCGATGGTCTCGGTGCCGCCCCGGCCCATCGAGGTCGGCATCTCGCGGACCACCTGGCCGTTCTCGTACACCGTGACGATCTTGGTGTTGTCGTCCGCGATCGAGACGTGCGAGTCGCCGATCCGGAACGAGACCTTGTCGTCCTCCTGGCCGTAGAGGCCGTTGCCGAGCTGCGCACCGTAGATGTCCGCGTTCACCGTGACCTGGGTGCCCGGCGCGAAGTACTGCTGCGGCCGCCAGTGCACGTTCTGGTCGTCGAGCCAGTACCAGGAACCCTTCACCGGGGGAGTGGTGGTGACGGTCAGCGACTTCTCGGCCGTGACGCGGTCGCCGATCGGTTCGTCGAAGTGCACCACCGTGACCATGCCGACGCCGTAGGTGCCGCCGTCGCGGATCTCGGCGCCGCCGGTGGTGCGCAGGTACGCCTTGGTCTGGTTGCCCGGGTCGAGCGTGGTGACGGTGCTGTTCTTCGAGGTGGGGACGCCGTTCGCGTCCGTGGCCGCCACGTCGAGGGTGTAGGTCTTGCCGTAGCCGAGCGGCTCGCTCGGCTTCCACGACGTGCCGTCCGGTGTGGTGATGCCGGGAATGACCTTGCCGTCGGGATTGGTCAGCGTCACCGAGGTGAGAGTGCCCTGGGCGACGTCGACGCGGACCGGGCTGAGCGGGCTGACCGGGTCGCCGTCATCGGCGGGGGTGATCGAGACGACGGCGGCGCTGACGGCGGCGGTCGGCGAGGCGTTGGCGTCGCCGTTGTCGTCGGCGGAGATGGTGCACCCGGCGGCGAGGGTCGTCGCCAGGGCGATGCACGCCGCGCCGATCGATCGCCGCAGTGACTGCGTGAGCAAGATTCCTCCTGAGCTGCTCGGGCGGTCACGGCGGCCGCCCGGTGCGTGCGGTGCCTGGCACCGATGCGTACAACGATATCGGCGCCCGTCCCCTCGCGCGTTTCCTGAGGCCAGGGTGAGAGTGGAGACACAGAACGGCGAACCGCCCGAAGGGACGCCCGAGAGCGGTCAGGCGGGGCCCGCCGCCGAGACGAGGGTGCCGACGCCGAGCGCCGCCAGGATCCCGGCGCTGGCGGACTCGAGTCGGGCCGACACCCGAGGCCGTCGCAGCAGGGTGACCAGCCGCGAGGCCGCAACCGCGAAGCCGCCCATCACCAGTAGCGCGACAACGGCCTCGACCGCGCCAAGGGTCATGGCCGCGCCGAAGGTCACGGGCCCGAGGAACTGGGGGACCACCGCCAGGTAGAACAGGCCGACCTTCGGGTTCAGGGCGCAGGACAGCACTCCGGCGCCGAACGCGGAACCCGTGGACACGGCCACCGGTTCCGCCGGCCCGCCGCCCACGGCCCGACGGCGGAGCAGCGCCCGCACCCCGAGGTAGACCAGGTACAGCCCGCCCGCGATCTTCAGCGCCCGGTACGCGGCCGCGGACTGCTCGAGCAGCGCCGCGAGTCCGAGAGCCACCACGGCCGCCCACACCAGGGAGCCGACGGCGACGCCCGCCGCCGCGGCGAGGCCCGGGCGGGTGCCGCCGACGCTGTAACGCAGCACCAGGAACGAGTCCGGCCCGGGCATGATCGACAGGAGCAGGCAGACGCCCGCAAAGCTGAGCAGGGTGGCGGCGGTCATGGCGAGAAGGAAAGCGCATCCGCGGACCCGTACTCAAACGGGTTTCTCCGCACCAGGCGCCCTGGTTCCGGATCGCCTACGAAAAACCTTGCTGTGCAGATGTTTTCGGTTCCGTCGAAGTTGGCTGCCGGCGGGTGGGGTGGGCGAGGTCACGAGGGTGGGGTTGACAGGACGGCGGACGGGCTGCAATTCTCTGGTCAGGTCATGAGTGCCAGCAGATAGCCCCGGCTTGCTGGCCGGCAACCCTCCGCCGCGGTGGGGTGCCCCGGGTGACGACCTGGCTGTAGTCCAATACCGGACACGGCAAGCGCGGACTCGATGCACACCCCCGCGACATCTAGGTACGGCCGACTCGTTCGGTCCGGCCGGTACGTCGCCTTCGCTGCACGCGAGTCCCTGAACCAGAGGGAAGCTTCAATGACTGCCGTACTCGACCCCACCTGTGCCGCCACCGCCGCCACCGCTGCCGCTACCTGTGCAGCCACCGCCACGCGGATCGACGCCCCGTTCGCCGAGGTCTCCGGCGCCGGACTGTCCGTCCCGCTCGCCGACGGCAGCACCTGCACGTACGCCAACTTCGACTACGCCGCCAGCGCGCCCGCCCTCGCGCAGGTCACCGCCCGGGTCCAGGACCTGCTGCCGTACTACGCCAGCGTGCACCGCGGCGCCGGCTACGCCTCGCAGGTCTGCACCGCCAGCTACGAGGGCGCCCGTGACGTGGTCGCCGAGTTCGTCGGTGCGCGATCCGACGACGTGGTGGTCTTCACCCGCAACACCACCGACTCGTTGAACCTGCTGGCCGGCTGCGTGCCCGGCGACACCGTGGTCCTCGACATCGAGCATCACGCAAACCTCTTGCCCTGGAAGCGAAACGGCGCCCGCGTCGTGGAAGCTGCGGACACCGTCGAGGAGACGATCCGCCGGATCGTCGCCGAGCTGTGCGCCAAACCGGCCGCGCTGCTCGCGATCACCGGGGCGTCCAACGTGACCGGTGAGGTGCTGCCGATCGCCCGCCTGGCGCAGGTTGCCCACGAGTGCGGGGCCCGGATCCTTGTCGACGGGGCCCAGCTGTTGCCGCACCGCCGCGTGGACCTGGTCGCGCTCGGCGTCGACTACCTCGCCTTCTCCGGCCACAAGCTGTACGCGCCCTTCGGCGCCGGTGTGCTGGTGGGACGGGCGGACTGGCTCGACGCCGCGGAGCCGTACCTGGCCGGCGGCGGCGCCACCCGCGACGTCTCCTCCGACAGTGTCGAGTGGGCGGCCGCGCCGCAGCGTCACGAGGCGGGCACCCCCAACGTCCTCGGGGTTGCCGCGCTGGCGGCGGCCTGCGAGGCGCTCGCCGGCCTCGACGCGGAGCAGGCGCAGGCCCACGAGCGGGCGCTGTGCGAACGACTGGTCGAGGGCCTGAGTGCCGTCGAGGGTGTGGAGCTTCTCCGGATCTGGTCCGACGCACCGGATTCCGTCGGAATCGTCACGTTCACCGTCGAAGGCTGCGAGCCGCGCGAGGTCGCGTCCTACCTGGCGGACCTGCACGGAATCGGCGTCCGCGACGGCCGGTTCTGCGCGCACCCGCTGCTGGCTCGACTGGGTCGGCGTGAGGGCGCGGTGCGGGCAAGCCTGGGCCTGGGCAGTCACTCCGCAGACGTGGACCGACTGGTGGCGGCGGTGCGCGAGTTCGTTGCCGCGCGCCGCGGCGGCGTGTCCGGGTAGCATCGCGTCATGGCATCCGTGACGACAGCGACGACCGTGGCGCGTGACGCCCGGTGGTGCCGTCGGCACGTGGATCTGTGCCGTACCGCGTCGGGCATGTGTCGGAGCTGAGTTCCCCACTCGCTCTGTTCATCCCACGCACACCCTAGGACTGCCATGTCTGTTCTTCCGTCTGCCCGTACCCGCCGCCTGCACGTCGCGGTGGAGTTGTCCGGCGCCGGTCACCACCCGGCCGCCGCGGCCCACACCGAGTTCCGGGTCCCGTTGGGGCTCACCGACTTCTGGGTCGACCTCACCGAACCGCCGGCGCCCAACCCGCCCCTGGACCTGCTCTCCGTGCCGGCCGGCGTGGCGCGGGTGCGGGCCCACGACCTGCGCGAGGCGCAACTGCGCCGCGAGCGCATCCGAACCGAGGCGGCCGGCGAGGGCCGGGACCCGGACACGGTGACCGTCCTGCTGGACGTGGAAGTACTGCTCGCCGATGACCACCGCAGTGCGCGAAGGGAACTGGCTCAACTGGACGCGGGCGCACCGCGGGTGCCCGACAGCATCTCCTACGTGGGCACCGCGGCCGGTCTCGCCGGACTGATCGCGGACCTTGCCGCCGCCGGCGTGGCGGACGGTGTCACCCTGCTGCCGCTGGTGCTGCCCAGGGTGCTCGACCGGGTGGTGGACGACGTGCTGCCGATCCTGCGCGACCGCGGGTTGGCCCGACCGTCGCCCCTCCTGGGCGAGGTGCTCGTGCCCTTCGGGTTCACCTCGGGGACAAGGGCACTCGCGTCCTGACCCGACGGTCGACGAGACTCACTCGTCGAGCGGCGTGGGCCGGTGGTAACGGCCGTCGTGGTAGAGCAGCGGCGACGCGGCGGCCTCCGCGTCGTCCTCGTCGTGCACCCGGGTGACCAGACCGATCACCAGGGTGTGGTCGCCGGCGGGGATCAGCTGGTGGACGGTGGTGCGCAACCAGATCGGGGTCCCGTGCAGCACCGGTTCGCCGGACTCGAGGCGGTTCCACAGGGACACGTCGCGGAACCGCTCCTCCGCGCTGCGGGAGAACCGCTGCGCGAGGTGCCGCTGGTGCTCGCCGAGCAGGTGGATGACCAGCGAGCCCGCTCCGCGCAGGGCGTCGATGCTCGACGAGGTGTCCGCGATGTTGAACGACACCAGCGGCGGGTCGAGGGACAGCGACGCGAACGACGTCGCGGTGAACCCCACCGGACCCGAGCCGGCGTCGAGGGTGACGATGACCACGCCGGCCGGGTGCCGCCGCATCGCGGCCCGGTACTGCTCGCCGGTGATGCCGTCGGTCACCGGCTCACTCCATGTCGATCGTGAGCGCCGCGGTGATCCGGGTGAGCTCGCGGAACGTCGTCCGGAACACCGTGTCCGGGGTGCCGGCCGCCACCCACACCTCCGCGTAGCGGTCCAGCGCGGTGTCGACGTAGGTGGGCAGGTTGGTCGGGTGCCCGACCGGTGCGACGCCGCCGAGTGGCTGGCCCGTGAGCTGGCGCACCGCGCTGGCGGGTGCCCGGGTCAGCGTCCCCTCGAGCAGCTTGCCGGTGCGCTCGACGTCCACCTGGTGGTCGCCGGAGACGATCAGCAGCACCGGCTCGTCGTCGAGCAGGAACACCAGCGACTTCGCTATCGCGCCCACCGGCACGCCGAGCGCCGTCGCCGCGTCCTGCGCGGTGCGCGTGGGCTCGTCCTGGGTGACGATCACGCCGTGGTGGCCGCGCGCGATGAGGGTCTTCGCCACGTGGGCCGCATTCGGGTGCAGGTACCTGGCCATGATTCAGGGTAGGGCGAAAACGGACCCGCCACATCCCTTGTCGGCGCAGCGGCGTGTCAGCGCCTTCCTCGGGTGCGCCAGACGGTCATGCCGACCAGCGCGGCGGTGCCGGCCAACGCGTAGATCGCGAGGGTGAGGGCGGGCTGGCCCACCCCGGTGCCCGCGAAGTAGACGATGCTGCGCACGCCCTCGGTGCCCGCCCCCGGGGTGATCCAGCGCCCGATCGCCGCGTAGAAGCTGGGCAGCACGTTGGACCCGAAGGCGCCGCCGGCGCTGGGGTTGCCGAGCACCACGAAGATCAGGATCGCCAGTGGCACCGCGAGGATGCCGACGACCGCGCGCAGGCCCATGGTGAACATGCCGGTGGCGAACACGACGCCGGTCCCGAGCAGGGCCAGCGGCAGCAGGTGCCCGCTGAAGGTGCCCAGTACGTTCGTGGTGACGAAGGCGCCGAGGAACCCCGAGACCAGCGCGTACCCGGCCATCACGGCGGTGTGGACCCAGGCCTCGCGCCGCGTCCGGGGAGCGCCGATGAGCAGCCCGATCGCGGCCGCCAGCAGGTAGCCGCCGACCACCCAGCCGATGGACAGGTAGAAGCCCGAGAGCCCGCGGTTGTCGTGCACGCCGACCGGCACCTCGTCCCGGACCACGAAGGCGCGGTGCTCGGCGGCGTCGACCTTGGTGAAGACGCTCTCGAGCGCGGTCGCGGCGGAGCTGCCCGCGCCGCTGGCCGTGATCAGCGTGTCGGTGCCGGTGGGGCTGACCACGTAGGCGCCCATGATCTCGCGGTCGTCGATGAGATTGCGGACCTCGTAGGTGTTCGCGGCGACGCGGGCCTCGACGGGACGCGAGTCGATCGCGTTGAGCCGGTCGGCGACCTGCTGGTCCATGCCCTCGGGGAGCCCGGCCTCGGCGACCACGGCGATCGGGATGTCGTGCGGCGTCGGCTGGTGAAAGGCCGCGACGTAGCTGGTGATGAAGCCGATCTGCAGCAGCAGGACCCCGACGACCAGCGCGACCATGATCTGCCGGGTGCTGTAGCGGTCGGTCGGACTGGTCGACCGGTGCGGCTCGGCGCCCGTGTCCGCGTCGCCGGTGCCCGCGGGGCTGGTGGCGGCGTGGCTGATGGGCGGGGTCCCGGTGGGCGGGGTCCCGGTGGGCGGCGCGTCGGTGTCGGTGCTCGTCATGCGGTGCTTCCTCGCTGTCACGTACTGCTTGCCGATACTCTCGGTATTGAATACCGTAAGTATCGTGAACGAGGTGAGTCAAGAGAGGGCTGCGTCACCGTCGGGTCCGGCGACGCGTCCGGGCCGGGACGTGGTGCGTCGACGGCTGCTCGACGCGGCGGCGGACGAGTTCGCCGAGCGCGGATTCGTGGCTGCCCGGCTCGCGGAGATCGCGCACCGGGCCGGCTTCACCAAGGGCGCGGTGTACTCCAACTTCGAGTCCAAGCAGGACCTCTTCGCGGAGCTGTTCGCCGAGCGCTCCCTCGAACTCGCGGGCCGGGTGCTGGCCGAGATCGCCGGGCTCAGCGCCACCGATGCCGCGGGCCGGGGTGGCGAGACGATCAGTTCGTGGCTGGTCGGCGATCCCGGGTGGGCCCTGCTGGTGCTCGAGTTCGGGGTCCAGGCGGGCCGTGAGCCCCAGCTCGCCGAGGCCTACCTGCACGAACGCCGCCGGCTGCGGGGTCAGATCGAGGAACTGATCGCCGAGCGTGCGGCCGAGTGGGGGGTGGCCGAGCGGGTCGATGCCCGCAACACCGCGATCACGCTGATGGCGCTGATCTCCGGACTGATGCTCGAGCACGCCGTGGATCCGGAGCAGGTGGACCGCGCTGCGGTGCAGGCAGCGGTCTCCGGGCTGTTCGCCAACGCCCTGCGACGAGGCTGACGCGCCGGGTCAGTACCCGTACCCGCCCTCCGGTCCCAGCATCCGTTCGATCCGGATCCGGTTGATCTTCGCCAGTTCGCCGGCCATGGTCTTGCGTTCGGCCTCGGGGGAGTTGGACAGCCGCACGGTGAGGTCGTCGAGCAGGGCCGTGGCGTCGCGGCCCGCGGCGCACCACAGGTAGGGGTAGCCGAAGCGGCTCTCGTAGCGGCTGCTCGCGGCCACCACCGCGGCCATTGTCGCCTCGTCGGGCGCCCACACCGCGCACTGCTCGAGGCTCGACGCGGTGGTGTGGACGCGCCGGGCCACCCCGGGGTGGCAGTCCAGGGCGTGGTCGAGGTCGGCGTCGGACAGCGCGAACAACTCCGAGTCGGCCCGGGTGAGCAGGTCGGCGTACGAGCGGTAGGGCCGGCCGTCGGCCAGGTGCCCGGACCAGGCGAGCGAGCAGCAACACTCGAACAAGGCGTGCACCGCGCGTCCTCGCGGCAGCGCGTTGAAGCGGTCGAGGCCGATTCCCTGATGCATCAACATGTGCACCTTCACCGCCTTGATCCGGAGGGTCGTTCGCGAGGCTCGCCACCTGTGCCCCGTGCCGACTCGCCCGGAGGGCGTGGTGCTCGCGAAATCCATGCTTGTGTACGGGGAAGCCGTTGGAAAGGTTCCGGACCCGATTTTTCGCAGCCTTAACATGCGAGATCCGGGTTGTTACTCTCGAGTAATGACCGAACAGACCTGGAACGCCTTCACCGTCGAACGCAAGGATCACGTCGCGCAGGTGACGCTGATCGGCCCGGGCAAGGGCAACGTGATGGGCCCCGACTTCTGGAACGAGCTGCCCGAGGTGTTCGCCGAACTCGACGCAGACCCGGAGGTGCGGGCTGTGGTGCTCACGGGCTCCGGCAAGCACTTCTCGTTCGGCCTCGACCTGCCGGCGATGGCCCCGATGATGGCGCCGGTGCTCGGAGACAAGGCGCAGGCGGCCCCGCGCACCGCCTTCCACGAGGACATCAAGAAGATGCAGCGCGCGATCAACGCGGTTGCCGACTGTCGCAAGCCGGTGGTCGCCGCGGTCGCCGGTTGGTGCATCGGCGGCGGGCTCGACCTCATTTCCGCGGCGGACATCCGCTACGCCAGCGCCGACGCCAAGTTCTCGATCCGCGAGGTCAAGGTGGCCATCGTGGCGGACATGGGCAGCTTCGCCCGGCTGCCCGCGATCATCGGCGACGGTCACCTGCGTGAGCTGGCGCTGACCGGCAAGGACATCGACGCCGCTCGGGCCGAGAAGATCGGACTCGTCAACGACGTGTACGCGGACGCGGGTGCGGTCCTGGCCGCCGCGCACGCGACCGCCGCCGAGATCGCCGCGAACCCGCCGCTGGTGGTGCACGGCATCAAGGACGTCCTGGACCACGGCCGCTCGGCCGCTGTCGACGACAGCCTGCGGTACGTCGCGGTGTGGAATGCGGCCTTCCTTGCGTCCGAGGACATCGGCGAGGCCATGGCCGCGGTGTTCCAGAAGCGCACCCCGGAGTTCAAGGGTCGGTGATTTCGGGTCGGTGACCTGAGGTCCCGCGTGAACCGAAGGGCCGGTGCGGCTCTCACCTCTGCCGGTGGTCGTGGCGACCACCGGCAGAGCTCTGTTCAAGGCCGGGTAATCGGATTCCCGACACTTGCACGGCCGCCGCGGCCGGGAACATACTTGCAACTTCCCACTACTTGAATGCCGCAAGCAAGAAGGTCCGATGACGCCGGAAGAACTCGATCCCCTCGCCGACGAGATCGGCAACTACCTGGTCCGGCTCTCGCGCGTACGGGACCGCACGATCGCCCATGCCAAGGCCTCAGTCGGGATCGACCCGGCGGCCTATGCCTGCCTGTTCCGGCTGCTCAGCGACGGACCCATGCGCTCCGGTGCGCTGGCCGACGTGATGTACACCGACCCGTCGACGGTGAGCAGGCAGGTGGCCCAGTTGGTGGGCCGAGGGCTCGTGGAACGTCAGCCCGACCCGACGGACGGGCGCGCGAGCGTCCTCGCGGTCACCGACGCCGGGCGCGCCGCCGCCGGCCGGATCCGCGCGGACCGCAACGAGCGTCTCGGCCGACTGCTCGAGGACTGGCCCGTCGACGACCTGCGTGACTTCGCCCGGCTGATGGACCGGTTCGTCTCGGACTACGAACGCATGAGGCCGGTGTTCGTGGCCGGCCTGGCGAAGCCGACGGAACAACTCGGCGGGGCCACGGGCGTACGGAGCGGCCGATGACCACCCGAGACACCTCGTCCGAGGTCGCCGACACCGCGCCCGGATCCGAGACGACCGGAGTCTTCACCCACCGCCAGATCCTGACGATCCTCAGCGGCCTGATGCTCGGCATGTTCCTCGCCGCGCTGGACCAGACCATCGTCTCCACCGCGATCCGCACCATCGCCGACGACCTCGACGGCTACGCGCTGCAGGCCTGGGTCACCACGGCGTACCTGATCACCGCGACCCTGGCGACCCCGCTGTACGGCAAGTTGTCCGACATGTACGGCCGCAAACCGTTCTTCCTGGCCGCGATCGTCATCTTCGTGCTGGGTTCGCTGCTGTGCACGCTGGCCCAGTCGATGTACATGCTCGCCGCCTTCCGCGCCTTCCAGGGCCTCGGCGCCGGCGGCCTGATGTCCCTGGCACTGGCCATTCTCGGGGACATCGTCGGCCCCCGTGAGCGTGCCAAGTACCAGGGCTACTTCCTCGCCGTGTTCGGTACCTCGAGCGTGCTCGGTCCGGTGCTCGGCGGCCTGCTCAGCGGTCAGGACACCATCCTCGGAATCGACGGCTGGCGTTGGGTATTCCTGGTGAACGTGCCCATCGGCATCGTCGCGTTCGCGGTGGTGTTCAAGGTGCTGAACCTGCCCAAGGTCCGCCGGCCCGACGTGCGGATCGACTTCTGGGGCGCGCTGGTTCTGGCGGTCGGCATCGTCCCGCTGCTGGTGGTTGCCGAGCAGGGGCGTGAATGGGGTTGGAGCAGTACCCGTTCGGTTTCCTGCTACGTGATCGGCGGGGTCGGGGTGATCGCCTTCGTGTTCGTCGAGAAGCGGATGCGCGACGCGGCGCTGATCCCGCTGCGCATGTTCCGGAACTCGACTTTTGCGATGGGCGTGGTCATCTCGGTGGTGGTGGGCGCGGCCATGTTCGGCGGCATCTCGCTGATCCCGCAGTACCTGCAGGTGGTCCGCGGCGCCAGCCCCACGATGGCGGGAATCCAGATGCTGCCGATGGTGGTCGGCATGATGTCGGCCTCCATCATGTCCGGCCAGCTGATCGCGAAGACCGGGCGCTACCGGGTCTTCCCGGTGGTCGGTGCGGTGCTGCTCACGCTCGGCGTCTTCCTCATGCACTACGTCGAGGCGGACACCTCGCTGGCCATCGTCATGTGCTTCATGTTCGTCACCGGATTCGGCCTCGGCAATCTGATGCAGCCGCTGACGCTCGCGATTCAGAACGCGCTGCCCCCACAGGACATGGGTGTCTCCACCGCCGCGGCGACGTTCTTCCGGCAGATCGGCGGCACCCTCGGCGTCGCGGTGTTCCTGTCCATCCTGTTCGCGCAGCTGACGCCGAACATCTCCGACCAGTTGCGCACGGCGGCCCAGGACCCCGCCTACCAGCAGGCCGTGGTCGCCGGCCTGCACAGCTCCAACCCGGCCGACGTCGCGCTGGCGACGGGGCTGGCCAACCACGACGTGTCGGCGGCGGGCGCGGTGCTCAGGGACAGCTCGATCGTCCAGCAGCTCAGCCCGCAGCTGGCGGAGCCGTTCAAGGTTGGCTTCGCGGACTCGATGTCGACGGTGTTCCTGGCCGTCACCGCGATCGCGCTGCTGGGCCTGGTGCTGGTGCTGTTCTGGAAGGAGGTGCCGCTGCGGGTCGGCGGCGGCCTCGCGGCGTCGGCGGCGGCGCAGCGGGAGCAGGAGGCGTCGGCGGACTAGGGTATGCCTCCTCGTCGGGCAGGGCATGATTGTCGGATGCAGGTGACAATTCACTCGGAGTTGGTGGGTCCGCTGTCGTTTGACACCGATTCCGGATTTGCCGACGCGGTCACCATCCGAACTCCGAACGGTGCTGTGCCCGTTTGGCTGGGCATCTTCGAGGGTGTTTCTCAGAACGGCAGGCTTCTGGGTGAGACGGGTGGCCTCATCGACGCCTTCCCCGATTTGGTGGGCAAGGCGCGGAAGCTCCTTGCGGAAGATCTCGGCACCGGGACGCAGGTCGCCCGGTTCGTGGAGTTTCACACGGACGAGCTCGACCTTCCGGAAGTCCGAAAGGCGCACGAGGAGTATCGAGATCAGCGCGCCACGCCGGAGGCGCTGGTGGCTCTCTTGGACCCGAAGGCATTCGTCTTGAAGGTGGGTGAAGGTGGCGGCCTGGAGAGCTGGATCGATTTCACGCTGTCGCCGGATGTTTCCGACCAGCTCCTGGTCGTTCGCTTCGATTCGGACCGACACGCGACGAGGATCTCGTGGGAAAGCTGAGGGATCGAACTCGCGTCACCGCACAACCAGGTCGGGAGACACGCCCTCAGACGCGCCGCATCACCGAGACCACCTTGCCCAGCACCACGGCCTCGTCGCCGTCGATGACGTCGTAGGCCGGGTTGCGCGGCTCGAGGTAGACATGTCCGCTCCGGCGTCGGAACACCTTCACCGTGGCCTCGCCGTCGATCATCGCGGCGACGATCTCGCCCGAATGTGCCTCGTGCTGCTGGCGTACCACCACGATGTCCCCGTCGCAGATCGAGGCGTCGACCATCGACTCGCCGCGCACGCGCAGTCCGAACACGGTGCCGGACCCGACCAGTTCGCGCGGCAGGGTCATCACGTCCCCGGCGTGCTCCTCGGCGAGGATGGGGCTGCCGGCGGCGATGTCGCCGACCACGGGCACGGCCACCGAGTTCCCGCCCGACTGCCGTGGCTCGGAGGCCCGCAGGAACGGGCGCACGTCGACCGGCCGTGACATCCCCTCGCCCCGACGCAGAAAGCCCTTCTCCTCCAGGCTCTTCAGGTGTCTCGACACCGACGACGACGACCGCAGGCCAACCGCGTCCCCGATCTGCCGGGTGTTCGGCGGATACCCGTGCGCGACCACCCAGTCCAGGATCGTGGCGAGAATCTGCTGCTGGCGGGGCGGCAGTGTCGAGGTGTCGAGGTGGTCGAGGTCGTCGTATCCGGTCACCCGGCGAATGGTAGTGGTGGCCAGTGACAGCCGGCATGCCCCCTCCGCGCCGGGGTCGGGCGACAGGGCGGAATGCGCTGCGGCCCAGTAACGTCCGGGTTCGGTGCCCTGGGTGTGAAAACAAGTGTGGGGTTCCGCCCGGCTACCGGACGGAACCCCACACGTTGACTTCAGACGAAGCGGCTCAGTGGCCGCCGTTGTCCTTCAGACGCTTGAACGAGGCCTCGATCTCGGCCTCTGCCTCGGCGCGCCCGACCCAGTCGGCGCCGGTGACGTGCTTGTTGGGCTCGAGGTCCTTGTAGTGGACGAAGAAGTGCTTGATCGCGTCCAGCTCGAACTGCGAGATGTCGCTCAGGTCCTGGATGTGGTCCCAGCGGGTGTCGCCGGCCGGCACGCACAGCACCTTGTCGTCTCCGCCGGCCTCGTCGACCATCTTGAACATGGCGACCGGGCGGGCCTCGACGATGACGCCGGGGAAGACCGACTCGGGGAGCAGGACCATCGCGTCGAGCGGGTCGCCGTCCTCACCGAGGGTGTTCTCGATGAAGCCGTAGTCGGCGGGGTATCCCATCGCGGTGTAGAGGTAGCGGTCCAGCTTCACACGGCCGGTCTCGTGGTCGACCTCGTACTTGTTGCGCTGACCCTTGGGGATCTCGATGGTGACGTCGAACTCCACGCCGCTTCCTCGCTTTGTCTCGGTGGATGATGCCGGGTCAGGGTAACCGGTCGACGATACTGTGGAACAACGGAACGACCAGTGGAGTGCCGCGGGGGCGGACCACGACGAAATCGGAGGGGTGTTGGCGAAGGCAGGCGCGAAGGACCGCAAGATGGGGTCCCTGGCCGCGCAACGGCGCAAACGGGTACGGATTCTGCTGATCGCGGTGCTGGTCGCGGCGCTCGGCGCCACGGGCACAGTGCTCGCCGTCACCCGCCCCGACCTCGGTCTTTCGGCGGACGCGACGACCACCGCGACCAACCCGGCGCCGCCGCCGGTGCTGCCGACGCCACAGGTCGCCCCGGTGCCCGACGACGCACCGATGCCGACGCCGGCCGGGCTGGCCGCCGCGCTGGCCCCCGGTCTGGCCAGCCCGGATCTCGGGACGTTCACCGGGGTGGTCTCCGACGCCGCGACCGGGGCGGTGCTCTGGAGCCAGGGCCCCGACGCCCCGATGGTCCCGGCGTCGACCACCAAGGTGCTTACCGCGACCGCGGCGCTGCTCGCGCTCAGCCCCGAGCACCGCGTCGCCACCCGGGTGGTGCGCGGCGAGACGCCGGGCCAGATCGTGCTGGTCGGCGGCGGTGACCCGACGATGACCGCCCAACCGGCCGGCCAGCCCGGCTTCTACCCGGGTGCCGCCCGCCTCGACGACCTGGTCGCCCAGGTCCGCAATTCCGGCGTGGTGGTGGACAGCGTCGTCGTCGACAACGGCGCCTACGCGGGCCCGGCGCTGGCGCAGGGCTGGTTCCCCGCCGACGTCGGCGCCGGCTACATCGCGCCGATGGAGCCGGTGATGCTGGACGGCGGACGCCTGCGCCCGCTCGAGGACGAGTCCCCGCGCAGCGCCACCCCCGCCCTCGACACCGGTCGGCTGCTGGCCGCGGCGCTGGGCGCCGACCCGGCCGCCGTCACCGTCGGTACCGCACCGTCCGGCGCCGCCCCGCTCGCGTCGGTGGAATCGGCGCCGCTGCGGGACCGGCTCGGACAGATGATGGGGCATTCGGACAACGTGCTCGCCGAGGCCGTCGGCCGCGAGATCGCGATGAAGGCGGGCATGGAGCCGTCGTTCGGCGGAGCGGTCGCCGCCATCTCCCAGACCCTCGTCGCCGGCGGGTTCGATGTCGGCGGGCTGACCCTGCACGACGCGAGCGGGCTGTCCGTCGACGATCGGATCCCGGCCCGGTTGCTGGACCGCGCGCTGACCGCGGCGGCAGGCGACTCCGCCCCGAAGCTGCGGCCGCTGCTGGACTACCTGCCCGTCGCCGGTGCCACCGGCACCCTCTCGGACCGGTACGCCTCCGGCGACCGCAACGGCGCCGGTTGGGTGCGAGCCAAGACCGGCACGCTGTCGGCCGCGAGCGCGCTCGCCGGGTACGTCACCGACGTCGGCAACCGGGTGCTCACCTTTTCGCTGATGTCCAATGACCGTCCGCCGCAGGTCAGCCGCCCGGCCCTCGACGCGCTCGCCTCGACGCTGCGCTCTTGTGGGTGTCAGTGACGTTGCTGCCGATGACCCAGGACGGTTCGGATGCGCCCGGTGGGCTCGCCGGGGCGGTCGACTGGGATGTCGCAGCATGGGCCGGGGTTCGGCTGTCCAGGCCAGGCCCACGCACCAGCCGGTACTCCGCGGAGGCCGTCGTCGCGGAACTCTCGGAGGCGTCGGTGCGCGCCGAGGGACCGGTCCGGGAGGTCACCGGGCTCGCCGACGGGCTGCCCGTGCCGCAGGCCCGGGTGGTGGACCGTGCCGGCTGGATCCGGGCCGCCGCCGACTCGATGGCCAATCTCACGGGTGACGCCGACCGGCCGACCACCGGCGGGGGACTGCTCGCCGGCCGGCCGGCCGGGCTGCAGGCGGGCGCAATGCTGGCGTTCCTGTCCTCGGCGATCCTCGGCCAGTACGACCCGTTCACCGGCGAGCACGGCACACTGCTGCTGGTGGCGCCGAACGTGGTGTCCGTCGAGCGCACGCTGCGGGTGGTGCCGAGCGACTTCCGGCTGTGGGTGTGCCTGCACGAGGTCACCCACCGGGTGCAGTTCTCGTCCGCGCCGTGGATCGCGGACTACATGCGCGAGAGCGTCGCGACCCTGGGGGCCGCGGGTGACGAACCGATCGCCGACCTGATCGGCCGGCTCGCCGAGGAACTGCGCAGGCGTCGGGGCGGCGTCGAGCAGGCGCCCGAGGAACGCGGCCTGCTCGGGCTGCTGCGCGCGACCCAGTCGGAGTCGCAGCGCGTGGCATTGGACCGGCTGCTGATTCTCGGCACCCTGCTCGAGGGGCACGCCGACCACGTGATGGACGCGGTCGGGCCGGCGGTGGTCCCCACGGTGGCGCAGATCCGGGACGCCTTCGACAAGCGCCGGACGCGGCAGAGCAACCCGCTGCAGCGGCTGGTCCGCGCGCTGCTCGGGATGGACGCGAAGATGGCGCAGTACGTGCGCGGCAAGGCCTTCGTCGACGCCGTCGTCGGCCGGGTCGGGATGAGTGAGTTCAACGCCGTCTGGACCGGGCCCGACACGCTGCCCCGGGTCGACGAGATCGACGACCACGAGAAGTGGATCGCCCGGGTGCTGGGATGAGCCGGGCGGAGCCCGCGGAACCGGGTGGCCGCCTGCCCGAGGGCCCGGCGCTGCTCGAGGTGCGGCACGCGGTCCGCCGCTGGCGGGACGAGTACGGCGGCGACGCCGGCGTCGCGGTCGGGCTCTCCGGCGGTGGCGACTCGCTGGCGCTGACCGCGGCCGCGGTCGCGGAGGCGGGGCCGGTGCATGCGCTCGTCGTCGACCACCGGCTGCAGGACGGCTCCGACGAGGTGGCCGCGCGGGCAGCCGAGCGCGCTCTGGCGTTGGGCTGCGCGTCGGCCCGGGTGCTGGCGGTGCGGGTGCAGGGTGCGGGCGGCCTGGAGGCGGCCGCGAGGCGGGCGCGCTACGAGGCACTCGACGACGCGCGTGGCGCCCGCCCCGTGCTGCTCGGGCACACCCTCGACGACCAGGCGGAGACGGTGCTGCTCGGTCTCTCCCGCGGGTCCGGTCCGCGCTCGCTGGCCGGCATGCGCGCCGACGACCCGCCGTGGGGGCGGCCGCTGCTGCGGGTGCGTCGCGCCGTGACCGCCCGCGCCTGCGCCGAGCTGGGTCTGCAGCCCTATCAGGACCCGCACAATTCGAGCCCCGAGTTCACCCGGGTGCGGCTGCGCTCCGAGGCGCTGCCGCTGCTCGAGCAGATTCTCGGCGGCGGTGTCGCGCCCGCCCTGGCACGCACCGCCGACCAGCTACGCGAGGACGGCGAAGTGCTCGACGGGCTCGCGGCGGAACTGCTGGCGTCGGCCGAACGGGTCGACGACGGGACCAGCGTGCTCGAGGTCGCAGCCCTCGCCGATGCGCATCCCGCGGTGCGACGTCGGGCGCTGCGGGCCTGGCTGCTCGGGCAGGGCGCGCGGGCCCTGACGGACCGGCACCTGCGGACGGCCGACGACCTGGTCGGGCACTGGCGCGGGCAGGGCGGGGTGGCCGTCGGCGGCGGTCGACCGGGCGCGAGGTTGGTGCTCTCGCGGCGACGTGGCAGGCTGTCGGTCGGGCTCGTCAGCGACCAACAAATCAGCGACCAACAAAGGGGTTAGCGCCGTGTACGAAGGCGACATCGCATCGGTCTTGATTTCCGAGGAAGAGATCCGCGAGAAGACGGCCGAGCTGGCCGCGATCATCGCGGAGCGCTACCCGGTCGACGCGCCGGAGGGTGACCTGCTTTTGGTGGGCGTGCTCAAGGGCGCCGTCTTCTTCATGACCGACCTGGCCCGGGCCCTGCCGATCCCCACCCAGATGGAGTTCATGGCGGTGAGCTCCTACGGCTCGTCGACCTCCTCCTCGGGCGTGGTGCGGATCCTCAAGGACCTCGACAAGGACATCGCGGGCCGGAACGTGCTGATCGTCGAGGACATCATCGACTCCGGTCTGACGCTGTCCTGGCTGATGCGCAACCTGTCGACCCGCAACCCCGCCTCGCTCGAGGTGGTCACGCTGCTGCGCAAGCCCGACGCGGTCAAGGCCGACGTCCCGGTCGCGAACGTGGGCTTCGACATCCCCAACGAGTTCGTCGTCGGCTACGGCCTCGACTACGCCGAGCGCTACCGCGACCTGCCCTACATCGGAACCCTCGAGCCCACCGTCTACGGCGGCTGAGGACACACCCGCGATGACGGGCCCGGACTTCACCGCCGCGTCCATCGCCGCCCGGGTGCGGGCCGGTGAGCTCACCCCGCTCGACGCCGTCGACGACGCGTTGGGCCGGATCGCCGCCCGCGACCCACGGTTCCGGGCCTTCGTCACCGTGCGCGCCGAGCAGGCCCGTGCCGAGGCGGCCGCGCTGGCCGGCCGCGCCGATCTCGCGTCGCTGCCGCTGGCGGGCGTGCCGATCGCCGTCAAGGACAACGTCGCGGTCACCGGCCATCCGGAGGGCGACGGCTCCGCGGCCACCTCGAGGGTTCCCAAGACCGAGGATCACGCCGTGGTGGCGCGGCTGCGGGCCGCGGGCGCGGTGGTCGTCGGCATCACCGCCGTCCCCGAACTGTGCGTGTGGGGTGCCACCGACACCCCGGACGCGATCACCCGGAACCCGTGGAACCCGGAGCGGACGCCCGGCGGCTCGTCCGGCGGGTCGGCCGCGGCCGTCGCCGCGGGCATGGTGCCGGTTGCGCACGGCAACGACGGCATGGGCTCGATCCGTATCCCGGCCGCGGACTGCGGGCTGTTCGGCATCAAGCCCGGCCGCGGGCTGGTACCCGCCGAGCTGGGCGTGAACTCCTGGTTCGGCATGTCGGAGAACGGCCCACTGACGACCACGGTCGAGGACGCGGCGCTGCTGCTCTCGGTGATGGCCGGTCGGCCCGAGCTCGCGCAGATCGCCGACCCCGGCGCCCTGCGGATCGGGGTGTCGGTGGCCTCCCCGCTGCCGGTGGTGCGGGTGGACCCGCACTGGCGGGCCGCGGCCGAGGGCGCCGCCGGGGTGCTCGGCGGGGCCGGTCACCAGGTCGCGACCGCGCGGCTGCCGTATCCGGTGAACCCGCTGCCGCTGTTTGCGCGCTGGACCGCGGGCACCGCGGCGGACGCGAAGTCGCTGGACCCCGCGCTGTTGCAGCCGCGGACCCGACGGCACGCGGCGGTCGGCCGGGTGCTGGCGGGCCGGATCACCGCGGGCCCGGTGGAACGACTGGTGTCGGCGCTCGAGAGTTACTTCACCGAGCACGACGTGGTGATCACCCCGACCCTCGCGGCCGCGCCGATCCCGGCGTTGCGGTGGAGCGAGAAGTCCTGGCTGTCGAACGTGGTGGCCAACATCAGGTACGCGCCGTTCCCGTCGTTGTGGAACCTGGTCGGCTGGCCCGCGGCCAGTGTCCCGGTGGGCATCCACCCGGAGTCGGGCACGCCGCTCGGGGTGCAGATCGCCGCGCCGCCCGGGGGCGAGGCACGGATCCTGGCCGTCGCCGCGCAGCTCGAGCAACTGCGGCCCTGGATGCGGGTCGCGTCGGTGTGACTGCCGGCGGGTCGCGTCGGTGCGACTGGACGCGGTGACTACGCGGGTCGGTCCGCGGAATCGTGCGAGACCACCCGCTCGAGCGCGCGCAGGTCCTGTTCGAGCATCCGGAACAGCCAGTAGGCGGCCAGGAACGCGAAGATTGCGCCGACGCACAGGAACCGGACCGCGTCGATCACCTGGGGAATCTGCTCGGGCGAGAGGAAGGTCACCCCGGCGACCGCGACCAGCGGCACCGAGGCCGCGACCGCCAGGTAGCGGGTGCTGCGCCGGTCCAGGCCGCGGAGCTTGCGTGCGTCGTCGCTGCTGGTGATGCCCAACGGCAGCAGCACCGGGTAGAGACATCGGACCGCGTAGAAGGTCACGAAGAAGAACGGGTAGGCAACCGCGATCGCCCCGCACACCGCCAGCGAGGCGATGAAGTGCACGTACACGTGGGACGGGATGCCGCCCGCCCCGAGCTGCAGCGCGATCGGGTAGGCGAGGCCCGCGACGGACCACAGCCCGAACACCACCAGCACCACCCGGTCCCCGAGCAGCAGCGTGTCGGTACGTGCCCGGGCGAGGGTCCGCGCGTCGTAGGTCCGGCCCCGGCGCAGACCCCGGGGCACCGTGAGGGGGTAGCGGCACATGTAAAGCAGCAGTATCGCCCCGAGCGGAAACGTGATCGCGTTGATGACGGTCTGGATCTGCTCGAAGCTCTGCTGCACGTCGGGGGAGAGCGTGTTGATGATCAGCGACTTGTTGTGGTGGTAGTTGTACAGCCCCGCCGCCGCATTGGGCACCGCGATGGCCAGCACCAGGATCGGGATTGCCCAGCGCCGCATCCGGATCCGTCCGCTGCCCGGCGGTGGGTCGACGAGGTCGCGGGCATGCGCGTCCAGGCAGAGTTCGAGCTGCTGGGCGAGTTCGGCACCGGTCGGCCATCGTCGGGCGGGGTCCGGCTCCAGGCAGGTGAGCAGCACCCGGCGCAGGGTCGCCGGACAGTCCGGGGGCAGCTGGTCGAGCGCGGTGAGTGCTACGCCGCGCGTGCGCGTCGCGAGCATCCGGTCCAGGTCGGTGTCGGTGGCCGCGTCGTCCGCGAACGGGCGACGGCCGGTGAGCAGCTCCCACAGCATGACGCCGAGCGCGTACAGGTCGCTGCGAGTGTCGAGGTCGGCGGCCGTGGTCGCGGACGACGGCTGGCAGGCACGCAACTGCTCGGGCGACATGTAGGCGAGCGAGCCGCCGAAGTAGGCCACCGGGCTCGCCCCCGAGACCTGATCGCTGAAGCTGATGTTGAAGTCCGCGAGCTTGGGCACCCCCTCGGCGGTGAGCAGCACGTTGGCCGGCTTGATGTCGCGGTGCAGCACGCCGCGCCGGCCGGCGTAGTCGAGCGCATCGGCCAGTCGCCGGCCCAGCCAGGCGACGGTCTCCGGCCAGGACAGCCGGGCGATCTCACCCCGGACGCTCGAGTCGGTGGGTCGGATCTCGCCCTTGGCGTCGAGCACGGCGTCGATCTCGTCGAGCAGCAGCTGCCCGCTGCGGGCGGCTGCCGGGGTGTCGCGGACCCGGCGGAGCACGCCGAGCAGGGTGCCGCCGGGCAGGTACTGCATGTACAGCAGCTTCAGCTCGAGGTCCTGCGCCACCCGCTGGTCGAAGACCCGGACGATGTAGTCGTGGTCGAGCTGGGCGAGGGTCTGCGGCTCGGTGCCGTGGTCGCGGGAGATCTTCACCGCGACCACCCGCTGCATGGAGCGTTGGCGGGCCAGGAACACCCGGGCGAACGCGCCGCGGCCCAGCGCCATCAGCAGGTCGAAGTCGTCGACGTGCTGGCCGGAGTCCAGGTCGTCGAGGGTGGGCGGGCCGGCGTCCGGACGGGTGGCGGCCAGCGACGTCCGGGTGCGGCCGCCGGGCGCGGTGGCTTCGAGTGCGGTGGTCTCGGCCGCCGTGCTTTCGAGGGCCGTGCTTTCGAGGGCCGTGGCTTCGAATGCGGTGGTCGGCGGTCCGGGAGGTTCCAGTGCCGTCCGCTCGGGCGCATCGCGCTCTGGCGACGGGTTCGCCGCGACCGTCGCCTCGGGCGGTGGTCGGGTCGGACGGTCCGTCATGGCCCCGCCCGCCGATCCTGACGCCCGCTCCGTGGACATCGTCCGGAGGGCACGGAGCTAAGCGTATCGCCGTCAGAACG
Organism: Rhodococcus sp. P4_C10; assembly: GCF_056402135.1. NCBI lineage: Bacteria > Bacillati > Actinomycetota > Actinomycetes > Mycobacteriales > Nocardiaceae > Rhodococcus > Rhodococcus sp. P4_C10. The sequence continues at coordinate 113,757 of NZ_JBFUHZ010000008.1, read as the reverse complement.
GCCAGGCGGGAACCTCGGGCAGGCCGTCCCGGGTCGGCCGGCCGATCAGCCAGGCCAGCAACTCGGCCCGCGGCAGGTCCGGCGGTGTCACGTCGGGGGCGGCGACGGCGAGTTCGGGCAGCTGCGACTCGAGCGTCGACTCGACGAACGACACCGGCCAGTCCCGGCACGAGTAGCCGAGACCGAGGTCGAGGTGATGGATCTCGAGCTCGTGCCAGCGCAGCAGCGGGATGTCCCGGGCGGTGACGGGCTTGCGCCAGTTCACCGGGGTGTCGAGCAGTTCCGGGCCGATTCCGCGCAGGGAGTCGAGCAGCCGTCGACCGGCGAAGCGGAAGTCCGCGGCGAGCAGGGCCACGGGCCGGTCGGCGCCCTCCTCGATGGCGGCCGCGCGCGCCTCGCGGCCGCCGGGGTACATCTCGCGCGGGGTGCCGTCGAGCACGCCCACCGCGAACCGGTTCAGCGCGTCCGCGTTCCGGGCCAGGTGTGAGGCGAGGTGCCCGCGGGTCCAGCCGGGCAGCAGCGACGCCGCCCGGGCCTGTGCGTCGGTGAGTGAGGCGAGGGTCGACTCCACCCGCCGCTGCGACTCGTCGAGCTCGGTCAGGGCCTCGTCGTGCGCCATCGTCATGCCGGGAGCGTAACTGCGCACCGCCGGGTGCGAGCTGTGGAACCATCGCGGTGTCCCGCTCGTTCTACTGTTCGGGACCGGTGCCGATGCCGGCCCGTGCCGAGAGTGCTACCGGGCATTGCCCGAGGTTCTCGCGGTAACCTTGATTGTCCGGTTTGCAGCCGGAACCCGGCGTACCACGCTTGCCCGAAGCTGGAAGGCTCGACCGGAACTGGAAAGGAACAGGCCCGCAGCGGCTGAACCTGTATGAACCGCAAGACTGTGTTTCGAAACCTGGGGATCGTCGCCGCCATCCTGCTGATCATCTATGCGTTCAGCTACTTCGGCAATGACACCCGCGGGTACACCAACGTCGACACCTCGGTCGCGATTGCCCAGCTCCAGGGCAAGAACGTCACCGACGCGCAGATCGACGACCGTGAACAACAGGTCCGGTTGACCCTGAAGAAGGGCAACGAGGCGACCAGCGACGCCACCCAGATCATCGCCAAGTACCCGAGCGCCGCGTCCGAGCAGATCTTCACCGAGGTCCAGAAGGCCGGGATGGAGAAGTACGACACGAAGGTGAGCCAGGAGAGTTGGCTCACCTCGCTCCTGCTGTTCGTGCTGCCGATGGTGATCCTGCTGGGCCTGTTCGTCTTCGTGATGGGCCGCATGCAGGGTGGTGGCAAGGGCGGCGTGATGGGCTTCGGCAAGTCGAAGGCCAAGCAGCTCTCCAAGGACATGCCCAAGACGACGTTCGCGGACGTCGCGGGCGCGGACGAGGCCGTCGAAGAGCTGTACGAGATCAAGGACTTCCTGCAGAACCCGGCGCGGTACCAGGCCCTCGGCGCGAAGATCCCGAAGGGCGTGCTGCTCTACGGCCCGCCCGGCACTGGTAAGACGCTGCTGGCCAGGGCCGTCGCAGGCGAGGCCGGGGTGCCGTTCTTCACCATCTCCGGTTCGGACTTCGTCGAGATGTTCGTCGGTGTCGGCGCCTCCCGCGTGCGCGACCTGTTCGAGCAGGCCAAGCAGAACAGCCCCTGCATCATCTTCGTCGACGAGATCGACGCGGTCGGCCGCCAGCGCGGCGCCGGCCTCGGCGGCGGTCACGACGAGCGTGAGCAGACCCTCAACCAGTTGCTCGTCGAGATGGACGGCTTCGGTGACCGCACCGGCATCATCCTGATCGCCGCGACCAACCGCCCCGACATCCTGGACCCGGCGCTGCTGCGTCCGGGCCGGTTCGACCGCCAGATCCCCGTCGGCAACCCGGACCTGGCCGGCCGCCGCGCGATCCTCAAGGTGCACTCGCAGGGCAAGCCGCTGGACCAGCACGCCGACCTCGAGGGCCTGGCCAAGCGGACCGTCGGCATGTCCGGCGCGGACCTCGCGAACGTCATCAACGAGGCCGCGTTGCTCACTGCCCGCGAGAACGGCACCGTGATCACGGAGGCCGCACTCGAGGAGTCGGTCGACCGCGTGATCGGCGGCCCGCGCCGCAAGAGCCGGATCATCAGCGAACACGAGAAGAAGATCACCGCCTACCACGAGGGCGGGCACACCCTGGCCGCGTGGGCGATGCCGGACATCGAGCCGATCTACAAGGTCACGATCCTGGCCCGCGGTCGTACCGGTGGCCATGCGATGACCGTCCCCGAGGACGACAAGGGTCTGATGACCCGCTCGGAGATGATCGCCCGACTGGTGATGGCGATGGGCGGGCGCGCCGCGGAGGAACTCGTGTTCCACGAGCCGACCACCGGCGCCTCCTCGGACATCGACCAGGCCACCAAGATCGCCCGGGCGATGGTGACCGAGTACGGCATGAGCGCCAAGCTCGGCGCGGTCCGCTACGGGCAGGAGCAGGGCGACCCGTTCCTCGGCCGCTCGATGGGCGTGAGCTCGGAGTACTCACACGAGGTGGCCCGCGAGATCGACGAGGAGGTGCGCAACCTCATCGAGGCTGCGCACACCGAGGCGTGGTCGATCCTGAACGAGTACCGCGACGTGCTCGACATCCTCGCGACCGAACTGCTCGAGCGAGAGACCCTGACGCGCAAGGATCTCGAGCAGATCTTCACCAGCGTCGAGAAGCGTCCCCGGATCACCGCGTTCAACGACTTCGGTGGCCGGACCCCGTCGGACAAGCCGCCGGTGAAGACGCCGCGAGAGCTGGCGATCGAGCGCGGCGAGCCGTTGCCGGACGAGTCCGCGCGTCAGCCCACGTTCAGCAAGCGGACCTCGGCTCCGGCCGCGGTTCCGGCGGCCGCGCCTGCGCCGCAGAACGGATACCCGGTGCCGGCCACGAACAACGGCGGCTTCCAGGCGTTCGGGGATCCGAACCGGCAGCAGCCGCAGGGTTCGGTGCCGGACTACGGCGCGCCCGCCGGCTGGTCGGCGCCCGGCTGGCCGCCGCGTGACCCGAACGAGGGGCAGCACGCGCGTCCGGCGGAGTACCCGTACGGCCAGTACCCGCAGGGCGGTCAGGCCCAGCAGTACCCGCCGCAGGGTGAGTACCCGCAGGGCGGCTACACGCAGGGCGAGTACCCCCAGGGGCAGTATCCCCAGCAGGGATACCCGCAGTGGAACCCGCCGCCGCAGCCGCCGCTGGAGACCCAGCCGCGCCCGGAGCCGCAACCCAAGTCCGGCAGCAAGGACACGGCGACCGAGCGCTGGGAAGGCCCGAACGGGCAGCAGTAGGTCCGGGAGCACTAGGCTGTTCCACTGGTCTGTGTCTCAGGGACGCTAACGGTGGACATCGGTCCGAGAGGTGGAGGTGCGGTCGGGTGTCGGTCAATCAACTCGGTGGTGCGAATTCCCATGGGGGAAGCAACGAGTCGCACGAGCTGACGGCGTTGGCGTCGGGGCGGGTGTTCGACCAGCCGCGTGCAGAGGCGGCGGTGCGAGAGCTGCTCCTGGCGGTCGGTGAGGACCCCGATCGGCCGGGGCTGCTCGACACCCCGTCACGGGTGGCGCGGGCGTACCGGGAGGTCTTCGCCGGCCTGTACACGGATCCCGACTCGGTGCTCAACACCACCTTCGACGAGGGTCACCAGGAACTGGTGCTGGTCCGTGACATCCCGATGTACTCCACGTGCGAGCACCACCTGGTCTCGTTCCACGGAGTCGCGCACGTCGGCTACATCCCCGGCACCACCGGCCGCGTGACGGGCCTGTCGAAGCTGGCCCGCCTCGTGGACCTGTACGCGAAGCGTCCGCAGGTGCAGGAGCGGCTGACAAGTCAGATCGCGGACGCGATGATGCGCAAGCTCGATCCGCGCGGCGTCATCGTCGTGGTCGAGGCCGAGCACCTGTGCATGGCGATGCGCGGCATCCGCAAGCCCGGCGCCAGCACCACCACCTCGGCCGTGCGCGGCCTGCTCCAGTCCAGTGCCGCCTCGCGCTCCGAGGCCTTGGACCTGATCCTGCGCAAGTGACCGTGCTGCCGACACCGGGCCGCTGCGTGGTGATGGGCGTGCTGAACGTCACCCGGGACTCCTTCTCGGACGGCGGCCGGTACCTGGACCTCGACGCGGCCGTCGAGCACGGTCTGGAACTGCGCCGTCTCGGCGTGGACATCGTCGACGTCGGCGGCGAGTCGACACGGCCCGGCGCACAGCGGGTCGACGCGGCGGTAGAGGCGGAGCGTGTCGCGCCGGTGATCGCGGCACTCGCCGCGGAGGGCATCCCGGTCAGCGTCGACACGATGCGCGCCTCGGTCGCCCACGCCGCCATCGAGGCGGGCGCCGGCGTGGTCAACGACGTCTCCGGTGGACGCGCGGACCCGGCGATGGCCTCGGTGGTGGCGGACGCCGGGCTGCCGTGGATTCTCATGCACTGGCGGTCGGCGGGGGAGTACGTCCACGCAGGCGGTGTCGAGCACTACGGCGACGTGGTCGAGGAGGTCGCCACGGAACTGCTTGTCGCGGTCGACGCCGCGGTGCGCGCCGGAGTGGACCCGTCCCGGCTGCTCCTCGACCCCGGACTCGGTTTCGCCAAGACCGCCGAGCACAACTGGGCGCTGCTCGGGGCGCTGCCGCGGCTCAACGCGCTCGGTTTCCCGGTGCTGATCGGCGCCTCGCGCAAGCGGTTCCTCGGCTCGCTGCTCGCGGACGCCGAAGGCGACCGTCCACCGGCCGGCCGGGAGGTGGCCACGGCGGTGGTCTCGGCGCTGGCGGCGCGCGGCGGCGCCTGGGGCGTGCGGGTGCACGACGTGCGGGGTTCCCGCGACGCGATTGCGGTGGCCCAGGCCTGGGCCGCGGCGGAGGGGGTGTCCGATGTCTGATCGAATCGAACTGCGCGGGTTGAAGATTCGCGGCAATCATGGGGTTTTCGAGCACGAGAAGCGGGACGGGCAGGACTTCTACATCGACATCACGGTGTGGCTGGACCTGGCGCCGGCCGCAGCTTCGGACGATCTCGCCGACACCCTGAACTACGGCGAGTTGGCGGAGACCGCCGCCGCGGTCGTCGCGGGACCGCCGCGCGACCTCATCGAGACGGTCGCGGCCGAGATTGCCGAGGCGGTGCTGCGCGACGACCGGGTGAGCGCGGTCGAGGTCACCGTGCACAAGCCGTCGGCGCCGATCCCGCTGACCTTCGCGGATGTGGCCGTGGTCGCCCGACGATCCCGCAAGGGCGCGGGCGGTCGAGGGGGGCTGCAGGGATGAGCCGGGCGGTGCTGTCGATCGGGTCCAACATGGGAGACCCGTTGGCGCACCTGCAGTCGGTGGTCGATGCCCTCGGCGAGCGGGCGGTCGCGGTGTCGAGCGTCTACGCGACCGCGCCGTGGGGTGGGGTCGAGCAGCAGGACTTCCTCAATGCGACGGTGATCGCCCAGGACCCCGAGCTGGACTGCTGGGGCTGGCTGCGACTGGGCCGTCGCCTGGAGGCGGAGGCGGACCGCGTGCGCGAGCAGCGCTGGGGACCGCGCAGCCTGGACGTGGACGTCGTGGACTGCGACGGCGTGGTCAGTTCGGACCCGGAGCTGACCCTGCCGCACCCGCGTGCCCACGAGCGGGCATTCGTGCTGGCCCCGTGGCTCGAGGTGGATCCCGATGCGGCGCTGGTGGTGGACGGCGTCGTGACGTCGGCGCAGGCGCTGCTGGAGCGGCTGGACCCGGCCGAGCGCGACGGCGTACGCCGGACCGACCTCCGGTTGGCGCCGAGATGACGAGCGCCACCCGAGTTCGGGACCTGCTGGCGCTGGCCCTGTTCGCCGCGATTGCCACCTGGTTGCTGGCCGGTGCGTTCTACGGTTCGTTGCCCCCGGTTCCGGTCTTCGCGGGTGCCTCGCTGTACCCGGTCGCGGCGATCGAGGTGGTGCTGGCGTTGGTGATCCGGTCCCGCGTCAACAACCACCGCGTCGGCCCGGGGCCGCGTCAGTTGCACCCGATCACCGCCGCCCGTGCGGTCGCGCTGGCGAAGGCGTCCGCGCTGGTGGGTGCGGGCAGCGCCGGCGTGTGGCTGGGACTGTTGCTGTACCTGTTGCCGCAGCGCTCCACTGTGGACGCCGCGGCGAGCGACACGACGGGGGTCGTGGTGGGTCTGGTGGCCGGAGCGGTCCTGGTGGCGGCCGCGCTGTGGCTCGAGCACTGCTGTCGGACCCCGGACGAACCGCCGGACGAGCCGGCCGTCTGACCGGGCCGCCGAGGGCGGTCGACTCTCACGATGTGAGAGCGTCGGCCGGGGCGGCTATCCTCGGCTGCATGACGGTTACTGGTCGCGCGACGTCGCTCCGGCGGAACAAACGCAGCACGAGCCAGATGATCGTGGCCGCTCTGGTGGCGCTGGCGGTGGTTGCCAGTCTGTTCCTGATCTTCAGCAACAGCGTGCAGTTGCTGAGAGTTGGCCTGGTCATCGCGCTTTGGGCCGCGACGCTCGGTGCGATCGCGATGACGAAGTACCGCCGGGAGTCGGCCGCGGACAAGGCGAAGGTCCGGGATCTGCAGAAGGTCTACGAGTTGCAGCTCGAGCGCGAGATCAGCGCCCGGCGTGAGTACGAGCTGGGTGTCGAGGCGCGGGTGCGCGGCGAGGCGGTCCTGGACACCTCGGAGATCGCGGCGTTGCGCGCGGAACTGGCGGCGCTGCGCGGCAATCTCGAGATCCTCTTCGAGGGGAAGATGCCCGCCGACCGCACTGCGCTCACCGCCGAGGCTCGCCGGATGCGTGAGCTGGGCAGTGGTGTTGGCACCCCCGCGGTGTCCCAGCCCCACCAGCAGCCGCAGCAGGCGACGGGCTACCGCCGGACCCTCGAGCCCGATCCGGAGTACCCCGGGACCACCGTCACCCCGACCTTCACTCCCGACCCGGCGTATGCCGGATCCGGCCGGGCCCAGACCTTCGCCACGCCGTTCGACGAGCCGGTCACCGCCGAGGTGGCGTTGGTGCCGGAGGAGCAGCCGGCCCCGCCCGAGCAGCCGCGCCCGGCCGCGCCCACCGCCGCCGCGAAGCCCGAGCCGGTCGTGACGCCCGCGCCGACCCCAGTGGCGAAGCCGGTGCCCGAGCCGGCTGATCCGACGCCGGAGCGGGAGCCGGAGCCCGAGCTCGAGCCGTCGGCGGTCGCCGGCCGCCGGTCGCGTCGGCGGGCAGAGCCCGAGCCCGAGACCGAGCCCGGCGCGCACTCCACGGGTGGGCTCACCGTCGCCGAGATCATGGCGAACATGAAGACTGCGGACGCCGCCGACGAGCCGCGCCCGGGTCGTCGCCGCCGCGACTGAGCCCGCGAAGCGACCTGTATCCCGGGAGCGGAGCCCGCGAAGCGACCTATATCACTGCCCCGCACCGTGGCGTCCGTCACCGACCGGCGGCTATCCTCGCTGTGAACGTCCGGTACCCGCCCTGCGGGACTGGAACGAACGAGAGGAACAACGGTGACCTCATTCGAGATCACTCGAGATGGGTCTTTTCGCGATCCGGCGCCCGCACGACTGACGGTAGGAATCGTCTCGGCGGGACGCGTGGGAACCGCGATCGGTGCCGCACTCGAGCGAGTCGGCCACGTGGTGGCTGCCTGCACCGCCGTGTCGGACGCATCGGTCCGCCGTGCCCGTCGCAGCCTGCCCGACTCCGAAATCCTGCCCGCGACCGACGTCGCCGGCCGCTGCGAACTCCTGATCCTGGCCGTGCCGGACGATCAGCTCGCGGACCTGGTGGCCGGCCTGGCCGCCACCGGATCGGTCCGCCGCGGAACCCTGGTCGCGCACACCTCCGGGGCCAACGGCATCGGCGTACTCGCGCCGCTCACCGCGATCGGTGCGGTACCGCTGGCGATCCATCCCGCGATGACCTTCACCGGACACGACGAGGACGTCGCCCGGATGTCGTCGGCGTGTTTCGGCATCACCGCGGCCGACGAGATCGGCTACGCGATCGCGCAGTCACTGGTCCTGGAGATCGGCGGGGAGCCGGTGCGGGTCCGCGACGAGGTCCGGCCGCTCTACCACGCGGCCCTCGCGCACGGCAGTAATCACCTGGTCACGCTCGTCTCGGACGCGGTGGCCGCGCTCCGCGTCGCCCTCGCCGGCGGCGAGCTGCTCGGCCAGCAGCTGGTGGACGACGACCCCAACGGCGTGGCCGAGCGGGTGCTCGCGCCGCTGCTGTCCGCCGCCCTCGACAACGCGCTGCGCCGCGGCCCGTCCGCGCTGACCGGCCCGGTGGCGCGCGGCGACGTCGACGCGGTGACCACTCACCTGCGGGTGCTTCGCGAGGTGGACCCGCAGCTGGCGGAGGGGTACCGCGCCATGTCGCTGCGCTCGGCGCAGCTCGCCGGCGCCAAGCCTGAACTCATCGAGATCCTGGAGGACAATTCGTGAACGGCTACGCGCGCGGTGAACTGACTGTGCATCACGACCCGGCCGCACTGACCAAGGTGTCGAAGGCGCTGCGTGGCGTCGGGCGGCAGGTCGCGCTCGTGCCCACCATGGGTGCACTGCACGCCGGGCACCTCGAGATCGTCCGGCAGGCCAAGCTGCGCGGCGCGGTGGTGATCGTCTCGATCTTCGTCAACCCGCTGCAGTTCGGTGCGGGCGAGGACCTGGACGCGTACCCGCGCACCCTGGACCGTGACATCGAACTGCTGCGCGCCGAGGGCGTTGAACTGGTGTTCGCGCCGTCCGCCGCCGACATGTACCCGGCCGGCCCGCGCACCGTGATCCACCCCGGTCCGCTCGGCGTCGAACTCGAGGGTGCCAGCCGGCCGACGCACTTCGCGGGGATGCTGACCGTGGTCGCCAAGCTGCTGCAGATCGCCGTGCCCAACACGGCGTACTTCGGCGAGAAGGACTACCAGCAGCTCACCCTGATCCGGCAGATGGTCCGCGACCTGAACTTCGACGTCGAGATCTACGGTGTGCCGACCGTCCGGGAGCAGGACGGTCTCGCCCTGTCCTCGCGCAACCGGTACCTCGACTCCGGCCAGCGGGCCGTGGCGACCGCGCTGTCGGCCGCGCTGGTGGCCGGCGCACATGCGGCGGCCGGCGGTGCGGAGGCCATCCTGGCCACCGCACGCGGCGTGCTCGAGGCGACCCCGGAACTCGAGGTCGACTACCTGGAGGTTCGCGGTGTGGACCTCGGGCCGGCGCCGGAACGTGGCGACGGCAGGCTGCTCGTCGCGGCCCGACTCGGCAACACGCGCCTGATCGACAATGTCGGCGTCGCCGTCGGCACCGGATTCCTGGAGCGGGACGTGGACACCCGCACCACCTCGCCCACCGACCTGATTTCCAGCTAGACCGGGAGGACAGCACATGTTTCGCACCATGATGAAGTCGAAGATCCACCGCGCCACCGTCACCCACGCGGACCTGCACTACGTCGGGTCCGTCACCGTGGACCAGGACCTGATGGACGCCGCGGACCTGCTCGAGGGCGAGCAGGTGTGCATCGTCGACATCGACAACGGCGCCCGGCTCGAGACCTACGTCATCGCCGGCGAGCGCGGCACCGGCGTGATCGGGATCAACGGTGCCGCAGCGCATCTGGTCAAGCCTGGCGACCTGGTCATCCTGATTGCCTACGGCGTGATGAACGAGCAGGAATGCCGTGACTACGCGCCGCGGGTGGTCTTCGTCGACGCCGACAACCGGCAGGTCGAGCTCGGCAGCGACCCGGCACACGCCCCCGAGGGATCCGGACTGATCACCCCCCGGATGCTGTCCACGCTCGAGAACAACCCGGCGCTGGTGTAGCCGTGCTGCTGACCGTCGACGTCCGCAACACCAACATCGCGCTCGGGTTGTTCACGGGCAGCGGTGAGCACTCGAAGTTGTTGCAGGACTGGCGGATGCGTACCGATCCGCGGGTCACCGCGGACGAGCTGGCCTGGATGCTGCGGGGGCTCCTCGGCGCCCACGTCGAGCAGGTCACCGGCGTGTCCGCGCTGTCGACGGTGCCGTCGGTGCTGCGCGAGTTGCGGGTGATGCTGACCCGCTACTGGGCGCACGTCCCGCACGTGGTGGTCGAGCCGGGGGTGCGCACCGGGGTGCCGCTGCTGGTCGACAACCCGAAGGAGGTCGGCGCCGACCGGATCGTGAACAGCCTTGCCGTGCACCATCTCTACGGTGGTCCGTGCATCGTCGTGGACTTCGGCGTGTCCACCTGCGTGGACGTGGTGTCGGCAAAGGGCGAGTTCCTCGGCGGTGTCATCGCGCCGGGACTCGAGGTCTCCACGGACGCGCTGGCCTCGCAGTCGGCGGCGCTGCGCAAGGTGGAACTGGTGCGTCCACGGTCGGTGGTCGGCAAGAACACCGTCGAGTGCATGCAGTCCGGGGCGATCTTCGGGTTCGCCGGCCTGGTCGACGGGTTGGTGCGCCGGGTGCGGGCCGAACTGCCGGCCTTCGCGGGTGACGACGTCACGGTCATTGCGACCGGGGACAGTGCGCCGTTGGTGATGCCGGAGTCGGAGACGATCGCACACCTCGAACGCGACCTCGCCCTGGAGGGGCTCCGAATCGTCTACGAGCGCAACCAGGCTCGCAACGCGGCCCGGCGGCCGCCGGTCGCCTGAGCGCTGAGGTCCCGGAGTACAGGGGTTCCGGAGTGCAGGGGTTCCGGGATCGGGGATTCTGTGCCACACTGGTCGGCGTGAATTACCGCATGGTCACCCAGGAGTGTTGTCGAGGCTGAACGCAGCCCCGATCAATTCCTCATTCCTGGAGTCTCTGCCATGCCTTCCACATCTGTGGTCTCTTCTCTGAACCCATTTTCTTCGAGCCCCCGGTCCTCGCGGAACCCGGTCGCCCTGTCGGCTGACCGCTCCGTCTCGCCCAGCCGACTCCTGCCCGCCGACCTGCTGCGCATCAGCGACCAGGGTGCGCAGGACGTGCTCGACGGCCGCTTCGCGCACCTGCTCCCCGGCGGCTGGCCCACTGCCGAGCGCTGGTCCACCCGACTGCACGCGGACGACGACGTCGACGTGTGGCTGATCAGCTGGGTGCCCGGCAGTGCCACCGAACTCCACGACCATGCGGGCTCGCTGGGCGCGCTCACCGTGCTCAGTGGGGCCCTCGCCGAATATCGCTGGGGCGGAACCGAACTGAAGTTCCGGACCCTCGAAGCGGGAGACCAGGCGTCCTTCCCGCTGGGGTGGGTGCACGACGTGGTGCAGGCGCCGGGAACGGTCTCGGGCCCGGACCAGCCGACGCTCAGCGTGCACGCCTACTCGCCGCCGCTGTCGGCGATGTCCTTCTACGAGGTGACCGATCACGGCAGCCTCCGTCGCACCCGCACCGAGCTCACCGACCTCCCGGAAGGACTGACGGCATGACCATCGACGAGATGCTCGAGACGGCCCGCAACACCTACCGGCGGCTGACGGTGTTCGAACTCGAGGCGGCGGTCGCCCGCGGGGCGATCGTGGTGGACATCCGCCCGCAGGCGCAGCGGCAGCGCGAGGGCACCCTGCCCGGCGCGCTCGCCATCGAGCGGAACGTCCTCGAGTGGCGGCTCGACCCGACCAGCGACGCGCGTCTCGCCGCCGCCGTCGACCACGACGTGGAGTGGATCGTGGTGTGCTCGGAGGGGTACACCTCCAGCCTGGCCGCGGCGGCACTGCAGGAGCTCGGTCTGCGCCGCGCGACGGACCTGGTCGGCGGCTACCAGGCGATGCGCTCGGCGGGTCTGCTCGGCGCCCTGATGCGGGCCCGGCACGTCGTTCGTGAGGGCGAGGCGGTCGTCGCGCACTGAGGGGCACTAGTCTGGTCATCCGTGAGTGATGTTATGACCGAGCCCGCCGACGACACCCCCGAGCAGCTGCGGATCCGCCGCGAGAAGCGGGACCGGATCCTCGCGCAGGGGCAGCAGGCGTACCCCGTCTCGGTTCCGCGCACGCACAGCCTTGCCGAGGTCCGCGCGCAGCACCCGGACCTCGAGCCCGACACCGCCACCGGCGTCGAGGTCGGCGTGGTCGGCCGCGTGATCTTCCTCCGCAACACCGGCAAGCTCTGCTTCGCCACCCTGCAGGAGGGCGACGGCACCCAGCTGCAGGCCATGATCAGCCTTGCCGGCGTCGGCGAGGACGCGCTCGCCGCGTGGAAGTCCGACGTGGACCTCGGTGACTTCGTGTTCGTGCACGGCGAGGTCATCAGTTCGCGCCGCGGTGAGCTCAGCGTGATGGCCGACGTCTGGCAGATCGCGTCGAAGTCGCTGCGCCCGCTGCCGGTCGCCCACAAGGAGATGAACGAGGAGTCCCGGGTCCGCCAGCGCTACGCGGACCTGATCGTGCGCCCCGAGGCCCGCGACATGGCGCGCAAGCGTGTTGCCGTGGTCCGCGAGCTGCGCAATGCGCTCGAGCGTCGCGGCTTCCTCGAGGTCGAGACCCCGATGCTGCAGACGGTGGCAGGCGGCGCCGCGGCCCGGCCGTTCGTCACTCATTCGAACGCCCTCGACATCGACCTGTACCTGCGGATCGCGCCGGAGCTGTTCCTCAAGCGCTGCGTCGTCGGTGGCATCGAGAAGGTGTTCGAGATCAACCGGAACTTCCGCAACGAGGGCATCGACTCGACGCACTCGCCGGAGTTCGCCATGCTCGAGACCTACGAGGCGTACGGCACCTACGACGACTCGGCGAAGATGACCCGGGAACTGATCCAGGAGGTCGCGCAGGCGGCCTTCGGCACCCAGGTGGTCACCCTCCACAACGGTGAGGAGTACGACCTCAGCGGCGAGTGGAAGACGATGGAGATGTACCCGTCGCTGTCCGCCGCGATCGGCGTCGAGGTCACCCCGGCGACCACCGTCGACGAGCTGCTCGCGCTGGCCGCGAAGGTCGGTCTCGAGGTGCCCAAGGACAAGGGCTACGGCCACGGCAAGCTCGTCGAGGAGCTGTGGGAGCACCAGTGCGGCGACCAGCTGCATGAGCCCACCTTCGTTCGGAACTTCCCGGTCGAGACCTCGCCGCTGACCCGCCAGCACCGCAGCGAGCCCGGCGTGACGGAGAAGTGGGACCTGTACATCCGTGGCTTCGAGCTCGCCACCGGCTACTCGGAGCTGGTGGACCCGGTCATCCAGCGGGAGCGTTTCGTCGACCAGGCGCGGCTGGCGTCGGAGGGCGACGACGAGGCGATGGCCCTCGACGAGGAGTTCCTGGCCGCAATGGAGCAGGGCATGCCGCCGACCACCGGAACCGGAATGGGTATCGACCGCCTGCTCATGGCGCTCACCGGGCTGGGAATCAGGGAAACAATCTTGTTCCCAATTGTCCGGCCGACCTCGCGCTGATCCCTTTAATTTCTATTCCCCGGTTATTCCTCGGTCATGAACGCGGCCGAAACAGGAGTACACTCGGCGAAAGTCGCGATCGCGGCGAGGAATAGCACATTTAATGGAAGGGAACTCGACCCATGGCGAAGAAGGTCACCGTCACCCTGATCGACGATGTTGATCAGGAAGCGGCCGCCGATGAAACAGTCGAGTTCGCGCTCGACGGCGTCATGTACGAGATCGACCTGTCGTCGGAGAATGCGTCGAAGTTGCGCGAGCAGTTCGATGTCTGGGTTTCCCATGCGCGCAAGTCGACAGGGCGTCGTCGCGTGAAGTCTTCGGCGCCTGCCGGAAAGTCCCGAGTGGCCGTCGACCGGGAGCAGAGCGCTGCGATCCGCGACTGGGCTCGGCGCAATGGACGCCCGGTGTCCGCACGCGGACGCATCTCGGCGGAAATCATCGACGCATACAACAAAGCAAACTGACGCCCCACCGGATTTCACCCGTCGTTTCGCCCGTCCCGAGGTTTATCGGCTGTTGGCCTCGCGGGCGGCGAAACGACGAGGAACAGGGTCGCGGCGCGCTGGGTAACTGTGATCGCGACATGGATTTTCGCGACAGTTTTATTACTCGGCACAGGAACTGCCGGTGCGGCGCCATTGCCGGTGCCCTACCAGTTCTTGGCGGGTGTCCCGCTCGAACTCGGTAATCCCGGCGGCTCCACTCCCGGATCCAATGACTGGTCGTGCCGGCCCACCGCCGCGCACCCCGAACCGGTGGTGCTGGTGCACGGCACCGGCGGCAACAAGCAGACCAACTGGGCCACTTATGCGCCATTGCTCGCGAACGAGGGGTACTGCGTCTACGCACTGACCTACGGCGCGTACGACGACCTGCCCTGGCCGTTGAGTGCACTCGGTGCATTCCGGCCGATGGACGAGAGCGCGCAGCAGCTCGCGGACTTCGTGGACCGGGTGCTGGCGTCCACGGGCGCGAAGAAGGTGAACCTGGTCGGCCATTCCCAGGGCACGCTGATGCCCACCTACTGGCTGAAGAACCTCGGCGGCGCGGACAAGGTCGACAAGTACGTCTCGCTCGCACCGCTCTGGCGCGGCGAGATGGCATTTGACCTGGACACGACGAACATCTTCGTCCAGGACCACTGCGCTCAGGACTTCGGCGAACACCTGTCGATCGCCGGTGACCCGGTCGCGGCCACGTTGGTGCTCAACGACCCGGCGAACCCGCGCCCGGTGCCGTGCGTGTTCGTGCCGCCGATTGTCGGCTGACGTGCGGTTCGCAGCGCTGGTCGCGGCGTCGGCGGTTGCGGCGCTGATCTGCGCCAGACCCACGGCGGCCGCACCGGTGACGCCGTACCCGGTGCCGTACCACCTGTTCGTCGAAGACGGCCGCGAGGGATCCGCCGCCGGGTCCAACGACTTCTCGTGCCGGCCGACGGCCGTGCATCCCGAGCCCGTGGTGCTGGTGCACGGGCTCGGGGCCAGCAGGTTGAACAACTGACCACGGTCTCGCCGTTGCTCGCCAACGTGGGCCACTGCGTGTTCGCGTTGACCTACGGTGCGGTGTCCGTGGGCGCCCTCGATCCGGCGAACCCGCGACCGGTGCCGTGCGAGGCGGTACTGCCGCTCGTCGGGTGATCTCCGTGGCCGATCCGGGGAGTCGCCACGTTGTTCGCTGCGGGCGTAGCGTCCTAAGGAAACGAATCGCCTGGCTGCGACGTTGAGACCGGTAAGCATGCTTGCAGACCCGTCAGTGATGGGACGGAGCTGCGCAGGCCGTGCCACTGGGCCATTAGAGTAGGGGTGCGGCTCGTGGATCCCGCTGAGGGATCTACCCATAAGGAACGTGAGGGAGAGCGATGTTCGAGAGGTTCACCGACCGCGCGCGGCGCGTTGTTGTCCTGGCCCAAGAAGAGGCCCGGATGCTCAACCACAACTACATCGGCACCGAGCACATCCTGCTCGGCCTCATCCACGAGGGCGAGGGCGTGGCGGCGAAGTCGCTCGAGTCGTTGGGCATCTCCCTCGAGGGCGTGCGCAGCCAGGTGGAAGAGATCATCGGTCAGGGCCAGCAGGCCCCGTCCGGTCACATCCCCTTCACCCCGCGCGCCAAGAAGGTGCTGGAGCTGAGCTTGCGCGAGGCGCTGCAGCTCGGCCACAACTACATCGGCACCGAGCACATCCTGCTCGGCCTGATCCGCGAGGGCGAGGGCGTCGCAGCCCAGGTTCTCGTGAAGCTCGGCGCCGACCTGAACCGGGTCCGCCAGCAGGTCATCCAGCTGCTGTCCGGCTACCAGGGCAAGGAGCCGTCCGAGGCCGGCACCAGCCGCGGTGAGGCGGGTACCCCGTCCACCTCGTTGGTGCTCGACCAGTTCGGCCGCAACCTGACCCAGGCCGCGCTCGAGGGCAAGCTCGACCCGGTCATCGGCCGTTCGAAAGAAATCGAGCGGGTCATGCAGGTGCTCAGCCGCCGCACCAAGAACAACCCGGTGCTCATCGGCGAGCCCGGCGTCGGCAAGACCGCCGTCGCCGAGGGCCTCGCGCAGGCCATCGTCAACGGCGAGGTCCCCGAGACGCTCAAGGACAAGCAGCTCTACACCCTCGACCTGGGTTCCCTGGTCGCGGGCAGCCGCTACCGCGGTGACTTCGAGGAGCGCCTGAAGAAGGTGCTCAAGGAGATCAACACCCGCGGCGACATCATCCTGTTCATCGACGAGCTGCACACCCTGGTCGGTGCCGGCGCGGCCGAGGGCGCCATCGACGCGGCCTCGATCCTCAAGCCGAAGCTGGCCCGTGGCGAGCTGCAGACCATCGGTGCGACCACCCTCGACGAGTACCGCAAGTACATCGAGAAGGACGCCGCCCTCGAGCGCCGTTTCCAGCCGGTGCAGGTCGGCGAGCCGACGGTCGAGCACACCATCGAGATCCTCAAGGGTCTGCGCGACCGCTACGAGGCGCATCACCGCGTCTCGATCACCGACGGCGCGTTGGTTGCCGCGGCCACGCTGGCCGACCGGTACATCAACGACCGGTTCCTGCCGGACAAGGCGATCGACCTGATCGACGAGGCGGGCGCCCGGATGCGCATCCGCCGGATGACCGCGCCGCCGGACCTGCGCGAGTTCGACGACAAGATCGCCGACGCGCGTCGGGAGAAGGAGTCCGCGATCGACGCGCAGGACTTCGAGAAGGCCGCGAACCTGCGGGACAAGGAGAAGACCCTTGTCGCGCAGCGGGCCGAGCGGGAGAAGCAGTGGCGCTCCGGTGACCTGGACGTCATCGCCGAGGTCGACGACGAGCAGATCGCCGAGGTCCTGGGCAACTGGACCGGCATCCCGGTCTTCAAGCTCACGGAGGAGGAGACCACCCGTCTGCTCCGCATGGAGGACGAGCTGCACAAGCGGATCATCGGCCAGGAGGACGCTGTCAAGGCGGTCTCCAAGGCGATCCGCCGCACCCGCGCCGGCCTGAAGGACCCGAAGCGTCCCTCCGGTTCGTTCATCTTCGCCGGCCCGTCCGGCGTCGGTAAGACCGAGCTGGCGAAGACGCTCGCGAACTTCCTGTTCGGCGACGACGACGCGCTCATCCAGATCGACATGGGCGAGTTCCACGACCGCTTCACCGCGTCGCGGCTGTTCGGTGCGCCTCCCGGCTACGTGGGCTACGAAGAGGGCGGCCAGCTGACGGAGAAGGTCCGTCGCAAGCCGTTCAGCGTGGTGCTGTTCGACGAGATCGAGAAGGCACACCAGGAGATCTACAACACCCTCCTGCAGGTGCTCGAGGACGGCCGTCTCACCGACGGTCAGGGACGCACGGTCGACTTCAAGAACACCGTGCTGATCTTCACCTCGAACCTGGGCACCTCCGACATCTCGAAGGCAGTCGGACTGGGCTTCACCTCGGGAACGGGCAACGAGTCGAACTACGAGCGGATGAAGCTCAAGGTTCACGACGAGCTCAAGAAGCACTTCCGGCCCGAGTTCCTCAACCGCATCGACGACATCATCGTCTTCCACCAGCTGACCAAGGATCAGATCATCCAGATGGTGGACCTCATGATCGGCCGCGTCGAGAAGCAGCTGAAGAACAAGGACATGGAGATCGAGCTGACCGAGCAGGCCAAGTCGCTGCTCGCCAAGCGCGGCTTCGATCCGGTCCTGGGTGCGCGACCGCTGCGTCGCACCATCCAGCGCGAGATCGAGGACCAGCTCTCGGAGAAGATCCTCTTCAACGAGCTGGGCCCCGGCCAGATCGTGCTCGTCGACGTCGAGAACTGGGACGGCGAGGGTGCCGGCGAGGACGCGAAGTTCACGTTCACCGGAAGCCCGAAGCCGGTCGCGGTTCCGGACTCGCTGCCGGTGGACATGGCGAAGGCCGGCGACGCGCCGACCGAGACCGGTCCCACCGAGTAGGTTGACACACGACAACGCCCCGCGAGCACTTGCTCGCGGGGCGTTGTCGTGTGTGGGGCCGTGTCTCAGGCGGACATCACAGTCCGGCCGATGCCGGTTCGGCCGGACCAATTGGCAAGGCGTTCCGTCGGTCCGGCTCCCTCGGCCGACTCGACGACCGCGCCGAATGGCACCTGCCCGCCGCGGGGGCTCTCGGGGATCGCGCGACGGGCCACCGCGAGGGCCGATTCGGCGAGGGCGGGGTCGGTCTCGGCGGGCTGCCCGGTCGCGGTGGCCAGATCCCAGCCGTGGACCAGCGTCTCGTTCAGGTATCCCCAGATCGCGGCGCGCCCGGGTACGCGGCCCCAGGGAGCGGTGACGGTGGCGTCGAGCAGCGCGTCGTCGCCCCAGACCACCCACATCGTCTCGCTGGCGATCCGGTACGCGGCGGACCATTCGTCGTCGACGGCGGCGGTCGCGACCAGCGGCACGGTGGCCGGGTCACCGCCCTCGCCGATGACGCGCGCCCGGTCGACTGTGGCAACCAGGTGGCCCATCAGGGTCGCGACGTCGAACTCGTCGCAGGGCGTCGGATCCGTCAGCTGGTCCGGCCGCACCTCGGCCATCAACGCGGTCACCCAGGCCAGGGCTTCGCGGTACAGGGGGCGGGGGTCGGTGATGTCGGTCATCAGGGGCCTTTCGATCGAGTGCGCGTGCGCGGACCGTGCCCACTCTCGTCCGTAATCACGACATCTCCTGTCATGTATTCCTGAGAGAATGGGGCAATGCGTGCCGACCGCCTGCTCTCACTCGTATTGCTGTTGCGGAACCGGGGACGGATGTCCTCAACAGCCCTCGCCCGGGAGTTGGAGGTGTCCACACGCACCGTGCTGCGTGACGTCGAGGCCTTGTCGGCGGCCGGGATCCCCGTCTACGCGGAACGCGGCCGCGACGGCGGGTTCGCCCTGCTGCCGGGGTTCACCACCGATCTCACCGGTCTGACGGTGGAGGAGGCCAAGGCGCTGCTCGCGGCCGGCGCCGCTGCCACCCCTGCGGCGCTGGGAATGGCGCCCGCATTCGCGTCCGCTATGCGGAAGGTGCTGGCCGCCATGCCCGACACGCACCGCACGGCCGCCACGCGAGTCGCGGAACGGGTGCTCGTGCGGCAGGGCGGTTGGCTCACCGATCCGTCACACGAGGAGCATCTCGGCCTGATTCAGCAGGTGGTGTTCACGGGACGCCGGCTTCGTCTCCGGTACACGGCCCGCGGCAGCGAATCACGCTGGCGCACAGTTGATCCGATCGGCCTGGTCAACGCCGGCGGCCGGTGGTACCTGGTGGCGACGCACCGCGGTTCGGAGCGCACGTACCGGCTCTCCCGCATCCAGGATGCCTGCGAGCTCGACGAGCAGGCGCGGCGCGACCCCGTTGTCGACCTGGCCGGGATCTGGGACCGGCGGCGGTCCGAGTTCCGTGCGCTGCACGAGTCCGTCACGGCCACCGTTCGGGTGCGGGCCGGGCGGCGGGAGGACCTCCTCAGCTCGGTGCTCTCCACCGCGTCGGAGACTCGGGCGGACGGTTGGATCACCGCCGATGTCGAGTTCGGCGACGCAGCGCACGCCGGGGGTGTGCTGTGGATGCTCGGCGACGATGCCGAACTACTCGGGCCCGAGAGTCTGCGCGAAGGGATCAGACTCCGGGCGTCGGGCATGGCCGATCGGCACAGGCCTGCCCGTCCGGCTCCGGAGGCGGGTTGACCCGCTGCTCATGTGCGGGGGCCGGTCGAACCCGTCATCACCGCGACGTGGGCGGCGTGCCGAGTCCGGTCCGGCCCGAACAGTGCCGCCTCCTGACGGGCCCAGCGGTCCCAGTGCGGCCGGAACATGTCCCCGTCGCGCTGGAGGGCGCGTCGCATCCTCTCGTCCGGGGCGGCGTCGACGAACACCCGGACCGCGAAATACCCACGTGCGGGGCCACAGGTCGATCCGGCGCCCTCGACGATCAGGTAGCGGTGGCGGCGGACCGCGCGCCACTCCGCGTATCCGCCGCGATGCCAGTCGTAGCGCCGACAGCGCGGGATCCGGCCGTGTTCGGCGGGAGTGAGAACCCACCGGACGAGGAGCGGAACCGACGCGGCGAGGCCGTCCCAGCCGGGGTACAGGTCGTCCATCCGGACGATCGGCGCGTCGTCCAGCGCTGCGGCGACCCGATCGGCCAGGGTCGATTTTCCGCCGCCCGCGGGACCGTCGATGCCGACCAGGGTCGGCCCGGGCCTCCTACGCTGCCGTCGGTGGGTGGCGCGCGCCAGCGCCACGGTCCGGGCCGCACCGGCTGTCAGCGCCAGGGTGGTCGGATCGTCATCGGTGGTCATGAACAGCACGCCATGCCGTCGTCGCCGCGGTCAGTGATCTCCGAGCCGTTCAAGAGGGTTGAGGCGCAGGGGAATCCGCATCCCGGTGCGCCACAGCACGGCGACCGTCGATCGGGGCCTGACCCGGCTCTCGCGCCGCGCGAGCTCGGCGAACTCCGCGCCCAGCCCGTCGTGGGGGAGCGCCGCGACGACGGCGCGAAGAAAGTCCGGCGGCATGTCCCGAATCCGGTACCCCACGACGTCGAGGTGAGCGGCGTCGTGCAGCAGGGCGGCCTCGGCTCCGTGCCCGGTGGGTGTGCGCGGGTCCATGTGGCGCGCGATTGCGGTGGCCACCGTCTCCGCCGCAGCGGAGGGGGCGCCCCGGTCCGCGACGAACCGCCTGGCCTCCTCGGCCCCCAGCAGTGCGAAGCAGCCGACGTGCGCGTCGGCAGGCGTGCCCAGTGCCGTGTCGTGCAGGACGCACGCGACGAACAGTGCCTCGGGGTCGGGTTCGTTGCCGTCCACCGCGCGAAATCGCATGGCCCACTGCCAACATCGCAGGCTGTGGGCGAGGATGCCGGGACTGAGCACCTCGCGAGCGTGCTCGAGGGCGTCCCTGGCCAGGGCGGAATCGGGCGGGGGGACCAGCGACGGGGTCGCCGGGCTGGAATTCGGCACCGCCGCCAATTGGCTTGGCAGCGCACGGGTCTGGACGGCTGCCGCCTGCAGCATGACCCGGAGCCGGTCGGCCCGGCTCAGTTCACCCCTGAGCATGTGCCAGCTCCTTCAGTCTGCGGGCGCCGTCCGCTCGGGCCATCTCGATGAGCGAATCCGCGCTGCCGCGGGAGATCGTGCGGCGATGCTCGAGGCTGAGCACGCCGTTGACGGTCGCCCACGCCAGCAGCACGATCTCCTCGGTGCCGGGGAGGGTCGAACCGATCGCCGCCACCAGCTCGCGGGTGATCCCGATCAGCGTCGCGTCGATGCGCGTTCGGGCCTGCGCCACGACCTCGGAATCCCGGTCGTCGACGTCCGTGAGGCCGAGGATCCGGAAGGCCAGTGGTCGGGCGCGATGGAACGCGACGTATGCGTCGAAGGCCACCAGGAGGCGGTCGTCGGCGGTGGCGCCGGTCAGTGCCCTGCTCATGCCCTGCGCGTGCTCGGTCGCGGTGCGACAGGCGAGCGCGGCGTACACGTCCGCCTTGCCGCCGGGGAAGTTCGCGTAGATGGAGCTGAGCGCGACATCTGCCTCGTTCGCGAGGGCATCCACGCTCGTGGCGCGGTAGCCGTTCCGGGCGAACAGCAGATCCGCGGCATCCAGGACCGCCGTGTGCGTGCGGTGGCGCCTGCGGTCGGCCGGCGGGTCCAGGCTCATGACAGAAACCGTAGTGCAGTTCCGAAAACGTAGTCAAACTCTGATTCAAGGGTGAGGTCATGTCCGCGAGATGGTCCACGGCGGCGCGCTCTCCGGGTGCATCGACATTATGGCCACGGCCGGAGGCGCGCTGGTGGCCACGGGCCTGGGCACGTATCAGGTCGCCGAAGTACAGGGTGGCGCCGAGGTCGTTCTCGGCCCGCCTGCGCTCCTCGGAGGTCCACACCCCCCCGCCACCCGAGGCATTCGCAGGTGACGTAGGTGTTCATCTCCCACGCCTCCTCGTCCTTCTCCAGGTACGGGGTGGGGAGGTCGGGCTGGCCGCCGCCGTCGTGGAGGACGTGCCGCAGCGCCGCGTACAGGTCGTTCGATATCTCGTACGGTGAGTCGAGCCGTTGGCGGCTGACGGGTGCGATGCCCGCGACCCGGTTGTGCAGGCTGTCGAAATCTGTCGGTGAACTCATCGAGGTCTCCGTTTGCTCGTGAGAGCTGTTGCCCACCAGCGAGTTCTGGATCGGACGAACCTGGACCGCCGGCCGGTGTCGCCGCGCTACGACGTCAGTGGCACGGCAGGCCCAGCAGGTGACGGCCGTCGTGCATGAGCTCGTGCAGGTACATGCCCGAGCGGGAAATCGCGCCCTGGTCGAAGCCGGCCAGGTACAGGGTGAGTAGCGCGAGCGCGGCGACGCCCACGACTGCGAGAAGGGCACCGGCGGACTCCGCCGCGCGGCTCGGCAGGTTGACTGTGGTCATGATTCCTCCAGCGGCGCCGGTTGGTGGCGGCGCCAGTATCCGCGGCGGCGGTCCGGTCCGATCGGCCCA
Organism: Rhodococcus sp. P4_C10; assembly: GCF_056402135.1. NCBI lineage: Bacteria > Bacillati > Actinomycetota > Actinomycetes > Mycobacteriales > Nocardiaceae > Rhodococcus > Rhodococcus sp. P4_C10. Next base: position 91,493 of record NZ_JBFUHZ010000008.1, on the reverse strand, counting down.
GTGCTTTCGGCGTCAATACCTTCGGCGTCAATACTTCTCGGCGGCGGTCCCGGACTGTCGGGATCACGTCGCGGAGCGCCGGTGGAGTGTGCCGTCGTGTGATTCAGCGACCCAATCACGATGTCACAACAAACCTGAGGTTACACCCCTCGCTGGAGGCGAATCTCGCCTTTGGGCGCGCGTGGGGGAGCGAATTGGTGTCCACTGATAGGCGTGTCCTCCACCCCGGTCGACAGCCGGCCGCCCCTCGACGACCAGCCGGGGCGCGCCCGTGTCGTGCTGCTGTCGCTGATACTCGTTGCCGCGGTTGCCAATCTGAACTTGGCCGTCGCGAACGTCGCCCTGCCGGACATCGGCCGGGACTTCGACGCCAGCCAGACGCAGCTGAACCTGATCGCGGTCGGCTACTCGGTCGGGCTGGCCGCCTCGGTGCTGTACCTCGGCGCGCTCGGCGACCGCTACGGGCGCAAGCGACTGCTGGTGCTGGGCACGGTGCTCTCGATCCCGGCGTGCCTGATCGCCGGCGCGGCACCGAACTTCGAGGTGCTGTTTGCTGCCCGGCTGCTCGGCGGACTGGCCGCGGGGCTCGCCTTTCCCACCACCCTGGCGCTGATCACGGCCCTGTGGTCGGGCGCGGCGCGCACCCGGGCCATCGCGCTGTGGTCGGCGATCGGCGGCGGCATCTCCGCGCTCGGCCCGCTGGTGTCGGGCCTGCTGCTCGAACGCTACGACTGGGGCGCGGTGTTCTACGTGACGCTCCCGCTCGCCGTGGTCGCCCTCGGCATGGCACTGAGGTACGTACCCGCGCATGTCAACGAGTCCACCGCGGCCGTCGACCACCTGGGCGGGATGGTGTCCGTGGTGCTGGTGGCAGCGCTGGTGCTCGGCATCAACTTCGCGCCGGTGGACGGGATGCGGGCGACCGCGCTCGGGCTGCTGGCGATCGCGTCGGCCGCCGGTGTGGTGTTCGTGGTCAGGCAGCAGCGCGCCCCGAATCCGCTCTTCGACCTCGAGGTCGCGCGCCGGCGGATCTTCTGGGTGGCCGCGGTCGCGGGGATCGTCGTGTTCGGCACCCTGATGGGCGTCATGTACATCGGACAGCAGTTCATGCAGAACGTGCTGGGCTACTCGACGCTCGCCGCCGGTTCGGCCGCCCTGCCCGCCGCGGCGGTGATGGTGCTGGTGGCGCCGCAGTCCGCACGGTTGATCGAGGCGCACGGCTGCCGCGTCACGCTGCTGCTCGGTTACGCGGCCATCGTGTCGGGCCTGGTGGTCGCGCTGCTGCTGTGGAAGGAGGACGCGCAGTACTGGAAGATCGGGCTCGGCTACATGCTCCTCGGCGTGGGCGTCGGCCTCGCGGGCACCCCGGCCTCGCGCTCGCTCACCGGCTCGGTCCCGGTTCGACGCGCCGGAATGGCGTCGGGAACGGCAGACCTGCAGCGCGACCTCGGCGGCGCGATCATGCAGTCGGTGCTCGGCGCGCTGCTCACCGCCGGCTACACCGCCTCGTTCGCCGCGACGATCGCCGCCTCGCCGCAGTCCGACGAGGTCAGTGACCAGGTGAAGTCCACGCTCGAGAAGTCGTTCTCGGGCGCGGCCGACATCGCGGAGCGGTACCCGCAGTACGCGGACCAGATCCTGGCCGCCGCGCGGACGGCCTTCCTGGACGGCGACACCAAGGCGTACGTGGCGGCGGTCCTGATCGTGCTGGCCGGCGCGGCCTTGGTCTTCTTCGTCTTTCCCAAGCGCGACGAGGAGCGGCAGTTGCTGGCGCACTACCACCGGGTCGACAACGTGGCGGTGTCCGTCGGCGACGACGGGTGAATGCGGAATGACACCCGAACCGGACGGCGCCCGCCGCGCGACAACGTCGGCCCCATACCGGTGGCCCGGCACCACGATCCGGGACAGACTGTCCCTGCAGGTATGCCTGCGCGAACCGAAAGCCTCGACGGAAGGACCCACCATGCCCACTCGTACCTCCCGCACCGCGTGGAACGGCACCCTGCAGGACGGTTCCGGCCAGGTGGAGCTCACCAGCTCCGGCACAGGAACCTTCGAGGTGTCGTTCCCCAAGCGGGCCGCGGAGGAGGCCGGCGGCACCACCAGCCCCGAGGAACTGATCGCCGCCGCACACTCGTCCTGCTACGCCATGCAGCTCTCCGCACTGATCGGCGAGGCGGGCGGCACCCCGCAGAGCCTGGACGTGACCGCGTCCGTGACCCTGGGGCCGGACAACCCCGGATTCAAGCTGACGGGCATCAAGCTCGTCGTCCGCGGGGAGGTCGACGGGCTCGACGCCGCCGGATTCGCAAAGGTGGCCCAGGCCGCCAAGGAGTCCTGCCCGGTGAGCAAGGCCCTGACCGGCGTCGAGATCACCCTGGACGCCGCGCTGGAGTGAGCCTTTCGTCCGGCGGCGGGGCGGAACAGAAGTCGAGTCGCGGATGTTTAGAATAATTCGTGAGCACAGATACCAGTGACCAGCAGACCGCCCCCGCCGTCGCGCCGTCCGTGGTGGTGGAGGTGTGGTCCGACATCGCCTGCCCGTGGTGCTACATCGGCAAGCGCCGCTTTGCCGCCGCCCTCGAGAAGTTCGAGCACCGCGACCAGGTCCGGGTGCAGTGGCGCTCGTACCAGCTCCTGCCCGACCGTCCGGTCGGCGCACGGATCAGCAACATCGACGAGGTCGCCGCGCGCAAGGGCCTGTCCGCGGCCGAGGCGCAGCAGCTGGCGGCCCGCGTCACCGCCGCCGCAGCCGAGGACGGCCTGGTGATGGACTTCGCCATCGCGATTTCCGCCAACACCTTCGACGCGCACCGGCTGGTCCACCTGGCCGGCGACCGCACCGACGAGGTGATGGAGGCGCTGTTCCGGGCGCACTTCACACAGGGCCGGGTGGTGGACGACCGCGAGGAACTGGTCGCCATCGCCGCCGAGGTGGGTCTGGACGCCGACGAGATCCGGGCGGCCCTGGAGACCGACACCGCCGCCGATCAGGTGCGGGCCGAGACCGAGGAGGCCCAGCGGCTCGGGATCAACGGCGTGCCGTTCTTCGCGGCGAACCGGGCGATCGGTGTCTCGGGGGCGCAGCCCGTCGAGGTGTTCACCCAACTGCTCGAGCAGGCGTTCGCCCAGTCCGGCGCGATCGTCACCCTCGACGGTGACGGTGGCGCCTGCACCGACGACACCTGCGCGGTCTGACCGGCCACCCCTACGCCTGACCGAATGTCGCATTCGTTCACTTCAGCTGAACGAATGCGACATTCGGTCGGTGTTGCGGGTCTGTGTTGCGTTGCGCGGTGGGGGTCAGCGACCGGCGACGGCGACCGCTGAGCGCGTACGGGCGGCGCGTTCGGTGAGGAAGGCGAAGCCCAGCCCGAGCGTCAGCCACAGCGTGGCCTGGACGGTGAGCGAGGAGATCCGGAACTCCCAGAGCAGGGACGCCGGGAAGTCGCTGCCCACCTCGTCGACGTCGGGCAGCGCCAGGTAGCCGACGCCGACGACCACCAGGAACGCGAGCAGCGGGGCCGCGATCCGGACCGTCAGGAAGTCGTTGGCCGCCACGATCCTGGCGGCGTACGCGGCGACGGCGACGGCCAGCAGCCCGAGGACCACCGATGCCAGCCACAGCAGCGTCCGCTTGTCGATGGTGTCCGGGTCGCCCACCGCGGGCGGGTTCGCCGGGTACTTGAAGAACGGCACGGCCTCGATCGCGAGCCACCCCAGCCCGGCCAGCGCCAACGCGAGCACGGGCGCGGACAGGGTGCTCGCGCGTCGCGCGTAGTAGGTCACCGAGGCGTAGATGGCACCGAGGGCGAGGCCGGCGAGGGCGGTGGCCAGGAACAGGCCCGCCCGCTGCCCGTCCCGGCTGACCAGTGCGTCCTCGCCGTGCGAGTGGGCCGCGTCGGTCTCGGCCGCGGTGGCCCCGGCGCCCGGGGCGGGGTGCTCGTGGGCCTCGGCAGTGGCGTGTTCGTGGGCCTCGGCCGCGGACGGCKCGGCCTCGGCGGCCGAGGATGCCGACTCCTCGATGGCGATGGCCGCGTTCACGTGCGGCTCGCCGATCACGAACGCGACGGCACCGGCCAGCAGCCCGGCGACGAGCCCGGCCAGCAGCCCGCGGATGAGGAGGTTCTTGAAGGACTCGGTCAGTGGCACGGCAGGCCCAGCAGGTGGCGACCGTCGTGCATCAGCTCGTGCATGTACATGCCGGTGCGTGAGATCGCGCCCTGGTCGAAGCCGACCAGGTACAGCGTCAGCATCGCGAGCAGTACGACGCCCGCGATGATCATCGCGATGCCGATGGAATCGGTTGCCCTGCTGGGGGTGTGAACGTAGGCCATGGTTCCTCCTGGGATTTCGCGTCCCTGTAAAATCCTGGCGATGGTGACGGTGTCTGGCTGTCGAGGCTGACGAACACCTCGATCACAGTGGCGCGACCGCTCCGGACTTGCACCGGATTCCCGTCCACCATCGCATTACCCGCAGACTTTCGCACCTGATGCGAAGTCGTGTCAATCGGGTCCCCGGAGGGCGAGGGTCAGTCGCCGAGGAAGGGGTGGAGGTGCTTGGCGGCCTTCTGCGGCGTCTTCGCGTCGACGCCCTCCCCGACGGCCTGCAGCTTCCAGCCACCTGCCTGCCGGTAAACCTTGGCCATCACCATGGCGGTGAACGGCATGCCGCCCTTCAGCGTGAACCGCGCGAGCTCGGTCTGGATCGTGGCGTCGACGAGCCGGCAGAACGCGTTGTCGACCTGCTCGAACGTCTGCCCCCGGAACGAGGTCACGACGAAGACGATCGTGGTCACCCGGGCGGAGACCGCGGTCAGGTCCACCGCGATCACCTCGTCGTCACCGTCACCGTCGCCGGTGAGGTTGTCGCCGGAGTGGACGATCGAGTTGTCGGTGGACTTCAGCTTCCCGAAGTAGACGATCTCGGCCAACTCGGTGCCGGCGAACAGCAGCGCGGAGGCGTCGAGGTCGATGTTCGCCTGGCGTGCGCCGAACCGGCCGCGGGTGACGACCGGATCCCAGCCGAGGCCCATCCGGATCTGGGTGAGTGCGACACCGCCGTCCTTCTTCAGGGTGACCTTCTGGCCCTTGGTCAGGCTGACGGGCCTGCTCTTGGTCAGGCTGACCTCCGCAGGCGGCGCTGGGGGAGCCGGCGGTGCTGACGGTGCGGCGGGGGCGGGTGCCGGCTCGTCGTCGACAGACACCCCGTGGTCGGTGACCAGCGCCGCGAAGCCCCCGGCGTAGCCCTGGCCCACCGCCCGCACCTTCCAACCACCCTGGCGGCGGTACAGCTCGAGCGCAATGACGATCGACTCGCTGTCCAGGCCGTCGATCCGGTACTCGTACAGCAGGTTTCCCGCGGTGTCGGCGACCCGTGCCGTCGGGGCGGCGAACCGGCCGAAGCTGCTGGTGGCGTCGTCGAGGGTGATCACCGCGCGCACCTGCTCGACGTCCGCCGGCACGGCGCCGAGCGAGACCGCGAGCTCGGCGGACTGACCGGGCGCACCCGCCTGCAGGCGCACGCCCGGACCGGTCGGCTGGTTGAAGAAGACGAAGTCCTGGTCCGAGCGGACCTTGCCCTGCGCGGTGACCAGCAGCGCGGACAGGTCGGCGGCGGCGGTGAGCGCGAGTGAGACGACGACGTCGTCGACGGTCAGGGTCGCGTTCTGGCCCTTGGTGAGCTGCTCTGGCACGGTGATCGTCCTTCGGGTCGTCGGGCTGCGGTCGGTCTGTTCAGGGGCGGGGAGAAGGCTCGGCGGGTGCCTCGGCGGGGGTGGAGGTCGGCGGAACGCGGCACCCGAACCAGCGCAGGATCTCCTCGCCCGCAGCGATTCCCGCGTTCGCGGTGACCGTCAGGCCCGGACGCTGCCAGCCCAGCTGTTCGAGTTCGCCGTGTCTGGGTCGGATCGCGGCATCGGCCACGGCGAGCATGTCGGCGTCGAGTGCGCCGTCGCCGGCGGCGAGCATCCGCGCCTGCGGGGGTAACGTCCCGTCGGCGAGTAGGCGCTCGCGAACCTCCACCACCGCACGACCTTTCGACACCGCGGCGGGCATCGTGTAGATCTTGCGCCCCTGCTGGGAGGCTCCCCATCCGCGTTCTCGGCACCACCGGTCCCACTCCGCGAGGAACCCGGCCGGTACCGCGTCCGGTTCGACGACGAGGTAGCAGAACAGGTCGTCGGCGGTCCGGAGGGTGCGGACCCAGTTCGCGTCGATCCGGGCACGCAGCGTGGCGATGATCTCGTCGAGGGTCGCGCCGCCGGACCGGGACTCCTCCTCGATCTGGTTGCGCCACAGCGGATCCGGCACACCGTCGACGAGGATGTTGCCGCCGTTGCTGGTGATCGCGTAGCGCCACGGCGACCCGGGCAGCGTGATGCGCTGGAACTGCGCGATGGTGCGGGTGGTGGTGGGCACGACCGCGGCCACCCGAGTCAGGTCACGCAGCAGTTGCGCCGCCGTCGCGGTGACGAAGGACAGCGGCGCCCCGTCGTAGTGCTCCACGCAGCGAAGTTCCGCCTCGTCGACGCCGTCGCCGAGACCCATCGCGGAGCGCGAGTAGATCATCGTGCGGTCGAGATCGGTGGCGATCAGTACGGTCATGCGACGTCCTTGATCAGGCCCATGCAGGAGTACGCGAGGTCGGGCACCTCGTCGACCTCCACCCCCCGGGCGGCGGCGAGCATTCGGATGTGAGCGTGTTCCGGCGCGTCCCGGTCGCGCACGAGGACGCGCCACGGCACCCGTCGGAGCAGGACCCGGGTGGTCTCGCCGACGCCCGGCTTGACGAAGTTCACCGACGAGATGCCGTACCGGGCACGGATCTCCTCCACCGATGCCCACCCCGCCCAGGTGGGGGAGCGGTCGCTGCCCACGATGGCGGCGACGGCGGCGGGCACGGCGGCGCGGATGTCGGGGAAGCGTGCGGCGACGGTGTCGAGCAGGTGGTTCGAGACGTCGGCATCGGCGAGCCCGCGGTAGAACTTGGCGCCGTGGAACTCGCCGGGGCCGATCACGGTGTCGTTGAGGACGGTCCGGGACACCAGGCCCGAGACGGTGGAGTTGAGGCAGGCCGTCGCGATGAGGAAGTCGTCGCGGGTGCCGTAGGTGCGCACGCACGCGCCCGGGTCGGCGAGCACCACCAGGTCGTCGTCGAAGCGCGGCCCGCCGGCGGCGGCGTGGGCGGCGAGTGCCGCGCTGAGTTCGCGGGTGATCGCACCCTTGCCGGTCCATCCGTCGACAAAGACGACCCTCTCCGGATCGTGATGGGCGGCAAGGAAGTTCAATGCCTCGACATCGATGCCCCGGCCGCGGACGATGGACATCGCGTAGTGCGGCAGGTCCAGGCCGTGCACGTCGCGGGCCCAGCGCCGCATCAGCACCCCGACCGGGGTGCCCGCGCGGGCCAGCGACACCAGGGTGACCTCGCGACCCCGCTCGGCGAGCACCAGTTCGGTGACGGTGCCGACCGCGAGGGCCAACCGTTCCGCGCTGACGGTCAGCACCTTGTCGAAGAGTTCGCGGTAGGCGGCGTCGGGCTGGAACTCGATCGGCAGCGATTCCGCGTAGTGCGCCTGCCCCGACTGGATTCGGCGTTCACGCTCGGCGACGTCGGCCTCGAGGTCGAGCGCGGACAGGTCCTTGAGGAGCCATCGGACGTCGGCGGGGGCGTAGGAACCGAAGGCCGGCCCGGTCAACGGGGCGGTCACCGGTGGACCCCTCGGCTCTCACGCAGCAGCACGGGATCGGTGCTGGGCACGACGGCGAGCAGGACGTCGCTGCCGGCCGCGGTGAGTACGTCGAGCAGTCCACCTTCGCCGTGCAGTCGCGCGGTGTCGGCCGGTGTGTCCACGACCAGCAGAATCTGTTGTCGGGCGTCGGCGGGACTGTCGTCCGGTGACGGGCTGCCGGGCCAGTGGGCGTTGTACAGGTACCGGCCCGCGCTGTCGTCGGATTCCGGTGCGACGAAGGCGAACCCGCGGCGCAACGGGTACCCCGGCTCGTCGAGCACGTAGGCCGGCGACCGGGTGGTGGTCTGGAATCGGGTCGCGACGCCGCGATCGGCGAGCGCCGCGGCCAGACGCAGCGGCAGGTACATGAGCTCCTCGTGGCCGACCACGATCAGCGGCGAGGCCGGATCGATCCGCTCCATCAGTGCGTCGGCGGCCGCAGCGACGGCCCGCTCGAATGCCGGGCTGTCGGAGTGCAGGAAACCGTGCCGGCCCCCGTCTGGAACAGCCGCGGGCCAGGCGATCTCCACCCTGGCGGCCGCGCCGCGAACGGTGCTCACCGGGTTCAGTGCCGGGTCCGGGAGGGCGATGACCCGTTCGATCAGGCCGTCCGGCAGGACGGCCCGCCCCGTGGCGAGGCTGACGTAGTCGATCTCGGTGCCGAGTTCGGCGGCGGCGCGGTCACAGGTCAGTCGGTGGTCCGCCGTGCGCATGTCGACGAGCGAGGCCACGACGTACCGGCTCCGCGGGTGCTGGGCGTGCAGCGCCCGGATGGCGTCGACCGCGGTTGCGCCGGTGGAGATCTCGTCGTCCACGAGCACCAGGGGCGCGGTGCCCGCGAACAGTGACGCCGTGGTCGGCTGCAGCAGGTGGCTGGTGGCGTGCGAGTGCCCCTCCTCGAAGCCCGCGAAGGTGCCGGCGCCGGGAACGTCCCGGCGGGTGGAGTGGAGGTAGCAGCGCGCGCCGATCCGGGCGGCCACGCAGTGCCCGAGACCCGTTGCGGTCTCGGCGAACCCGAGCACCAGCGCGTCCACCTCGGGGCGCTGCCGGGTGGTGGTGTCGATGCCAAGGGCCGCGAGCACCAACTCGCCCAGCCGGTCCCCCGCGCCGAGCACGACCGACGGTTCGGTGGGCAGGTGCTTGCCCAGCACGGTCGAGACCAGCAGGTGGGCGCGGCGCGGGTTCCGGCGCAGCCCCGGCTCGACGAGCTCCGGCACCAGGTGGCCGGCGGCCGAGTCGCTGTGTTGCAGTTCGATGCCGAGCTCGCGGGTCGCCCACGGCTCGAGGCCGACCCGGGTCACCGCTGCACCAGCGCCGTCAACAGGTCCACGAATGTCACTCCCTTGTTGGTCACCCCGAAGACCTGCGCCCGGCGCATCGTGTGCACGGCCCAGTTCCGATGTGGGCGAACCTCGTTCATCTTGTTTCGGTAGCCCGACGCCTGGACGCCGCCCACTGTCTCGCCGTCGAGGATGTCGAGGGCGTCGTGGTACTCCTCGTGGGTGACGGCGGACAGCGAGTGCACCGCGGCGACGTGCGACGGGTGGATGACCGTCTTGCCCTGGATTCCGTTGGCCCGGTCCAGCGCGATCTCCCGGAGCAGTCCGTCGAGGTCGCGGCTGACGAGTTGCTGCCGGAACAGCACCGCGTCGTGCTCGAAGAACGGGGTGGCCCGCAGCATCGGCCGGAACATCCGCTCGTGGTCGGCGAAGTACTCCCAGACCGGGCCGGTGATGACGAATCCGGACCCGTCGGCGCGCCCGAGGTAGTTGACCACGTCGGCGATCACGTCGACGACGACCCGGACGTCGTAGATGGTCAGGTCGCGGTCCCGGCGGATGCCGAAGGTGCTGCACATGTCGGTCGCGCCGATCCGGACCGCCAGGATGTGCTCGCGGTGCTGGGCCAGTAGTTCGCGAATCGTGTGCAGTTCGGTGTCGCGGCTCTGCCGGTGGACCAGTTCGGGCGACTCGAGCACCGGCATCGCGTACAGGTGCTTGCCGAGCAACTCGGAGGCGGCGCGCACCTCCCGCAGGAACCCGGCGCCGCTGGCGCTGGTGAACTTCGGGACGACGAAGCCGCTGAGGGCGTCGACGCCGGTGGTGACGGACTCGGCGATCCGGCGAATGCCGTCCGCGGTGCGCACCCTCACGAAGAGCAGCATGTTGGCGGCGACGGTGCCGGCGAGTTCGTCGAGGGTGGCGACCGCATTCGCCAGCGCCTGTTCCACCTCGTCGTCGGCGACGGCGTCCTCGAGGTCGAGGACCATCGAGCACACTCCCTCGCCGGCCCGCCGAATGACGGTGGCGGCCAGGTCGTCGCGGGTCGCGGGGATGTAGAGCGTCGCCCCGAGCGCGGTCGCGAGGACCTCGCGGTCGGTGGCGTCGTCGAAGGGACGCGAGGGGTGCAGGAACAGTCGGTCCTGGGTCTCCTGGTCGAGATGTTGGAAGTGCCGGATCGTGGTCGTCTCGGTGACGGTGCCCAGACTCATCGCTTGCCTGCCTGCCCTCTCATGCGTTGCACCACGCCCGCGATGAACTCCGACACGGTGTCGAGTTCGGTGATGTATGCCCAGTAGTCCGGATGCGTCCCCTGCAGGCCGCCGCTGATCCGGTCGATCCGGTCGAGCTGCGCGTCCAGGACCGAACCCCATTCCGCGATGTGCCCGGAGTCGACGGCGAGGTGCTGGGCGTCCTTGAGCCGGAACCTCACGGCGGCGAGTTTCGCCGCGGGGTCCTGCCGGACCTCGCGGAGCAACCGCAGTCGTTCGGTGACGGAGTCGACGGCGCGGTCGGCCGCGGTCAGGTGGGTTCGCACCGTCTCGGTGTGTTCGAGCGCGAGGTCGGGATCGCCGCCGGCAAGGGCCCGCTCGATGTCGGCGAGTCCGGCGGCGGCGGCCTCGATGTGCCGGCGGCTCGCCTCCTCGTTGCCCGTCAGGTCCTGCGAACTGGCCATGTTGAACTCGCGGAGGATGGCGGAGTACGCCCCGCGCAGGCCGCCGGACCGGGTGCGCACGGCGTCGACCCGGGTGCGCACCGAGGCCAGCGCGGTACGGGCCTCGCGCTCGCGGGTCGGGGCGGCCGACAGCGATTCCCGCAGGGTGGCCACCGCCGCCAGGACGCGGGCCGTTGCCGCACGGATGTCGCGGGCGTCGTGGAGGGCGGAGGCGGCGTCGAGGGCCAGCGTGGCGGCGTCGAGGTCGGCGGACCCCGCGCGCACCGACGAGTAGCCGGCGTACGCCTGGTCGGGGCCGCGTAACCGCGCCCGGGCGGCGTCCGCGTCCGCTCGGGCCTGCCGCGCGACCTGCGGCACGGCCTGCAGGGTCGCCGTCGCGTCGTCGAGGTGGGCGCGGTGGGTGTCGTAGAACACGTCGAGGGCGTGTGTCGCATCGGACAGTTGCCGCGTAGTCCGGTCGACCGACACCGATTCCGGGCCGGGCGAGGTGACGCCGGTCATGTCGGACAGGGCGACGTAGGCGCTCGCGGCGGCGTAGCAGGCGTCACGGACCGGCGCCCACGGTCGCCGGATGTCCCGCTCCGGGAAGAGCGCCGCGGACGCCTCAACTGCGGTTTCGACGGTTCGCTGCCGGGCGTCCATGGCCAGGAAGGCCGCGGTCATCGACTCCCGGGCGCGACGGATCCCGTCGTCGTCGTCGGATCCCCCCAAGAATCGCGGCCATCGGCTCGTCACGGCACCCATCGTACTTGGGCAAAATTTTAAGAATTGGTGATAGGTACATTGGTTAACGGCGCTGGACCTGGCGATCAGGACCCGCGGTATCACGGCATTTCGGACCTCGGCACCGGCCGCGGTCCGGCTACCTCCACATTGAAAGGGCTCCGCATGGGCGTCAGCTTGACCAAGGGCGGCAACGTCTCCCTCACGAAGGAAGCGCCGAATCTCACGGCGGTCGCGATCGGTCTCGGATGGGACGTCCGCAGCACCACCGGTACCGAGTTCGACCTCGACGCCAGCGCAATCGCGGCCGGCGCCGACAAGAAGGTCGTCTCCGACCAGCACTTCGTGTTCTTCAACAACATGAAGACGCCGGACGGCTCGATCGAGCACCTCGGCGACAACACCACCGGCGCGGGCGAGGGGGACGACGAGGTCATCGCCGTCGACCTCGCCGCCGTCCCGGCGAACATCGAGAGCATCTTCTTCCCCGTCTCGATCTACGACGCGGACAACCGCGCGCAGTCGTTCGGCCAGGTCCGCAACGCCTTCATCCGCGTCGTCGATCGCGCGAACGGCACGGAGCTCGCCCGCTACGACCTCTCCGAGGACGCCTCCACCGAGACCGCGATGGTCTTCGGCGAGCTGTACCGCCACGGCGCGGAGTGGAAGTTCCGGGCCGTCGGCCAGGGCTACGCCTCGGGACTGTCGGGCATCGCCCGCGACTACGGCGTGAACGTCTAGTCAGCAGCACCACAACCTCGGGCCGGGGAGGGCGCGTTCCGCATGCCCTTCCCGGTCCGTCGTTCGCTACCGCGGTGGCAACCGCCTGCTGCAGCAGCCACCCTGCACTGCCCTCACAGAAAGGCCACGCTTCGTGGTTCTGCGCATATTCGGTGTCTCGTTCTTCGTCACCGTGCTCGCACTCATAATCGCGGCGATCTACGGCGGCCCGGAGGCCGTCTTCCTCGTCGCGATCCTGTCCATCCTCGAGATCTCGCTCTCCTTCGACAACGCCGTGATCAACGCGACGGTCCTGCAGCGGATGAGCGAGTTCTGGCAGAAGATCTTCCTCACCATCGGCATCGTGATCGCCGTCTTCGGTATGCGGCTGGTGTTCCCGCTGGTCATCGTGTGGGTGGCGGCCGGCCTCGGCCCCGTCGAGGCGATGAACCTGGCGCTCAACCCGCCCGCCGACGGCGCCGCGGCCTTCCCCGACGGCAGCCCCAGCTACGAGACCATCCTGACCGACGCGCATCCGCAGATCGCCGCGTTCGGCGGCATGTTCCTGCTGATGCTGTTCCTGAACTTCATCTTCGAAGAGCGTGAGATCACCTGGCTCGGCTGGATCGAACGGCCGCTGGCCAAGATCGGCAAGCTCGATCAGCTCGAGGTCATCGTCGCGGGCGCCCTGCTGCTGGTCACCGCCGGCTTCCTCGCCGACGACGAGAACCGCGCGACCGTGATGGTGGCCGGCGTCGGCGGTCTGATCCTCTACATCGCGGTCAACGGCCTCGGCGAGCTGTTCAACCTCCCGGAGGAGGGCGAGGAACCGTCCCGCGGCCCGTCGAACCTGGCGAAGGCCACCGGCAAGGCCGGCTTCTTCCTCTTCCTCTACCTCGAGGTCCTGGACGCGTCGTTCTCGTTCGACGGCGTCATCGGCGCCTTCGCGATCACCTCCGACCCGATCATCATCGCGCTGGGCCTGGGCTTCGTCGGCGCCATGTTCGTCCGGTCGATCACCGTGTTCCTGGTCCGCAAGGGCACGCTCTCGGACTACGTCTACCTCGAGCACGGCGCGCACTGGGCGATCGGCGCGCTCGCGGTGATCCTGCTGGTCTCGATCGGTGTGCACGTCAACGAGCTGATCACCGGCCTGGTCGGCATCGCGCTGATCGGTGCCGCGTTCATCTCCAGCGTCATCAGGAACCGCAAGGCAGGCGACGGCGACGGCGACGCGCTCGTCGAGGAGCCCCGCACCGTCGCCGTCGGATAGTCACACCCACTCGAAAAGGACACGACATGGCAATCGACTACACCCGTCGCCCCGGTACGCCCCCGGCGGGCGAGCCCACGGCCGCCGTCCAGGGTGGCGGTGTCAACCTGAGCAAGATCACCCTGACCAAGAGCGCGCCGAGCGTCAGCCTGACCAAGTCCGGCGAGCGTCAGGGCGCCATGCGGGTGAACCTGAACTGGTCGCAGGAGCAGCCGAAGAAGAAGGGCTTCTTCGCGAAGCTCGCCGGCCCCGGCGGCATCGACCTCGACCTCGGCTGCCTGTACGAGCTGGCGGACGGCTCGAAGGGCGTCATCCAGGCGCTCGGGAACAGCTTCGGCGCGCTGAACACGGCCCCCTTCGTCCAGCTCGACGGGGACGACCGGACCGGTTCGGTCAGTGGCGGCGAGAACATGCACGTCAACCTCGACCGCCCCGAGATGTTCAAGCGCGTCCTGATCTTCGCGATGATCTACCAGGGCGCCGCGAACTGGGCGGCGGTGGACGGCGTCGTGACCATGTACCCGACCAGCGGTCCCGAGGTGGAGGTTCGGCTGGACTCGGCCGTCGACGGTGCCCGGATCTGCGCCATCGCGATGCTGGAGAGCACGGGCCGGGACGTCACGGTCAACCGTCTGGTCCAGTACATCAGCGGAAGTCAGGCCGACCTCGACGCCGCCTCCGTTGTCGACGGGCGGAATCTAGAGGTCGAACTCGGCGGGGTCGATGCCCACCGCGAAGCACGCTTCCTTGACGGTGGCCTTCTCGTGCTCGTCGAAGTTGCCGTCCGCGCCGCCGATGATGATGCCGATCTGGATGACCGCGCGGGCCTGCTCCGGCTTCGGCTTGAGCTTGCCGATCGTCGCGGTCGCCTCGACCTTGCCGAAGTCGAAGTCGCCCTGCAGCTTGTCGCAGTACCAGTCGAACTTCTCGCGCAGCTCGTCAGGCGTGAACACCTTGAGCGACTCGTTGCCCATGATCAACGCGGCGGTCTTCTGGCGCTCGGCCGGATCGATGCGGCCGTCGGCGGCCGCGATCAGCGCGCACATCGCCATCGAACCGTTCGCGAACTCCTTGTTCTTGAACTGGGCGGTCTTCGTCTGCAACTGCCCGTTCAGTTCCTGCGTCTTCGACTTGAGCTGATCCCAGAATCCCACGAAACTCCTCAAGCTTGTGTCAACGGTTGGTAAACCCTTGCGGCCGAGGGTATCGGAATCGGGGATGGCGCGGCGCCCGTGCAGGTCGGGCGCCCGGCAGGCCCGCTCCGGACGGTCAGACGCCCTTGGCGGCCACGTCGAGGACCACCTCGAACTCGAGCAGTGAGGCGCCCGTCGCGACCGGCTTGGCGCGCTCGCCGGCATGCGCGGCCCGCGCGGGACCCTGCGCCCAGGCCTGGAACGACTCCTCGGAGTCCCACTGGGTGACCACGAAGTAGCGGTCGTCGCCCTTGACGGGGCGCAGCAGTTGGAAGCCGAGGAATCCGGGGGAGTTCTCCACCGCGTGGGCGCGGCCCGCGAAGCGCTTCTCCAGCTCGGGGCCGGCGCCCTCGGGGACCTCGATTGCATTGATCTTCACCACAGACATGGCGGCGAGCGTACTCCGATACCTTGGGACCCGTGCTTCATGACGAGGGTGGATCCGGTGTGCCAATCCTGTTGCTCCACGGGCTGATGGGCAGCGCCCGCACCTGGCGCCGGCAGGTGCCGTGGTTGCGCGAGTTCGGGCACGTCCACACCTTCGGCGCGGCCGGTCACGGGCGGCCCGCGCCCGCCACGCTGAGCACCGAGGCCTTCGTGGCGGACCTGGCCGAGGCGACGGCGTCGATCGCCGAACCCATGGTCGTGATCGGGCACTCGATGGGTGGGTTGCACGGCTGGTGCTTCGCGGCCGCGTACCCGGAGCGGGTGCGGGCGCTGGTGGTCGAGGACATGGCGCCCGACTTCCAGGGCCGCACCGCGGACGACTGGGCCGCACTGATCGGCTCCTGGCCGCAGCCGTTCCGGGACGCCGAGCACATGGTCGACTTCTTCGGACCCGTTGCGGCGCAGTACTTCATGGACTCGTTCGAGCAGCGCAGCGACGGCTGGTACCTGCACGGCGAGGTCCCGGTCTGGCGGGAGATCTCCGAGGAGTGGGGCACCCGCGACTTCTGGACGCAGTGGGCCTCGGTCCGCGCGCCCGCGCTGCTGTTGGAGGGCGAGTTCACCATCACCCCCGCCGGGCAGATGCGCGAGATGGCCGCCACGGCGAGGCGGTCCGAAACCAGCTATGAGCTGATCGAGGGTGCGGGTCACCTCGTCCACGACGACCGCCCGGCGGAGTACCGGGCGGCGGTCGAGAAGTTCCTCGCCGAACTTCGCGACTAGAACGCGGCCATGTCGGTCGACCTCGGTACGGTCTCGGCATGGCAACCTCTGACGACTTCGACGCCCTCGAACCGATTCGCCTCGTGACCGGCGGCCGCAGTTCCAGCATCATCTATTCGCCCGGGGGCCCGGAGTACCACCAGCACCGGTCGGCGCTGGAGGCTCACGGGATCGAGGGTTCCGGATACGACTTCACCGGCGCGCTTCGCGCCGTGCTCACCGACCAGGCCCCGTCGGCGCTCGACGCGGTCGGGTTCGACCCGGAGGCCGGCATGGTCAGCGTCTACGGCGACGATCTCGACGCCCTGCTCGTCGCCGCGACGGCCCTGCGGACCCTGGTACTCGACGCCGACGTCCTCGGCGCCGCTCTCACTCGGGCCGTCGAGCTCGGCCTCGACGACTAGTTACGGCGGCCGGGCGCGGCGAGATGCCGTGTGCGTCAGCCCTCGCCGGCCAGCGCGAACAGCCCGTCCTCGGTCTGCTCGACGAGTCCGTCCACGAGCAGGGAGTGCAGTGCCCGGTCGCGCTGGCCGGTATCGGTGAGCCAGGCCAGGTCCAGCCGTGCGCGTTCCACCGGTCCGTGGCTCTCGCGCAGCACGTCCATCAGGCGCCCGCGCACCTGACGATCGGTGCCCACGAACTTCTGCACCTTGCGTGGCGGCCCGGTGTGTTCGGGCCGGCCCGCCAGCACCCAGGCGCAGTCGTCGAGGGGGCAGCGCGCGCAGTCCGGGGTCCGGGCCGTGCAGATCGTGGCGCCGAGCTCCATCAGCGCGGCCGAGAAGACCGTGGCCCGAGTCCTGGTGCGCGGCAGCAGTTGCGCCGCATCGGCGAGGTCGCGGGTGGTGGACGGGTTTCCCTGCTCCGCCTGTCCGTGTACCGATCTCGCGATGACGCGCCGAACGTTGGTGTCCACCACCGGAACTCGCTGTCCGTAGGCGAAGCAGGCCACGGCCCGGGCGGTGTACGCGCCGATACCCGGCAGTCCGAGCAGCACGTCGACGTCGGTCGGGACCGCGTCGCCGTGTTCGGTCGCGAGCACGCGGGCGCACTCGTGCAGTCGTAGCGCGCGGCGCGGGTAGCCGAGCTTGCCCCAGGCCCGCAGCACCTCACCCTGGCTGGACGCGGCCATCGCCGACGGCACCGGCCAGCGGGCCACCCACTGCTCCCACACCGGAGCCACCCGGACCACCGGCGTCTGCTGCAGCATGATCTCGCTCATCAGGATCTGCCACGCCGTGACGCCCTCGCGTCGCCAGGGCAGATCGCGCGCCTCGCGTTCGAACCAGCTGATCAGTGCGGATGAATTCACCGGATTGTCATGTCCCTCGTTCGCGGTTGTACCAGGTCGGGCGAAAGCGGCCACAGGCACCGGGTGCACAATGCATCCATGCCCAATTCGAACCCCATTTCCGCCTGGAAGGCACTGAAGCAGGGTAACGACCGCTTCGTGGAAGGCACCTCGCTGCACCCCAGCCAGGGCGTCGCCGACAGGGCCAAACTCGTCTCCGGACAGCACCCCACCGCCGTGCTCTTCGGATGCGGTGATTCCCGCGTGGCCGCGGAGATCATCTTCGACCAGGGGCTCGGCGACATGTTCGTCGTCCGCACCGCGGGTCATGTCATCGACAGCTCGGTGCTCGGGTCCATCGAGTACGCGGTCGAGATCCTCGACGTCCCGCTGATCGTGGTCCTCGGCCACGACAACTGCGGCGCCGTCTCGGCGACCATCGACGCACTGGACCGCGGCGCGGTGCCCGCCGGCTTCATCCGCAGCATCATCGAGCGGGTCGCGCCGTCCATCCTGATGGGCCGCAACGAGGGCCTGAGCACGGTCGACGAGCTCGAGGGCCGGCACGTGGTGGAGACCGGTGACCTGCTCATGCAGCGATCCCGGATCATCGCCGAGAAGGTCGAGAAGGGCACCTGCGCCATCGTCGGTGTCACCTACACACTGGCCAACGGCGGCGTGAAGGTGCGTGGCGTGGTGGGTGAGATCGGGGAGAACGTCACCCCCGCCTGACCGACCGAAGGGGCGGCGGCGAGCGACACGCCGACCCTGCTCGACCACCTCCGGGGCCCGGGCGAATACCTTGGTGTCTGTGTTGGAACCGTCCGGGCCGCTGCCCCCTGAGATCTACTGGCGCCGCCGCATGCTTGCGATCGGTGTTTCGGTGGTCGTGCTGCTGCTGTTGGTGTGGATCATCTCCGCCGTGAGCGGCGGGGACGAGGACCCGTCCGCGGAAGCCGTGGCGTCGAGTTCGGCCCTGGCCGCCTCGTCGTCGGCGTCCGCCGCGGCGTCCAGCTCCACGACCGAGCCCGACGCCGCCGACGCCGACTCGGGTGGTCAGGCGTCGGGATCGGCGGTCTCCGGGTCGGCTGCGGCCTCCGCGGCCGCGGTCGCCGGAGCTCTGCCGCCCGGTCAGTGCGCGGACAAGTCGCTGGCGATCAAGGCCAGCTCGGACGAGGCGAACTACCCGGCGGGTCAGGACCCGGCGTTCGGGATCGTCATCACCAACATCGGCAACGAGTCGTGCGAACGCGACCTGGGCGCCGGCATGCAGCAGGTGATGGTCTACAGCCTCGACGGCCAGCACCGGCTGTGGTCGAACACCGACTGCTTCCCCAACAACACTCCGGACGTGCGCACCCTCAAGCCCGGCGAGCAGGCCGCGTTCACCATCAAGTGGTCCGGCGCCACCTCGGAGCCGGGCTGCGCGGCGGCCCGCAACCCCGTCGGTCCCGGCGCCTACACGGTGGTCGGTCAGCTCGGCGCGCTGCGCAGCACCCCGGAGCCGTTCAACATCACCTAGTCGAACGGCCCGGCGATCGACGTCTCGGCGAGCCTGGAGAGGCCCTCCCGGATGTGCCGGGCCCACAGGCCGCCGATGCCCTCCACCGCCTGCAGGTCGGCCGCGGTCGCGGCGAGCAGGCCCTGGAGCGTGCCGAACGCGCCGACCAGCCGGTGCACCTGGTGGAACTGCAGCCGGGGCACCCGGGCCAGCACCCGGTACCCGCGCGGGCTCATCGGCGCATCCAGCGACTCGATGGTCGCCGGGTAGCCGAAGGCGCGGGCCAGGGTGGTCAGGTCCAGCAGGTCCGCGTCCGTGAGCTTGTCCAGCGACGTCAGGACGCGTTCGACGGCATCGGTCGGCGCCTGCCCCGGCCCGGCGACGTAGTCCCGGACCACCAGCTGACGCGCCACGTCGTTGTCGCCGACCAGTTCCTCGAGCTGCAGCGCCAGCTGGCGTCCGTCGGTGCCGAGTTCGAGGACGTCGCGCTCGATCTCCACCGACACCCGGCGGACCATCTCCAGCCGCTGCACGACGGTCAGCGCGTCGCGCAGGGTGACGAAGTCCTCGATCTCGACCACGGAGAGGGCGTTGGTGACCTCCGTCAGCCGCGACTTGTACCGCTCGAGCGTGGCGACCGCCTGGTTGGCGCGAGAGAGGATGGTCGCCGAGCCGTCCAGGACGTGCCGGATGCCGTCGACGTAGACGCTGACGATGCTCATCGACTGGCTGACCGAGACCACCGGGCAGCCGGTCTGGATGGCGGTCCGCTCCGCGGCGCGGTGCCGGGTGCCGGACTCGACGGTGGGAATCTTGGGATCGGGAACCAGCTGCACGTTCGCCCGGACGATCCGGGTCCCGTCGGAGGAGAGCACGACGGCGCCGTCCATCTTGGACAGTTCCCGCAGCCTGGTCGGGGCGAACTCGACGTCGAGCTCGAACCCGCCGTCGCAGAGGTCCTCGATCTCGTCGTCGTAGCCGAGCACGATGAGGGCGCCGGTGCGGCCGCGCAGAATGCGTTCGAGGCCGTCTCGGAGTTCGGTTCCCGGCGCCAGCCGGGAGATCGTCTCGCGGAGCGCGGCCGTGGGCGCGGTGTCCTCCATCGCCGTCCCCCTTCGCCTCGCGATACCTCATGGCACCGTGCTGAATCGCAGGAGGCCGGTAGCCCCCCACGCATTTCCCGCGATTAGATTACCTATCTATGAGCAGTACCTGGACCTTGCCTGATGATCTGACGCTTCCGCCCCGTCCCGACTTCTTTCCCGCGCCCGGTGGGGCGCTGCCGCAGCACTGGTCGAAGTGCTTCGGCTGCGGTGACGACCAGCCCGCCGGGATGGCGATGACCTTCACCGCCGGCGAAGGCCTCGAGGTCAGCGGGCGGCTGACGGTGGCGCAGCGATACCAGGGCGGACCCGGCGTCATCCACGGCGGCATCCTGTCGGTGGCCTTCGACGAGGTGCAGGGCATGGCCTGCATGGTCCTCGGCGGACCGGTGGTGACCGGGCACCTCGAGATCGACTTCGCCCGCCCGATCCCGTTGGGCTCGGTGCTCGAGTTCCGGGCCCGGATCGACGGCATGGTCCGGCGCAAGGTCTACACCAGCGCGGAGGCCCGCATCGTGGAGGGCCCCACCGCGGGCGACACCGTGGTGGCGACCTCCCGCGGGCTGTTCCTGACGATCAAGCCCGAGCACTTCGCGCCGATGGCGGACTTCGTCGACGGCGTGCCCGTCTCGCCGTTCGGCACCTCCTCGCTGTAGGGAGCCCGCCGGCCCCTGGGCCTGGAACTCCGTGTGGGAGACCGGGTTCAGGGGACCGGCCGCAGCGACCGCTTGACCCGGGCCGGTGCGGCGGGCGGGAGACCGTCCAGCACCCGCAGGGCCTCGCCGAGGTTCCCCACCTCGACCGACCGGAACCCGGGCGGCGCGTCGCCGGAGTCGAGGGGCACCACCGCGTGGGTGAAGCCGAGCCGCTTCGCCTCGGCGAGCCGCCGGCCGACGCCGGTCACCCGCCGCACCTCGCCCGCCAGCCCGACCTCTCCGAGCACCACCAGCCCCGCCGGCAGCGCCACGTCCCGGAAGGCCGACGCCACGGAGAGTGCCAGGGCCAGGTCCGCGGACGGTTCGGTCACCCGCATCCCGCCGACGGTGGCCGCGTACACCTCCTTGTCGGACACCTTGATCCCGAACCGTCGTTCGAGGACCGCGAGCACCATCGCGACCCGAGCGGAGTCCATGCCGCTGACCGCGCGGCGCGGCGACGGGTTTGTGGTGTGCGCGACGAGGGCCTGGACCTCGCCCAGCAACGGGCGTTTGCCGTCCATCGTGACGGTGACCGCGGTGCCCGCCACGGCGTCGTCGCGGTGGTGCAGGAACAGGCCGGACGGGTCGCTGACGCACTCGATGCCGTCCTCGCGCAGTTCGAAGCAGCCCACCTCGTCCGCGGCGCCGAAACGGTTCTTGACCCCGCGCACCATCCGCAGCGTGGAGTGCTTGTCGCCCTCGAAGTGCAGCACCACGTCCACCAGGTGTTCGAGGGATCGGGGCCCGGCGACCGCGCCGTCCTTGGTGACGTGGCCGATCAGCAGCACCGGGATGCCGGTGGTCTTGGCGAGTGAGGTCAGGGCGCTGGTGATGGCGCGGACCTGGGTGACGCCGCCGGTGACGCCCTCGACGTCGGCGGCCAGCATGGTCTGCACGGAGTCGACGATCAGCAGTGTGGGACGCACCTGCTCGACGTGCCCGAACACCGTTGCCAGGTCGGATTCCGCGGCCAGGAAGACCCGCTCGTGCACGGCGCCGGTGCGGTCGGCCCGCAGCCGCACCTGGCCGGCCGACTCCTCGCCGGTCACGTACAGCGCGCGGTCCTGCGGGTCGCGTCGGGCCCAGCGGTGCACCACCTCGAGCAGCAGCGTCGACTTGCCGACGCCGGGTTCGCCGGCGAGCAGCACCACGGAGCCGGGCACCAGGCCGCCGCCGAGCACCCGGTCGAGCTCCGACACGCCGGTCGGCTTGGCCAGGCTGGAGGTGCCGCTGATCTCGGAGATGGGCATCGCGGGGGAGCTGGGGACCAGCGCGGCGCCGCCACGGGCCGAGGTGGCGCCGGGCCGGCCGGTCACGGCGGCCGCGAGGGCGGGGGCCTCCTCGACGGATCCCCAGGCGCCGCAGTCCGGGCAGCGACCGACCCACTTGGGCATCGTGTGCTGACAGGACGAGCACCGGAAACTCGATTTGGGTTTGGCCACGAGGGCAGCCTAGGTGGCGGGTCCGACAGCCGGTGCGACGAGAACGGCCCCCGACGTGAAGACGTCGGGGGCCGTTCTCGAAGTGCAGGTCAGCGGACCGCGGGGGCGATCAGTGTCCGCCGCTGTCCAGGTGCGCGGCGCCTTCGTTGCCGGACTTCTCGGACTCGTGCCGCTCGGTGCGCGGGCCGGCGTCGACCGGAACTTGGACGGTGATGTCGCCGGCCTTCGCGAAGGTGAAGGTGACCGGGATGGTCAGGCCGGGACGCACGCCCTCGCTGAGGTCGTCGAGCGTCACCAGGATCAGCTGCGTCGGGTCTTCCGGGTTGTCGAGGACCGTGGCGGCACGGACGCCGGCGCCGAGCGAGGTCTGCGGGTCGATCACGCGGCCGCCGACCTCGCCGGCGATGGTGACCGACTTGGCGTAGTCGGTGCTGATCCGGGTGAGTCGCTCCGGCTCGGACTCGCTCTCGTTCACCGCGATGAACGCCAGGGCTGCGGTGCCGCCCGGCTCGAGGCTGTACTCCTCGCTGTCCGGGAACAGGACGTGCACGTTGCGCAGGGCGATGTCGCCCTGGTTCGCGTAGTTGCCGTTCACGGCGGCGACCTGCGTTGCGGTCTGGGTGATCTGGCCGGCGCTGCAGGCGGACAGCGAGATGGCTGCGGCTGCGGCAAGGGCAACTGCGGTGGCGACTCGGCGAGTCGACGCATTCAGGGCTGTCACGGGTTGTCCTCCACGGCGTCGGGTCGTAACTCCACTAGGCAGAGTAGTAGTCAGATCGCGAGCTATCGCCGCGGGGTGTCGGTTTGGTGGTTTCCGGCGCGTCGCGACGAGGCGAAAGCCGAGGCCAATTGGTCGGTTTAGGGCTTCTTGCTGCACGTCCGGGCCACCCTGTCAACCCCTCCGGAAGGCGGACTGTGCCCCTGACCAGCGCAGTTGGAATCGTTGCCGAGACAACCCGTGATAAACTGGGAAGATCGAAAGGGGCACGGGACAGATGATTTTTAAGGTCGGAGAAACCGTCGTATACCCCCACCACGGAGCGGCGCTGATCGAGGCGATCGAAACTCGCACCATCAAGGGTGAACAGAAGGAGTATCTCGTTCTGAAGGTCGCTCAGGGCGACCTCACCGTTCGGGTCCCAGCAGACAACGCCGAGTACGTCGGCGTTCGTGATGTTGTGGGGCAGGAGGGTCTGGACAAGGTGTTTCAGGTGCTCCGGGCGCCGCACACCGAGGAGCCGACCAACTGGTCGCGCCGTTACAAGGCCAACCTGGAGAAGCTCGCGTCCGGTGACGTGAACAAGGTCGCCGAGGTGGTGCGCGACCTGTGGCGTCGCGAGCAGGACCGCGGCCTCTCCGCAGGTGAGAAGCGAATGCTCGCCAAGGCCCGTCAGATCCTTGTCGGTGAGCTCGCGCTCGCCGAGGGTACGGACGAGGAGAAGGCCGACATCATTCTCGACGAGGTTCTTGCAGCGGCGTCCTGACAGCGACGTCGCACACAGTGAGTATCGTGACCAACCCGGTTGACGTGAACAACGTCGACCGGGTTGTTGCGTTGGTTCCGGCGGCCGGACAGGGTGTTCGGCTCGGCGCGGGAATGCCCAAGGCGTTCGTGACGCTGGGTGGCGAGACGCTGCTCCGGCTGGCCGTGGACGGCCTGCTGGCGTCCGGCGTCGTGGACCGGGTCGTGGTGATCGTGCCCGCGGACCGGGTCCCCGAGGTCCGCGGTGAACTGCCCGACGGTGTCGACGTGGTCGCGGGCGGCGCCGAGCGCACCGACTCGGTGCGCGCGGGCATCGCCGCGGCGCCCGACGCCGACCTGCTGTTGGTGCACGACGCGGCGCGCGCGTTGACCCCGCCCGAACTGATCGCCCGGGTCGTCGCGGCGTTGCGGGCCGGCCGCTCGGCGGTCGTCCCGGTGGTCCCGGTGGCGGACACCGTCAAGACGGTGGACCCGCTCGGCGTGGTCACCGGCACCCCGGAACGGTCCGAGTTGCGGGCGGTGCAGACACCGCAGGGCTTCTCGGCGGACCTGCTGCGCCGCGCCTACGCCGCCGCCGAGTCCGTCGCCACCGACGACGCCGGCCTGGTCGAACGCATCGGCGGCCCAGTCCACACCGTCGCGGGCGACCCGCTGGCCTTCAAGATCACCACCGCCCTGGACCTGGCCCTGGCCAGGGCGCTGAGCGAGGAGCCTGCGATCCGCCAGCGTGGCTCCCACCAGAAGCTGGGGTCCTGCTAGAAGCTTGGACCGACTGGAACCTCGACCGACAGGGAGCGTGGCGCGTGCGAGTTGGAATCGGTACGGATGTCCATCCGATCGAAAAGGGCAGGCCCTGCTGGGTGGCGGGACTGCTCTTCGAGGACGAGGACGGCTGCGCCGGGCACTCGGACGGCGACGTCGCCGCGCACGCGCTGTGCGATGCCCTGTTGTCCGCCTCCGGACTCGGCGACCTGGGCTCGGTGTTCGGCACCGGGCGCCCCGAGTGGGACGGCGCGAGCGGTGTGCTGCTGCTCGGTGAGGTGCGGCAACTGCTCGAGGCGCAGGGTCTGGTCGTCGGCAATGCCGCGGTGCAGGTGATCGGCAACCGGCCCAAGATCGGTCCCCGTCGCGCGGAGGCGCAGGCGGTGCTCTCCGGGGTGCTCGGGGCGCCGGTCTCGGTCTCCGCGACCACCACCGACGGGCTGGGCCTGACCGGGCGCGGGGAGGGCATCGCGGCGGTCGCGACCGCGCTGGTACGTGACGTGGCCCCGGACCGGTAAGATCGCACGTCGTGACTCTGCGCCTATTCGACACCGAAGCGCGGGCCCTGCGTGAGTTCACGCCGCTGGCCCCCGGACACGCGTCGATCTATCTGTGCGGCGCGACGGTCCAGGGTGACCCGCACATCGGTCACGTGCGCAGTGGTGTGGCGTTCGACGTGCTGCGGCGCTGGCTGCTCGCGCACGACTACGACGTCGCGTTCGTCCGGAACGTCACCGACATCGACGACAAGATCCTGAACAAGGCCGCCGAGGCGGGTCGACCCTGGTGGGAGTGGGCCGCCACCTACGAGCGCTCCTTCGACCGGGCGTACGAGCAGCTCGGGGTGATGGCCCCGTCGGCGGAGCCCCGCGCGACCGGCCACGTCACGCAGATGGTCGAGCTGATGGCACGGCTGATCGACGCCGGGCACGCCTACGCCGCCGCCGGCGACGTCTACTTCGACGTGCGGAGCTACCCCGCCTACGGCGCGCTGTCCGGGCACAAGCTCGACGACGTGCACCAGGGCGAGAGCGCCGCCGAGGGCAAGCGCGACCCGCGCGACTTCACGCTGTGGAAGGCCGAGAAGCCGGGCGAGCCGTCGTGGCCCACCCCGTGGGGCCGCGGCCGTCCGGGCTGGCACCTGGAGTGCTCGGCGATGGCGGAGGCCTACCTGGGCGCGGAGTTCGACATCCACTGCGGCGGCCTGGACCTGGTGTTCCCGCACCACGAGAACGAGCTCGCGCAGAGCCGGGCCGTGGGCGACGGCTTCGCGCGGTACTGGCTGCACAACGGCTGGGTGACCATGGGCGGCGAGAAGATGTCGAAGTCCCTCGGCAACGTGCTGTCCGTGCCCAACGTCCTCAAACGGGTCCGGCCGCAGGAGCTGCGGTTCTACCTCGGCGGGGCGCACTACCGCTCGATGCTCGAGTACTCGGATCATGCGCTCGACGTCGCTGCGGAGACCTACCGCGGCATCGAGGCGTTCGTGCTCAAGACGCAGGAGCGGGCCGGCGAGATCCCGGTCGGCAAGTGGACCGCGGAGTTCGCGGCCGCGCTCGACGACGACCTCGGGGTGCCCAAGGCGCTCGCCGAGATCCACGGCCGCCAGCGCGAGGGCAACCGTGCGCTGGCAGCGGGCGACCTGGACGCGGCGGTCGCGATCGCCGGGCAGGTACGCGCCATGATGGGCATACTCGGGGTGGACCCGCTCGACCCGCACTGGGTCTCGGAGACGGCCGACGGCTCCGCCCTGCACGACGCGCTGGACGTTCTGGTCCGCGCGAATCTCGAGGCGCGTCAGCGGGCCAAGGCCGACAAGGACTGGGCAGCGGCTGACGAGATCCGGGACCGGCTCGCCATGGCGGGCGTAGAGGTCACCGACACACCGAACGGCCCCGAGTGGGCCGTGAAGACGAACCACAACGAAGCAGGGCAGTGATGGCTGGCAATTCGAGCAGGCGCGGCGCAGTCCGCAAGTCCGGCACCAAGAAGGGCCAGGTAGTCGGCTCCGGTGGAGGCGGCCGTCGCGGCCTCGCCGGCCGCGGGGCTACCCCGCCGGCGGTCGAGCGCACCAAGCATCCCGCTGCCAAGCGGGCCCGGGCCGCGGCCAAGGCCGCCGACGCGGGCCGCACCGGCGGCAGCGCACCCCGCGGTCGCGGCGGCTCGCCCCGCAAGGGCGACGCCGGTCCCGAGAACGTGCTGGGCCGCAACCCCGTCGTCGAGTGCCTGCGGGCGGGTGTCCCGGCGACCGCCCTGTACGTCGCGGTCGGCACCGACAGCGACGACCGGCTCAAGGAGTCCGTGCAGTTGGCGGCCGAGGCCGGCATCTCCATCCTCGAGGTCCCCCGGGGCGACCTGGACCGGATGAGCGCCAACGGGCTGCACCAGGGCGTCGCCCTGCAGGTGCCGCCGTACCGCTACGCGCACCCCGACGACCTGATCGCCGAGGCACGCAAGCACCAGGAGCGCCCTCTGCTGGTCGCGCTGGACAACATCACCGACCCGCGCAACCTCGGCGCCGTGGTGCGTTCGGTGGCGGCGTTCGGTGGGCACGGCGTGGTGATCCCGCAGCGCCGCAGCGCCAGCGTCACCGCGGTCGCGTGGCGGACCAGTGCCGGTGCCGCGGCGCGGCTGCCGATCGCGCAGGCGACCAACCTCACCCGGACCCTCAAGGACTGGGCGGCCAAGGGCGTGCAGGTGGTCGGGCTCGACGCGGGCGGCGACACCACCCTCGACGAGTACGACGGCACCGGCCCGGTCGTGATCGTGGTCGGCTCGGAGGGCAAGGGCCTCTCGCGCCTGGTCCGCGAGACCTGCGACACGATCCTGAGCATCCCGATGGCCGGACCGGTGGAGTCGCTCAACGCGTCCGTCGCCGCGGGCGTGGTGCTCTCCGACATCGCCCGCCAGCGGAGGCGCTGACGCATCTGTGAGTCCTTTCGGTCCCGCTGGGCCGAAAGGGCTCGCTGTGGTCGACCAGGGCAGCCGCCCGTCAGAGGGCGAAGCGCACCACGTCGCCGGACCAGCTGCCCGGCCGCACCGAGGTCCGCGTCCACCACCACCGCGATCACCGGATAGCCCCCGGTCACCGGGTGGTCCGCCAGGAACAGCACCGGCTGCCCGCCGGCCGGAACCCGCAGAGCTCCACGCACCATGCCCTCGCTCGGCAGTTCCGTGTCGCCGAGGCGCGGCAGCGGCGCCGCACCGCGCAGTCGCGCGCCCACCCGGTTGGTCTCGGGGGACACCGCCCAGGTCTGTCCGAGCAGCGTGTCGACAGCGGACTCGGCGAACCAGTCCGACCGTGGCCCGAGGCGCAACCGCAGCAGGGTCGGCCCCGAACGGACGGGCGGCGGCGGGATGATCTCCTCGGCCGGCCAGTCCGCGGCGGCGTCGCCGACGGGCAGTCGGTCGCCGACCCGCACCGGCGGCGGCCCGAGCCCGGCGAGGGTGTCGGTGGCGCGGCTGCCGTGGCGAGCGCCCCGGTCCGGATCACCTCGAGCCATGCCACACCTGAGAGTCTCCCTCACCGGCGCCGCGAGCCCCACTACGATCGGCGGATGCTGACCGCCGCGTTGTACGGGCTCGGCACGGCCGTGCCGCTGTTCCTCGGTGCCCTGATCGGTCTGCGGTACGACCTGCCGCGGCCGCTGCTCGCCGCACTGATGGCGTTCGGCGCCGGGACGATGGTCGCTGCGGTCTCCACCGAACTGTTCCAGCCGGCGTTCGACTCCGAGGGCGTGCTGGTGGCCGGGACCGCACTGCTCGGTGGCGCGCTGGTCTACGTGGTGGCCGACCACCTGATCGAGAACAAGTTGGGTCCGGCGGCCCTGGGCTGGGCGCTGATGCTCGGCACCCTGCTCGACGGCATCCCGGAGAACACCGCCCTCGGCGTCTCGCTGAGCGGCGGCGGCGGGATGGTGCTGCTGGTGGCGGTCGCGGTGGGCAACGTCCCGGAGGCGGTCGCCGGCGCCGCGTCGATGCGCACCCAACCGCGGTTCGACCCGCGCCGGACGCTGCTGCTGTGGGCGGTGACCGCCGTGGTGCTGGTGCTGGTGGTGATCGCCGCGAACGCCGCCGCGGACAACATCGGCAGCCGTCAAATCGCGGTGATCCAGGCCTTCGCCGGCGGCGCGACCATCGCCGTGCTCGCGGACTCGCTGATGCCGGAGGCGTACCGGGAGGGCGGCTGGTGGGTCGGCCTGTCCACCGCGGTCGGGTTCCTTGTCGCGTTCGCCCTCGGCGGCTGAGCGGGCGTCAGAGGCGTTGCGGCCCCGGACCCTGCTCGCCGAGCCGGTCGCCGGGGTTGAGCATCCAGCAGGAGTTGAGCGAGAGGCAGCCGCAGCCGATGCAGCCTGTGAAGTCGTCGCGCAACTGCTGGAGCCGGTGGATCCGTTCGTCGAGCTCGGCGCGCCACTGCCCCGACAGCCGCTCCCAGTCCCGCTTCGTCGGGGTCCGCCCGTCCGGGAGGGTGGCGAGCGCCGCCGCGACGTCGGCCAGCGGGATCCCGACCCGGTTCGCCATCCGGATGAACGCGATCCGCCGCAGCACGCTGCGCGGGTAGCGGCGCTGGTTCCCGGCGGTGCGTTCGGGGGAGAGCAGACCCACCGACTCGTAGTAGTGCAGCGCGCTCACGGCCAGTCCACTGCGCCGGGCGATCTCGCCCACCCCGAGCAGTTCCGTCGCAGCGGGGCGTCGCGGAACCGGAACCGGCGTCGAGCCGGCGTCGGCGGGCACTGGGCCTCCTGTCGGCACGGGACCCTCCGAATTGACCTCGAGTGCACTGGAGGTTTTAGCGTAGCGGTCATGCAGCCGACCGAGACACAGTCCACCCCTCCCGACCGCGGCTGGCGGCAACTGCTCGGCCCGGCCCATCTCGGTCCGATGGTGGTGCTCGCCGGCGGCGTCGCGCTGTACGCGGTGAACATCTATCTCACCGCCAGCCTGCTGCCGTCCGCGGTCGACGAGATCGGCGGCGAGCGGTACTTCGCGTGGGCCACAACCATTTTCCTGGTCGCCTCGGTGGTCTCCGCGGTCTTGGTGAGCCGGCTGCTGGCCGGGGTGGGCTCGCGCGGGGCGTACCTGAGCGCCATCGGCCTGTTCACGGCGGGCACGCTGGTGTGCGCGGCGGCGCCGGACATGTTCGTGCTGCTGGCCGGGCGCGCCCTGCAGGGCTTCGGCGGCGGACTGCTCAGCGGGCTCGCCTACGCGCTGATCCGATCGGTGCTGCCCGCCGGGCTGTGGGCCCGCGCATCCGCGCTGGTGTCGGGGATGTGGGGGATCGGGACCTTCGTCGGGCCGGCCATCGGCGGGCTGTTCGCGCAGTTCGGCGCGTGGCGTCTGGCGTTCGTGACGTTGGCCGTGCTCGCGGCAGCGCTCGGCGCGGTGGTGCCCCGGTACATCCCCGGCGACCGCCCCACCGACACCGCGGTGGAGGCGGTGCCGGTCCGGTCGATGGTGCTGCTCTCGACCGCGGCGCTCGTGGTGAGCGTGGCGAGCCTGGCCACCCGGGCCGGCGTCGCGGCCGTCGGCGTCCTGGCCGGACTGGCGCTGCTGGCGGTCTTCGTGCTGTGCGAGCGGAGGTCGTCGACGAGGGTGCTGCCCGCCGTCACCTTCGCCGCGGGCAACCCGCTCCGGTGGACCTACCTGACCATCGCGCTGCTGGCGATCGCGTCCACGGCGGAGACGTTCGTGCCGCTGTTCGGTCAGCGGCTCGGCGGGCTGACGCCGGTCGCCGCGGGCTTCCTGGGCGCGGCGCTGGCCGTGGGCTGGACGATCGGCGAGATCTCCAGTGCCGGCGCGGCCCGGCCCCGGGTGGTCCGGGCGGTGGTCGTCTCGGGGCCCGCGATGGTGGCGCTCGGCTTCTTCGTCGCGGCACTTGCCCAGCGGGAGGACGCGTCCGGGACGGTGATCGCGACGTGGGTCGCGGCACTGGTGCTGGCGGGGGCCGGCATCGGCGCCGCCTGGCCGCACCTGGCGACCTTCGTGATGGGCAGCGTCGACGACCCGGGTGAGGGCGGCAAGGCGGCCGCGGCGATCAACACGGTCCAGTTGGTGGCCAACGCATTCGGGGCCGCACTGGCCGGGCTGCTGGTGAACCTCGGCGGCGGGTCGGCGGGGTCGGCGCAGCTGTTGTTCGGGACGTTCGCCGCCGTTGCCGCGGTCGCGGCGCCGACGGCGTGGCGGTCGGCGTCGCTCCGGTAGCCCGCGGCCGGAACGCAATGCCGGGGACCGCTCGACGCCGGACCCGCAGCCGGGGTCGCCGTCGGCGGGTAGCCGAAATCCGGGAGCGAGCCCGGCGAAGGCGACTGTCCAGTCGCGGCCGGTGTGCGCGGCCACGCCGCCGCCGGTGCCCAGCCCGGCCAGCTCACCGACCTCGGCGAGGTCGGGGCCGTCGTAGCGGGCCGGGATCCGGACCGGCGCGGTTGTCGCGTCGGGGCGGCTGCGACCGGTCGGGTTTCGGTCAGCCAACGGACGATTCGCGTCCGGTCGGTCAACACGCGGTCGATGCGTGAGCAGCACAACTTCGACCGCGGCCGGGCGGTCCTGCTGTGGACGGTCGTCGCCGTGCTGCTGGTGCTGGTCGTGATCGGCGCGTACGCCGCGTCGGATGCGATCTGGTCAGTGCCGGCGCGCCCCGTACCCGCCGCCGCCCGGCGTCTCGACGACCAGGACGTCGCCCGGCTCGACATCGACCGAGTCGCAGGCGGCCATCGGGACCACGGTGCCGTCGGCGCGTTCGACCCGGTTGCTGCCCAGCCCGCCGGGCGAGCCCCCGGCCATGCCGTACGGCGGCACTCGGCGATGCCCCGACAGCGTGCTCACCAGCATCGGCTCCAGGAATCGGAGTCGGCGGACCGCGCCGTCGCCGCCGCGCCAGCGCCCGTCCCCACCGCTGCCGCGCCGAATCGCGAAGTCCTCCAGGATCACCGGAAGCCGCCACTCGAGCACCTCGGGGTCGGTCAGTCGGGAGTTCGTCATGTGGGTCTGCACCACCGACGCCCCGTCGAATCCGTCGCCCGCACCGGACCCGGAGCCGAGGGTCTCGTAGTACTGGTGCCGGTCGTTGCCGAAGGTGACGTTGTTCATCGTCCCGGAACCCTCTGCCTGCACTCCGAGCGCGCCGTACAGTGCACCGGTCACGGCCTGCGAGGTCTCCACGTTGCCGGCGACCACGGCAGCCGGATGGCTCGGCGCGAGCATGGACCCCTCGGGGATGACGATGTGCAGGGGCCTCAGGCAGCCGTCGTTGAGCGGGATCTCGTCGGCGACGAGAGTGCGGAACACGTAGAGCACGGCGGCCGTCGCGACCGACGACGGCGCGTTGAAGTTCGACTCGAGTTGTGGCGAGCTACCGGTGAAATCGATGGTCGCCGAGCGGCTCTGCCGATCCACGCTCACCCGTACCGCGATCACCGCGCCGGCATCCGTCTCGTACCGATAGGAGCCCTCGGCGAGGGTGTCCACGACCAGGCGCACCGCTTCCTCGGCGTTGTCCTGCACGTGGCGCATGTAGGCCTCCACCACATCGAGGCCGAAGTGGTCGATCATTCTCGCGACCTCCTCGACTCCCTTTGCATTCGCGGCGATCTGGGCGCGAAGGTCGGCGAGGTTGGTGTCGGGATTCCGAGACGGGTACCGCGCGCCGGTCAGCAGCTCCAGCGTCTCGGCTTCCCGGAGGCGGCCGTCGCGGGCGAGCAGCCAGTTGTCGAACAGCACCCCTTCCTCGTCGATCTCGTGGCTGGTGGCCGGCATCGACCCCGGGGAGATCCCGCCGATCTCGGCGTGGTGCCCGCGGGAGGCGACGTAGAACAGGATCTCTGCGCCCGACTCGTCGAAAACCGGGGTGATGACGGTGATGTCGGGGAGGTGGGTGCCGCCGTGGTACGGGTCGTTGACGGCGTAGACGTCGCCGCGCCGCATCCGGTCCCGGCGTCGCGCGATGACCTCCTTGACGCTACTGCCCATCGATCCGAGGTGGACCGGGATGTGCGGGGCGTTGGCGATGAGGTTGCCGTCCGGATCGAACAGCGCGCACGAGAAGTCCAGCCGTTCCTTGATGTTCACCGACTGCGCCGTCGACTCCAGGGCAGTGCCCATCTGTTCGGCGATCGACATGAACAGGTTGTTGAAGATCTCCAGCATCACCGGATCGGCCTGCGTGCCGATCGCTGCCTCGGTGGGCGCGACCACCCGCTCGAGCAGCAGGTGCCCGGCCTCGGTGAGCGTGCCGCGCCAGCCGGGGTCCACCACGGTGGTCGAGTTCGTCTCGGCGATTATCGCCGGTCCGGTGACCGCGTCCCCGGGCCGCATCCGTGCCCGCTCGTGCAGTGGCGCCGCGTGCCAGGTTCCGGCGGCGTACATACGAACGGTGTCGGCGGCCTCGTCCGCGGCGGGAGCGGTCGCCGCCGCCACGTCGGACAGGTCCGGTTGGTCGGTCAGCCCGGTCGCCTCGACGGCCACCGCGTCGACGATGAGCGGGCGGTCCATCAGGAACGAGTACGTCCGCAGGTGCACCCTCTCGAACTCCGCGGTCATGGTCTCGGGCTCGGTCAGGTCGACGGGCACGGTGGTGTCCGTGCCGTCGTAGCGCAGGTGGGCCCGCCGGGTCAGCCGGATCCGATCCGGCGACATCCCCTCGTCCAGGAGTTCGGCGGCGGCCGCCGATTCCAGGGCTTCGGCGACGTCGAGTATCCGCGGCAGGGAGTCCGGCCCCAGCGGTGTGACCACCGACTGCTCCCGCATGACCGTGGTGTCGGCCAGGCCCATGCCCAGCGCCGACAGCACGCCGGCCATGGGTGGGACCAGCACGGTGTGGATACCCAGCGAGTCGGCCACCGCGCACGCGTGCTGGCCACCGGCACCGCCGAAGGTGGTCAGCGCGTACTCGGTGACGTCGTGCCCCTTCTGCACGGAGATGTGCTTGACCGCGTTGGCCATGTTCGCGACCGCGATGCGCAGGAATCCCTCGGCGACCTGTTCGGGGGAGCGGTCGTCGCCGGTGCGCGCACGAATGTCGGCGGCCAGCTCGGCGAACCGGCTGCGGACGATGTCGCCGTCCAGTGTCTGGTCGCCCCCGGGGCCGAACACCCTGGGGAAGTGCTCGGGTTGGATACGGCCGAGCATCACGTTGGCGTCGGTGACGGTCAGCGGTCCGCCGCCGCGGTAGCAGGAGGGCCCGGGGTCGGCGCCCGCCGAGTCCGGACCGACGCGGTACCGGCTGCCGTCGAAGTGCAGGATCGAGCCACCGCCGGCGGCGACGGTGTGGATGTCCAGCATCGGTGCCCGCAGGCGGACCCCGGCGACCTGGGTGTCGAACACGCGCTCGTACTCGCCTGCAAAATGCGACACGTCTGTCGAGGTGCCACCCATGTCGAACCCGATCACCTTGTCGAAGCCGGCCAACTGCGACATCCGCACCATGCCGACGATGCCGCCCGCCGGACCCGAGAGGATCGCATCCTTGCCCCGGAAGTGGCCCGCCTCGGCGAGCCCGCCGTTGGACTGCATGAACATCAGTCGCACGCCGGGCAGTTGCCCGGTCACCAGGTCGACGTAGCGGCGCAGCACCGGCGAGAGGTAGGCATCGACGACTGCGGTGTCCCCGCGTGGCACCAGCTTCATCAGTGGACTGGCCACGCTGGACAGCGAGATCTGGGCGAACCCGATCTCCGCCGCGAGCTCGCCGATCGCCGCCTCGTGCTCGGGGTACAGGTGACTGTGCATGCACACCACCGCCACCGCGCCGATCCCGTCGTCCTGCGCTCGCCGGAGCTCGCCGGCCAGTTGGTCGAGATCCGGGGTGCGCAGCACGGTTCCATCGGCCATGACGCGTTCGTCGACCTCGATCACGCGCTCGTACAACAGCTCCGGCAGCTCGATGTGCCGGTCGAAGATTCGCGGTCGGTTCTGGTAGCCGATCCGCAGCGCGTCACCGAAGCCCTTCGTGATGACGAGGGCCGTGCGTGCCCCGGTGCGCTCGAGCAGAGCGTTGGTCGCCACCGTGGTGCCCATCCGGACCTGCTCCACCCGATCCGCCGTGACGGCCCCTTCCGCACTCGACCCGAGCAGCGCGCGGATGCCGGCGACGGCGGCGTCGGAGTACCGTGCTGGGTTCTCCGACAGCAGCTTGTGCGTGACCAGGCTGCCGTCGGGTCGGCGTCCGACTATGTCGGTGAACGTGCCCCCACGGTCGATCCAGAATTCCCAACGCGCAGCAGTCATGGCTCTCCCATCGCGAACGATCGGAGGCCAATCCTATGCAGCGACCGTGACCCGCCTCACGGCCCGGCCCTGCCGCGCGCCCACCACGCGGCAGATCAGGTAGATCACGAACGAGATGGTGGTGACGAAGGTGGACACCGGGACGCCGGGCGCCAGCGAGAGCAGGATGCCACCGACGGCCGCGAGCTCGGCGAACAGGATGGACAGCAGCGTGGTCCGCAGCGGGTTCGAGGTGATCC
This sequence comes from Rhodococcus sp. P4_C10, assembly GCF_056402135.1. Lineage (NCBI taxonomy): Bacteria > Bacillati > Actinomycetota > Actinomycetes > Mycobacteriales > Nocardiaceae > Rhodococcus > Rhodococcus sp. P4_C10. The sequence goes on along the minus strand of NZ_JBFUHZ010000008.1, from coordinate 56,984 downwards.
GCGCGGCCGCGGCCGCGGGGGTGATGAGCAGCGAGAGCACCAGCAGCGCGCCGACGATCTGCACGCCGAGCGCGGCGGCCACGCCGACCAGCACCGCGAACACGATGGACAGTGCCCGGATCGGCACGCCACGGGCCCGCGCGACGTCCGGGTCGGTGCTGGCGAACAGCAGCGGCCGGTACACCACCAGCAGCACCGCGAGCACCAGGACCGCGCACACCAGCAGCAGTTGCAGGCCGCTGTTCCCGACGCCGACGATCTGCCCGACGAGCAGCGAGAAGCTGGTGCCGGTGCGGCCGGGGTAGAGCCACATGAACAGCACGGACAGGCCGAGGCCGAACGACATGATGACGCCGATCACCGAGTCGCGTTCGCGGGCCTTGGCGCCGAGCAGGCCGAACAGCACGGCCGCGACCACCGAGCCGACGATGGCGCCGAGACCCACGCTGAGGCCGGCCAGCAGCGCCGCGGAGGCACCGGTCAGCGACAGCTCGCTGGTGCCGTGCACCGCGAACGACATCTGCCGGCTGATGATCAGCGGGCCGATCGCGCCGGCGAGCAACCCGAGGATCGCGGCGGCGAGCAACGCCTGCTGCACGAAGTCGTAGTGCAGCAGGTCGAGGGTGGCCTGCCAGTCGAACATCATCGACAGGGCCTCGGAGAGCTTCTCGTTCATTCGTGGTCCTCGTGGTGGATGCCCTCGCCGCCCGCACTGCCGAGCGCGTCGATGGCGTCGCCCGTGCCGACGACGACCAGTCGCCCGCGCACGTGCAGCACCTCGACGTCGGTCTGGTACAGCTCCGAGAGCACCTCGGAGGTCATCACCTCGGCGGCGGTGCCGATCCGGAACCGGCCGTCCACCAGGTACAGCACCCGGTCGACGAGGGGCAGGATCGGGTTGATCTCGTGGGTCACGAAGAGCACGGCGGTGTCGTGCTCGAGTCGGCGCTGGTTGATCAGGTCGGACACCCGGTGCTGGTTGGCCAGGTCCAGGCTCAGCAGCGGCTCGTCGCACAGCAGCACCCGGGGGTCGCCGACGAGGGCCTGCGCCACCCGCAGTCGCTGCTGCTCGCCGCCGGACATCGAGCCGACCGGGGCGTCGGCGTAGGCCTGCGCGCCCACCTGGGTGATGGCGGCGTCGACGATGGCGCGGCGGGCGCGACGGTTCCGCAGCCCGGTGCCCCAGCGGTGGCCGTCGACGCCCAGGCCGACCAGGTCGCGCCCGCGCAGCGGCAGGCCCTCGTCCATGGTCTTCTGCTGCGGGATGTACCCGACGTGGGAGTTTCCGGTGCGCGCGGGCGTGCCGGCGATCCGGACGCTGCCGCCGGAGAGCGGGACCTGGCCGAGGAGCACCTTGAGCAGGGAGGTCTTGCCGGACCCGTTGGGGCCGAGCACGGCGATGAACTCGCCGGGACGGACCTGCAGGTCGAGGCCGGACCACAGGGTTCGGGGTCCGTACGCCAGCCGGGCTCCGTTGAGTTCGACGGCGGGTTCGGTCACGGGGCCTTTTCGGGTGTCGGGATTCGGGTTCTCGGGTTCGCGCTGCACCGGATGCGCCGGCCTCAGCGGGCGGAGCCGTCGAGCGCGGCGGCGAGTGCCGCGGCGGTGGCGCTCTGCCACTGAATGTAGTCGAGCCCCTCGGGCAGCGTCTCGCTCACCTCGACGACCGTGATGCCCGCCGCCTCGGCGTTCGCCCGGACGTCCTGGGTGACGCGGTCCTGGGTCTGGCTGTTGTAGATCAGGGCGTGGACCTTCTTGCCCGCCAGCAGGTCCCGGGTGGCGGCGATCGCCGCGGGCGGGGGGTCGTTGCCGTCCTCGATGGCCTTGGTGAAGTCCTCGGGCGTCTCGTCACGGAGGTCGGCGGCGGCCAGCAGGTAGTGCGCGATCGGCTCGGTCTGGGCGACCGGGGCCTGTCCGTGGGTCGCCGCGATGGCGTCGGTCACCGCGGTGATCCGGTGCAGCTTTCCGTGGAAGTCGGCGGCGTTGGCGGTGTACGCCTCGGCGTTCGCCGGGTCGATGACGCCGAGTTCGGCCGCGATCTTCTGCGCCACCGCGTCGACGGTGGGGACGTCGTACCAGACGTGCTCGTTCGCCCCGCCGTGTCCGTGGTCGTGGCCGGCGTGCGAGTCGGCCCCCGCCTCGTGGGACGCCGCCTCGTGGACCTCTGCCTCCGGGGCATCGGGGGAGGCCGCGGCGGCGTCGTGGTCGCCGTGCAGGTCGGTGGGGGAGCCGTACAGCTCGAACGCGTCGACCGTCCGCTTGCCGGGCATGCTCTCGAGGATGTCGTCGAGGAACCCGTCGTATCCGCCACCGTTGAGCACGACCAGGTTGGCGTCGGTGATCCTGGCGGCGTCGCGGGGACTGGCCTCGTAGGAGTGCGGGTCGGCGGACGGGTCCGAGACGATCGAGACGACGTCCGCACGGTCTCCGGCGACGGCGCCGGCCACCGAGCCCCACACATTGGTGGAGGCGACGATGCTGACGCGCTGACCGTCCGCGACGGGGCCGTCCGAGTCCGCACTCGAGGCGGTGGAGCAGGCGCCGAGGGTCAGGGCGGCGGTGACGGCCAGCCCGACGGCCGCGGCGACCTTGCGGTGGCGGCGGGAACGGGCGGTCGGGTCGAGCTGAGGCATGCCCAAGATATTAATGGAAACCGTTTCCGTTGTACATTAGCGGGGCCGTGCTGTCGGTCACGGCCGCATTCAGTACGGTCCGACTATGTCCCGGTCCCGTCATCCGCACCGTCAGGCCACCCTGGCGTCGCTCGCGGCGGAGCTGAAGGTCTCCCGCACCACCGTCTCCAACGCCTACAACCGGCCGGACCAACTGTCCGCGGAACTGCGCGAACGGGTGCTCGACGCCGCCAAGCGGCGCGGCTACCCGGGCCCGGACCCGGTGGCCCGCTCGTTGCGCACCCGCAAGGCGGGCGCGGTGGGGCTGCTGCTCACCGAGGCATTGAGCTACTCCTTCCGGGACCCGGCGGCGATGAGCTTCCTGGCGGGCCTGGCCGAGTCCTGCGAGGACGCCGGCCAGGGGCTGCTGCTGGTGCCCGCGGGGCCGGGCCGCGACGACGTCGACGCGGCCGCGGTGGTGCAGCAGGCCGGGGTGGACGGCTTTGTCGTGTACTCCGTCGCGGACGACGACCCCTACCTCGCCGCCGTGCTCGAGCGGCGGATGCCGATGGTGGTGTGTGACCAGCCGCGGGAGATCGCGGGGGCCTCGCTGGTCGGCATCGATGACCGCGGCGCCATGCGCAAGGTGGCCGAGTACCTGATCGCCTTGGGGCACAAGGAGTTCGGTGTCCTCTGCATGCGGCTCGGCCGCGACCTGCGGGACGGCCTCGTCGAAGGGGACCGGCTGAACTCGCCGAACTTCCACGTCCAGCGCGAGCGAATCGCCGGGGTGCGGGACGCGTTGACCGCCGCCGGGCTGGACCCGGCCTCGCTGACGGTGATCGAGCGCGCCGAGCACTCCGGTCCGGCCGGTCACTCCGCCGCGGAGCAGGCCCTCGCGGTGAACCCGCGGATCACCGCGCTGCTGTGCACCACCGACGTGCTTGCGCTGGGCGCGCTGGACTACGCCCGCTGGCGCGGGCTGGACGTGCCCGGGCAGCTGTCGATCACCGGCTTCGACGGCGTCGACGACGCGCTGCGCGAGGGGCTGACCACCGTCCGCCAGCCTGCCGAGGAGAAGGGGCGGCGGGCCGGGCGGCTGCTGCTCACCCCGTCGCACTCCGGCGTCGCGACCGTGGAGATGCTCGAGACCGAACTGCTGCGCGGGCACACCGCGGCGCCGCCGGCCTAGCGGCCCGACCGTCCTGCGGCCGGGCCGGCCGACCTACCGCGCGGTCAGGCCGCGGGCCTCGCTGAGCAGCTGCGCGCACCGCAGCAGGCCCAGGTGGCTGTACGCCTGCGGATGGTTGCCCAGCGACCGCTCGGCGACCGGGTCGTACTCCTCGGCGAGCAGCCCGGTCGGACCCGCCGCCGCCACCAGCTGGGCGAACAGGGCCTCCGCGTCGGCGAGCTGACCGGTCAGCAGGTAGGCCTCGACCAGCCAGGCCGCGCACAGGTGGAACCCTCCCTCGCCGCCGGGCAGGCCGTCGTCGTGGTGGTAGCGGTACACCGTCGAGCCGCTGCGCAGCTCCGCCTCCGTGGCGATGACGGTGGCCGCGAACCGGGGGTCGGACGGGTCGATCAGTCCGGACAGCCCGATGTGCAGGGTGGCCGCGTCGAGGTCGGTGCCGTCGTAGGCGGCGGTGTACGAGCGGGCCCGGTCGCTCCAGCCGCGGTCCTTGACCTCGTCGGAGATCTCGGTGCGCAGCGCCTCCCAGTCTTGTCCGGCCTCCCGGTCGAAGCGCGTGGCCAGGGTCAGCGCCCGGTCCACGGTGACCCAGCACATCACCTTCGAGTACACGTGGTGCCGCGGGTTGCCGCGGATCTCCCAGATGCCGTTGTCGGGTTCGGACCACCGGCGCTGGACCGCGGAGACCATGGCGCACACCAGGTCCCAGTCGGCGTCGGTCAGGGCCTGCGCGGTGCCCTGCTTCTCCCGCGCGTGGGCCAGGTGCGAGATCAGGTCCACGATCGGGCCGAAGACGTCGAGCTGAACCTGCGAGTTCGCGGCGTTGCCGACGCGCACCGGCCGGGACCCGGCGTACCCGGGCAGCGAGTCGAGGACTGCCTCGGGGGGCAGGCCACCGCCGTAGATCGTGTACAGCGGGTGCAGCCGTTCCGGTCCGGGCAGCGTCTCGAGCACCCGGTGCACCCAGTCGAGGAAGTTCTCCGCCTCGGTCAGGGAGCCGAGCGAGACCAGCGCGGAGGCGGTCAGCGAGGCGTCGCGCAGCCAGCAGTAGCGGTAGTCCCAGTTGCGGACGCCGCCGATCTCCTCCGGCAGCGAGGTGGTCGCGGCGGCGAGGATGGAACCCGAGTCGGCGTGCACCAGCCCGCGCAGGGTGAGGGCGGAGCGCTTCATCAGGCCGGGCTTGAGCGGAGGCAGGTCGAGGCCCTCGGCCCACTCGGCCCAGTACGCCTCGGACAGTGCCCGACGGTCGGGTTCCGGCGTCGCGGACGGTTCGAGATCCGAACTGCCGCAGCGAAGTTCGAGTACCACGGGTCCGGCGGACGGGTCGACCACGGCGTGTGCGGTCTGCTGCTGGCCGTCGTTGACGATCTCCCACTCGACGCCGGCGGAGCGCAGCACCACCGGGTCGTTGGTGCCGTAGACACGCAGGCCGTTCTCCTCCCGCTCGAGCTTCACCTGCGCCTGCCCGAACTCGGGGCGGGGCGCGAAGGTGACAACCGCCTTGGCCTGGCCGGTGATCACCCGGGTCAGGTCGGTGCGGCCGGCGTCCACGTCGTGCGGCAGGTAGTCGGTGACCTGCAGGCTGGCCCATCGGGTCTGCACGGTCATGGTGCCGTCGACGTAGCGCTGGCTCAGCGGCAGCGCGGCCCGTTGCGGCGCGACGGTGAAGTGGCCGGCCTCGACGCCGCCGAGCAGGTGCGCGAACATCGCGGCGGAGTCCGGCTCGGGATGGCACAGCCAGGTCAGCGAGGCGTCGGGGGTCAGCAGGGCCACCGAGCGGGGGCTGGCGAGCATGGTCAGCCGCTCGATCGGGGTGGCGCTGTCGCCGTGCAGCCAGGTGCGCCGTTCCTCGAACAGGAACGCCAGCGCGGTGCCGACGTCCTCGGGGCTCTCCACGCGGAACTCGGCGAGGGACTCGCCGTCGCCGACCTTGACGCCGAGGTCGGGTCCGGCCAGCCTGCGGAACGCCTTCTCGTCGGTGACGTCGTCGCCGAAGAAGACGGTCGCCGACGCGCCCTCGCGGTGCCGGAGGATGTCGAGGGCCTCGCCCTTGTCGGTGACGATGACGGCCAGCTCGATGACGGCCTTGCCCTCGGTGACCTGTACGCCGTCCCAGGTGGCGGCGTCGCCGCGGACCCGGGCCAGCGCGGCGTCGGCCACCTCGGGGCTCGCGTTGCGCACGTGCAGCGCGACGCTGGCCGGCTTGGTCTCGACGGCGATGCCGTCGCCCGCGGCGGCGATCGTCAGCAGTTCGTGGGTGATCTCGCGCAGTAGTCGCTTGGCGTCGTCGTCGATCTCGTGCACGAAGCCGACGTCGAACTCGGAGCCGTGGCTGCCCACCAACTGCACCTCGACCGGCAGTCGCGAGAGCATCGCCAGGTCGCGCAGGGCGCGGCCGGAGATCACCGCGGACGCGGTCGAGGGCAGGCTCGCGAGCGCCCGCAGGGCGCGCACCGACTCGGCATCCGGAAATGCCTTCGCCGGATCGGACACGATGGGTGCCATGGTGCCGTCGTAGTCGGACGCCACCAGCAGTCGCGGCGTCCGGGCGACTGACACCAGACGCCGGCGGAGCTCGAGGGGTAGATCTTGCGCACTCACTGCGCGAAGTCTACTTAGGATTCGGCCGGATCCTGGTAGCCGCCGCCGAGAAGAAGTTCGACGGTCAGCTCGAGTCGCTTGGCGACGTCGGTTGCCGACGAGCGCCGGGTCAGCCAGGCCACCAGGTTGGACAGCCAGACATCGGAGATGACGCGCGCGATGGCGAGCTGCTCCTCGGTGGGCGTGCCGTCGTTCATGGCCCGGGCGAACAGCGCGTCCATCAACTTGCCCACCGCGTCGACCTCGGCGGCAGCGGAGGCGTCGGCGAACATGAATGCCCGGGTCATCGCCTCGGTGAGCAGCGGCTCGCGCTGCATCGCGCGGGTGATCTGACCGAGGATCAGGTGCATCCGCTCGATCGGGGTGTCGCCCGGCGGCATGCCCTTCTTGCGGGAGTCGATCTTCTCGAATTCGCGGGCCAGCGCGGACACCAGCAGGTGCACCTTCGACGGGAAGTAGCGGTACAGGGTGCCGACCGCGACGTCCGCGCGTTCTGCCACGGCGCGCATCTGCACGGCCTCGTAGCCGCCCTTCGATGCCAGCACCAGGGTGGCGTCGAGGATCCGCTTGCGTCGCTCTCGTTGCGCGTTGGAACTGAGGTCCTCGTCGGTCAAAGTCGACACGGCCGCGCCGGTTGCGGTGGCTTTGCCCGCGGAGCGTGTACGAGATGAGGAGGTCATCGACGAAATCCTTGGATTAGGCGAAACATTTTCGAGGGCGGTTCAAGTCTGGTCTTGACTCTGGACCAACTTACAGATTAGAACACGTTCTACATGATTTTGTCAGTACTGAGAGGTTGGCCTTCCTTGTGACTATCGCCACGACAGACGAGCAGCGTGCCGTCCAGGAATCGATTCTGGCCTGGTCGCGCTCCGCGAATCCTATCGAGACGCTCCGTCAGGACCCGGCGGATCCGTGGCGCGCGCACTGGCCGGCGCTCGCCGACCTGGGTGTGTTCATGGTCGCGCAGGCCGAGGAGGTCGGTGGCGCGGACGGCGAGATCGTCGATCTCGCGGTGATGCTCGAGCAGGCCGCCGCGGCGCTGGCGGCCGGCCCGGTCCTGTCGACCGCGCTGGCCGCGCTGGTGGTCGGGCGCAGCGGTGAACCCGCCGCCAAGCAGTGGGGGCCGGAGCTGGCCGAGGGTGGGCGTCCGGTCGGCGTCGTGCTCGACGGGGCGTTCGCGGCCGAGGCCGACGCCGACGGCGGCCTGGTGCTGAGCGGCGACGCCGGCCTCGCGCTCGGCGGCGCACCCGGCGTGGCGGTGCTGCTGCCCGCCACCCGCGGCGCCTCCTCGGGTGATGCCTCGGGTGATGTCGCCTCCTCGGGCGAAGCCTCGGGTGATGTCGCCTCCTCGGGCGAAGCCTCGGGTGATGTCGTCTGGTGCCTGCTCGACGCCGACACCGCCGGCCTGACGGTCGAGGCGGTGGAGAACGTGGACGTGAGTGTCCCGCTGGCCACCGTGCGCCTCGACGGCGTCACGGTCTCGCCGGACCGGATCCTGACCGGCGTCCGCCCGGGCCTGGTGCGTGACCTGGCCGCGACCCTCGCCGCGGCCGAGGCCGCCGGTGTTGCCGGCTGGTGCCTGCGGACCGCCGTCGAGTACGCGAAGATCCGCGAGCAGTTCGGCAAGCCGATCGGTTCGTTCCAGGCGATCAAGCACCTGTGCGCCGAGATGCTCTGCCGGGTCGAGCAGGCCCGCGCCGTGGCCTGGGACGCCGCCGTCGCCGCCGAGTCCGGCGACGAGTTGCCGATCGCGGCCGCGGTCGCCGCGTCCGTCGCGTTGGACGCGGCGGTCGACACCGCCAAGGACTGCATCCAGGTGCTCGGCGGCATCGGCTTCACCTGGGAGCACGACGCGCACTTCTACCTGCGGCGGGTGCTCTCGCTGCGCCAGCTGCTCGGTGGCGGCGCCGCCTGGCGGGCCCGGGTCGCGGAACTGACCCGCGCCGGCGCCCGTCGGCACCTGACCGTGGACCTCGGCGACCTCGCGGGGCAGCGGGAGACCGTGCGCGCCGAGATCGAGGCGATCGTCGCGCTCCCGGAGGCCGAGCGGCGCGTTGCGTTCGCCGAGTCCGGCTACCTGGCGCCGCACTGGCCGGCCCCGTACGGCAAGTCCGCGAAGGCCGCCGAGCAGATCCTGATCGGCGAGGAACTCGTGCGCGCCGACCTCGAGACACCCAACCTGGTGATCGGCTGGTGGGCGGTGCCCACGATCCTCGAGCACGGCACCGCCGAGCAGATCGAGCGGTTCGCGATGCCGACCCTGCGCGGGGACCTGACCTGGTGCCAGCTGTTCTCCGAGCCGGGCGCCGGCTCCGACCTCGCGTCCCTGCGCAGCACCGCCGACAAGGTGGACGGCGGCTGGGTGCTCAACGGCCAGAAGGTGTGGACCTCGCTCGCCCGCGAAGCGGACTGGGCGATCTGCCTGGCCCGTACCGACAAGGACGCGCCGAAGCACAAGGGCATCACCTACTTCGTGGTGGACATGCGCAGCGCCGGCATCCGGATCTCGCCGCTGCGCGAGATCACCGGCGACGCACTGTTCAACGAGGTGTTCCTCGACGACGTGTTCGTACCGGACGAGTGTGTGGTCGGCCAGGTGAACGGCGGCTGGAAGCTGGCCCGCACCACCCTCGCCAACGAGCGGATCGCGATGAGCGGCGGCTCGTCGCTGGGCAAGGCGATGGAGGAGCTGCTCGAGCTGTCCAGCCGCGGCGGCACCGACCCGGTCACCGAGGACCGCATCGGCTTCCTCGTCGGCGACGCCCTGGTCGGCTCGCTGCTCGAGCACCGGACCACGCTGCGTCAGCTCGACGGCCAGGACCCCGGTCCGGCGTCGAGTGTGCGCAAACTCGTCGGGGTACGGCATCGTCAGGCTGTCGCGGAGTTCGCGCTCGAGTGCGCGGGCGTCGACGGCGCGGTGGAGGGTCCGCTCTCGCGCGAATTCCTCAACACCCGTTGCCTGACCATTGCCGGTGGTACCGAGCAGATCCTGCTCACCGTCGCCGCCGAGCACCTGCTCGGGCTGCCGCGCGGCTGACCGATTACACGCACTTCGACAGGACGGATTTCTCAGGTGGATTTCACTTTCGGTAGTGAGCAGCAGGCGGTGGCCGAAGTGGCCGCTGCCGTGCTGCAGACGGCGGCGAGCGCCGAGACGCTCGCCGCCATGGACCGCGGCGCCCCGGTGTGGGACGCGACGCTGTGGCGGCGGCTGGCGGACGAGGGGGTGCTCTCGCTGCCGCTGCCCGAGGCGCTCGGCGGTGACGATCTGGGCATCGCCGAGATCGGTGTGCTGCTCGGTCAGGTCGGCCGGCACGCGGCCCAGGCCCCGGTCCTCGAGACCCTCGGCTTCGGTGTGCTGCCGCTGCTCGCGCTCGGTGGCGATCCGCAGCGGTTCCTCGTCGGTGTCCCGGGCGGGGCGATCCTCACCGCGGCGCTGAGCGAGCCGGGTGCGCCGCTGCCGGCGATCCCGGCCACCACGGCGACGGCCGAGGGCGACGGGTACGTCGTCACCGGTCGCAAGGTCGGGGTGCGCTACGCCGAGCAGGCGGCCTTCGTGCTGGTGCCGACGTCGGCCGGTGTGGCCGTCGTCGCGCCCGACGCCGACGGCGTCACCCTCACCCGCACCTTCACCGCCTCGCTCGCCCCCGAGTACACGATGGCGCTCGACGGTGTGCGCATCGACTCCGGTGCGTTGCTCACCGGCGCCCCGGTCGAGAGCCTGTACCGGATCGCGCTCGCCACCGTCGCCGCGCAGGCCGCCGGTCTCGGTACCGGGATGACCAAGCTGACCGCCACGCATGTGAGCACCCGCGAGCAGTTCGGCAAGCCGATCGCCGCGTTCCAGGCCGTCTCGCAGCAGGTCGCCGACTCCTACGTCACCGCCCGCACCCTGGAACTGGCCGCGTTGTCGGCCTGCTGGCGACTGGCGGAGGGCCTCGACGCCACGGAGGACACCTCGGTGGCCGCCTACTGGCTGGCCGAGAAGTTGCCGGTGGCGATGCAGCAGTGCAGCCACATGCACGGTGGTCTCGGCGCGGACGTCACCTACCCGGCGCACCTGTACTACGAGCAGACCAAGGACCTCGTCCGCCTCGTCGGCGGTCCGTCGTCCCGTCTGGCCATTCTCGGCGCCCTCGGCGCCCGCGACCTCGGTGTGGAGGCAGCATGCTCATCGATCTGACCCCGGAGCAGAAGAAGTTCCAGGCGGAACTGCGCAAGTACTTCGCCGACCTGATCTCGCCCGAGGAGGCGGAGATCATGCTCACCGACCGGCACGGTCCCGTCTACCACGAGGTCATCCGCCGGATGGGCCGCGACGGCTGGCTCGGCGTCGGCTGGCCGAAGGAATTCGGCGGCAAGGGTTTCGGCGAGATCGAACAGCAGATCTTCACCAACGAGGCGGTCCGCGCGGACGTGCCGCTGCCGTCGGTGACGCTGCAGACCGTCGGCCCGACCCTGCAGACGTACGGCACCGAGGAGCAGAAGCGCAAGTTCCTGCCCGGCATCCTGACCGGTGAGGTGCACTTCGCGATCGGCTACACCGAGCCGGAGGCCGGCACCGACCTCGCCGCGCTGCGCACCACCGCCGTCCGCGACGGCGACCACTACGTCGTCAACGGCCAGAAGTACTTCACCACCGGCGGTCACGCCGCGGACTACATCTGGCTCGCGGTGCGTACCGGCACCACCGAGGACCGCCACCGCGGCATCTCGATCCTGATCGTGGACACCACCGATCCCGGCTTCTCCTCGACGCCGGTGATCACCGCGGACGGTGCCCATCACGTCAACGCGACCTACTACGAAGACGTACGGGTGCCCGTCGAGATGCTCGTCGGCGAGGAGAACCGGGGCTGGAAGCTGATCACCACCCAGCTCAACCACGAGCGCGTCATGCTCGGCCCGGCCGGCCGAGTCGGTGGCCTCTACGACCGCGTCAGCGCGTGGGCCACCCGCCCGGGCCCGGACGGTGCGCCGCTGGCCACCCAGCCGGAGGTGCAGCGCGCCCTCGGCGAGATCCGCGCGATCTACCGGCTCAACGAGCTGCTCAACTGGCAGGTCGCTGCCGCGGAGGGCGCCGTCGACATGGCCGACGCCTCCGCCACCAAGGTCTTCGCCACCGAGCAGATCCAGCGGATGGGCCGGCTCGCGGAGGAGGTCGTCGGGCGCTGGGGCGACCCGGCGGATCCGGAGACCGGGCACCTGCTCCGATGGCTGGACGCGCAGACCAAGCGCAACCTCGTCATCACCTTCGGCGGCGGCGTCAACGAGGTCATGCGTGACCTCATCTCCACCGCGGGACTGGGACTTCCCAAGGTGGCGCGCCGATGAGTGAACAGGACATTCTCGCCGCGGCACAACGGGTTCGGGACGGCGGTGCAAGCAAGGCCCGCAGCGGTCGCGACCCGGTGAACCTGCCGATGATCCGGAACTGGGTCGAGGCGATCGGCGACGAGAACCCCATCTACGTCGACGAGGTCGCCGCCCGCGCCGCCGGTCACGACGGCATCGTCGCGCCGCCGGCGATGGCGCAGGTGTGGACCATGCGCGGACTCGGTGCGGTGCGCGAGGAGGACGACCCGCTCGGCAGGATGACCGAGATCCTCGACGAGGCCGGGTACACCTCGGTGGTCGCCACCAACTGCGACCAGACCTACCACCGCTACCTCGCCCCCGGCGAGGAGGTCACCATCGAGTCGGTGCTCGAAGACGTTGTGGGACCGAAGAAGACGGGTCTGGGGGAGGGCTGGTTCTTCACCACCCGCAACCTGTGGAAGGTCGGCGACGAAGTGGTTGCCGAGATGCTCTTCCGCATCCTCAAGTTCGCGCCGCCCGCGAAGACCGCTGCCCCCGAAACCGTGGCGGCCGTGGCGTCTTCGGCGAGCGGTGACCCGGTCGACGACCTCGACGGCACCCGGATGATGCGTCCGGCGGCCTCGCTCGACACGAAGTTCTTCTGGGACGGCGTGGCCGCGCACGAGCTGCGTCTGCAGCAGCGGCCGGACGGCTCGCTGCAGCACCCGCCGGTGCCGGCGCTGTGGAAGCCCAAGGGCGAGAGCACCGACTACGTCGTGGCCTCCGGCCGCGGCACGGTGTTCAGCTACGTCGTGCACCACGCGCCGAAGGTGCCGGGCCGTCCGCTGCCCTTCGTGATCGCGCTGGTCGAACTGGAGGAGGGCGTGCGCATGCTCGGCGAGCTGCGCGGGGCCGATCCCGAGACCGTCGCCGTAGGCCAGCCCGTCGAGGTGGACTTCCTCGACTTCCCGGCAGACCCGGACAACGACGCCAAGGGCCGGTGGACGCTGTACGCCTGGCGCCCCACCACTCGCCCCGGTGTGGAGGAGAACCGATGACCCCGCTGAACCCGCCCGCCGTCGCGGTCGGAGACTCGCTGCCTACCCTGGTCGTGGAAGGCACGCCGACGTTCGTCGTCTCGACGGCGCTGGCCACCCGCGACTTCCAGGACGTGCACCACGACCGGGACCTCGCGCAGCAGCGCGGCTCCAAGGACATCTTCGTCAACATCCTGACGGACACCGGCCTGGTGCAGCGCTACGTCACGGACTGGGCGGGGCAGAAGGCCGTCCTCAAGTCCATCGAGCTGCGTCTCGGTGTGCCCTGGTACGCCTACGACACCCTGACCCTCACCGGCAGCGTCGTCTCGATCGAGGACGGACTGGTCACCCTCTCCGTCGTCGGTACCGACTCGTTGGGCAAGCACATCACCTCCACCGTCCGGCTGGTCATGGACGGCTCGGTCACCACCGGCGCAGTTGGGAGCCCCGCATGAGCGGCCTGTCAGGCAAGGCCTCGATCGTCGGGATCGGTGCCACCGACTTCTCGAAGGACTCGGGACGCAGCGAGCTCCGGCTGGCCGCCGAGGCGGTGAACCTGGCACTCGCCGATGCGGGCCTGACGCCCGCGGAGGTCGACGGCCTCGTCTCGTTCACGATGGACACGAACACCGAGACCGCCGTCGCCCGTGCGGTCGGCATCCCGGAACTGAAGTTCTTCAGCCGTATCCACTACGGCGGCGGCGCGGCCTGCGCGACGATCCAGCAGGCGGCGCTGGCCGTCTCCTCGGGCGTCGCGGATGTCGTGGTGGCCTACCGGGCGTTCAACGAGCGGTCCGGGCACCGGTTCGGTCAGGTCGACTCCGGTCTGGTCAACCAGGTGAACTCGTCGGGCGCGGACTACGCCTTCTCCTACCCGCACGGGCTGAGCACGCCGGCGGGCAGCGTGGCGATGATGGCCCGCCGGTACATGCACCAGTACGGCGCTACCAGTGAGGATTTCGGGCGGATCGCCGTCGCCGACCGCAAGCACGCGGCGACCAACCCGAATGCGTTCTTCTACGGCAAGCCGATCACCCTCGAGGACCACCAGAACTCGCGGTTCATCGCCGAGCCGCTGCACCTGCTGGACTGCTGCCAGGAGTCGGACGGCGGCATCGCGATCGTCGTTGTCTCGGCCGAGCGGGCCAAGGACCTCAAGCACAAGCCGGTCTCCATCGCCGCCGCCGCGCAGGGCAGCGGCAAGGACCAGTACACGATGATGAGCTACTACCGTGACGACCTCGCCTGCATCCCCGAGATGGAGCTCGTCGGCAACCAGCTGTGGGACCAGTCGGGCCTGCGCCCGGACGACATGGACATGGCGGTGCTCTACGACCACTTCACCCCGTACGTGCTGATGCAGCTCGAGGACCTCGGGTTCTGCAAGCGCGGCGAGGCGAAGGACTTCGTCCGGGAGCCGGGGGCGCTCGAGATCGGCGGGAAGCTCCCGCTGAACACTCACGGCGGTCAGCTGGGCGAGGCGTACATCCACGGCATGAACGGCATCGCCGAGGGCGTCCGCCAGATCCGCGGGACCTCCGTGAACCAGGTGCCGGGTGCCCAGCAGGTGCTGGTCACCGCGGGAACCGGCGTGCCGACCTCGGGCCTGGTGCTCACCGCCTGACCCCCGCCCCCCCGAGGTCGCTTCACCGGCGCGGCCGGTGTACTTCTCGAAATACCGCACTTCGCGAAAGGGCAGGGAACGGAACATGGGACAGGGAAACGAGAACTGGGAAGAGGAGTTCGAGTACTCGGACGCCGTGCGGGCGGGCGACCTGTGGTTCCTCTCGGGGCAGGTCGGTCTCGAGGCCGACGGCACCGTGCCGGACGACATCGAGCGGCAGTACCGGTTCGCCTTCGATGCGCTGCTCGGGGTGCTGCGCAAGCAGGGCTGCACGGCCTCGGACGTGGTGGAGCTGACCACCTTCCACGTCGACTACCCCCAGCACCTGCCGGAGTTCATGAAGGCCAAGTCGCAGTTCCAGGGTGACGCGCGGCCGGCCTGGACCGCTGTGGGGGTCGCCGCACTCGCCATGCCGGGGACGCTGGTGGAGATCAAGGCCGTCGCCCGCGCCCGCGACTGATCGCCCCGCACCGACACGGTCGGTGGATGCCGGGTATCGGCTCCCACCGACCGTGATGGATCAGTGCGTGGCGAGGGCGATCCGGTCGAGCTCCTGCGCTGACCCGAGGTCGTGGAAGTGCCCAGTTTCAGCGTGTCTGAGTTCAGGGCCGGGCGCTCAGGCCTCTGAGATAGGTCGCGATTGCGGCGGTGAGCCGGCGTGCGCTCGCGGCAGTTCCGGGTTCCGGCCCGGCCAGGGCTTGCGCCCCGACCGAGTTCTCCCACACCAGTCCCTCGCACAGGGCAACGAAGTTGGCGCCGTCGACCTCGGGGTCGGCCGATCCGAGCTCCCGGACCAGGCCGGCCGCCAACTCCTGCGAGAAGATGCTGGTAGCCAACGCCCGCTGGATCTCCTTGTCGTGCACCATCTCCAGGGCGAGCGCGTAGCGGACGCGGATGTCCCGGGCCCGGTCGGAGAGCATGGCGTCGAGGGCCGAGCCGATGTCGGCCGCGAGTTCCTCGACGGCGGGTAGCCCGCCCGGGCGAGGCCGGGTCAGCCGAGACCGCTCGAAGTCGCGCCGTGAGCTCTCGGTCAGGCGCTCGACCGCCGCGACGAGCAGTTCCCGCTTGGTTCGGAAGTAGTACGAGGTGGATCCGGCGGGCAACTCGAGATGTCGGTCCACCGCGCGGTGGGTGAGGGCCCGGATGCCGTCGGCCGCGACTATGTCGAGTACCGCGTCCGCGATCCGTTCGCGTCGGTCCGTGCCGCCTGCCATCCCGTCACCACTCTCCGGCTACCGCCCGTTCCGTACCGAGTCCGGTCCCGGGGTGAGACCCATCTCGCATTGAGACCCCGACTCTACATTCGTAGAGTCGGGCCATGCTCAGGACCCGACCGACCATGACCGTTGAAACTTTCGAGCGTGCCGCCGCGGACGCGGGCTTCGAGCTCGACGCGGGCCAGCGGGTGGTCGCCGAGCGGCTCGCACGGGTGGGCCTGCGGCCCGGCCGCGGCGCCTACCTGTGGGGCCCGGTAGGCCGCGGCAAGACCTGGCTGATGGACGCGTACCGCGCCGGACTCACGGTGCGGCGCACCCGGCGGGTGCACTTCCACGAGTTCTTCCGGCAACTGCACCGTTTGGTGCACGAGGTCGGCATCGAGTGAGCGTCGACGGGCCTGCTCGATGGCTGCGACGTGCTGTTCTTCGACGAGTTCCACGTCCACGACATCGGGGACGCCGCGCTGCTCACCCGCCTGCTGTCGGCCTTGGAGGACTGCGGCGTCGCACTGGTTGTCACGTCGAACTACCCGCCGGACGGGCTGCTGCCCAATCCACTGTTCCACGACAAGTTCCGGCCGACGATCGAGACGTTGAAGCGAAGGCTCGAGGTGATCGAGCTGGTGGGCGAGCGCGACTACCGCCTCGGGGCCCCGCCGCAGGACGGGCGCTTCTCGTCGGGACGCTACCTGCCGGGCGGGACCCATCCGGCGCCGCCGCACGAGCACGAACGCACCACGGTGAGCCCGCCGTCCGGGCGCCCAGTCGTGGCCCGCGCGGTGCGCGGGGACCTGCTCTGGATCGACTTCGGCGATCTCTGCGAGCGTCCGGTCTCGCCGCACGACTACCTCGGCCTGGCCGCCGCCCACAGCCGGTGGGTGGTCAGCGGCGTCCCGCCGATCGGGGAGGCCGCCCCCGACGGGGTGCAGCGGTTCTGCACCCTCGTCGACGTCCTGTACGACCGCGACGTGGAGCTGACCGTGCTCGGCGCCGACTGGCGAACGCCGGATCTGCAGGACCCGCCGGCGGTCCCGGACCTCGCACGAGCCCGCAGCAGGCTGGCACTGCTGCGGTGACCGCGGCCCGCGTACCGCTGGACGGGATCGACCGGCGCAGGTCGCCGCGGGCGGAGTAGTGATGAGTGCAGACGAATTCGACGCGAGGGAGTGCAGCACGATGGACGATTTCGAGGGCAAGGTCGCACTGGTCACCGGGGGTGCCCGCGGACAGGGCCGCTCGCACGCGGTGGCCTTCGCGGAGCGCGGTGCCGATGTGGTGATCTGCGACCGGTGCGCGGACAACGACTCGGTGTTCTACCCGCTCGCCACCGAGGACGATCTCGCGGAGACGGTCCGGCTCGTCGAGGCCACCGGCCGGCGCTGCATTGCGGTCAAGGCCGACACCGGCGACCGGGCGGCGATGGACGCCCTCGTGGCCCGTGCCGAGTCCGAGTTCGGTCGCGTCGACGTCGCGGTCGCCAATGCGGGGGTGTCCGTCGCGGCTCCGGTGCAGTCGATGACCTCGGCCCAGTGGAACGAGGTCATCAACTCGAACCTGACCGGAGTGTTCAACACGCTCGGGGCGGTTTCACCCGGCATGATCGAGCGCGGCTACGGCCGGATCGTCACCATCTCGTCGATGCTCGGCCGAGCGGGCAACACCAACATGGTGGCCTACGCCGCGTCCAAGTGGGGCGTGATCGGGATGACCAAGAGCGCGGCCCTGGACCTGGCGAAGTTCGGCATCACCGTCAATGCGATTGCCCCGGGCAACATCTCGACGCCGATGATCCACAACGACGCGCTCTACTCGCTGATGCGGCCGGACCTGGACGCGCCGACCATGGACGACGTCGCGCCGGTGTTCGAGAGCCTGCACGCCCAGCCGGTGCCATGGCTCGACCCGTTCGAGATCACCCGCGCGGTGCTGTTCTTCGCCGCCGAGGCGAGCGCCCACATCAGCGGGACCGTGCTGCCGATCGACGCGGGCAACGCCGCCCGCGTCACGGGGTGAGCGCGGGGGAGACCACCGCACCCGAGGCCGGCGCTGCCGGGACGGTCGAGGCGCCGGTCGCGGAGTCGGTGATTCAGGATCCGGCACGTGCGCGACGCGTCGTGGCGGTCCTGAGTCTCAGTGGCGTCCTGGTTTCGCTCCAGCAGACGCTGGTGGTGCCCATTCTCCCCGATTTTGCCGTTGCGCTGAATGTCTCGTCCGCCACCGCGTCGTGGATGGTCACCGCGACCCTGCTGACGAGCGCGGTGGCGACGCCGCTCATCGGACGCCTCGCCGACATGTTCGGCAAGCGGTCGATGATGCTGGTGTGCCTGGCCGTGATGGTGCTCGGCTCGGCGGTCGCAGCGCTCGGCCAGGTGTTTCCGGTGGTGGTCGCGGGACGCGTCATGCAGGGATTCGCGATGGCGCTGCTACCGGTGGGCATCAGCCTCATGCGCGACGTGCTGCCGCGCGAGCGACTCGGCGGGGCGGTGGCACTGATGAGCGCCACCCTCGGGATCGGCGGGATGATCGGGATGCCGCTGGCCGGTGTCATCTACGAACACCTCGGCTGGGAGGCGCTGTTCTGGGTCAGCGGCGCGGGCGGTCTGCTGCTGGCGGCGTTGCTGCTCGCCGTCGTCCCGGAGTCAGCGGTCCGCTCACAGGGCCGGTTCGACTTCGCGGGCGCGTTCCTGCTGACCGCGGCCCTGACCGGGCTGCTGCTCGCGGTCTCCAAGGGTGGCGAGTGGGGCTGGACCGGCGTCAGCACGCTCACGTGTGCGGCGGTCGGCCTCGCCGCGTTGGCGGCGTGGATACCGCTCGAGTTGCGGATCCGGGAGCCTCTGGTGGACCTGCGGACCACCGTGCTGCGTCCGGTGCTGGTTTCCAACATCTGTGCGGTCCTGCTCGGGTTCGCGATGTTCCTCAGCGCCTATACCGCCACCCAGGAGTTGCAGGCGCCGGTCGAATCCGGTTACGGTCCCGGCCTTTCCGAGACCCAGGCCGGCCTGGCGATGCTGCCGGGCGGGCTGCTGATGGTCCTGCTGGCGCCCCTCTCGGCCCGGATGTCCCGACGTCACGGAGCCCAGGCAACCTTGATGGTGGGCGCCGTCGCGATCGCGGTGGGCTACGCGGTGCGCGCGGTGCTCGGGTCCGCGGTCCTCAATGTCACCGTCAGCGCGGCGATCATCTCGGGCGGGGTGGCCCTGGCCCTGGCGGCGATGCCGGTGCTGATCACCGAGGCCGCACCGGCGGACCAGACCGCCTCGGCGAACGGAGTGAACAGCCTGCTGCGCTCCGTCGGCACCTCCACCGCCAGCGCGGTGGGTGCAGCGGTGCTCGCGACGTCCACGGTCACGGCGGCCGGTGTCACGGTGCCCACCATCGGCGCCTTCAACCTGCTCTACTGGCTGGGGGCGGTGGTTTCGCTTGCCGCCGTGGCGGTCACGCTCTGTGTGCCGGCGCGTGCGCGCGTTCGGGCCTGATACCGCACCGGACAAAAGACGAGCGCCCCCCGCGCCGCGTCATGCGGTGCGAGGGGCGCTCGTTCGGTCCGGCTACGGCAGCAGCTGGTCCATGAAGGTGTTGCTGTAGACGCGGTGCGGATCGATGGCGTTGAACGCCGCGCGGGCGGTGTCCCAGTTGTCCGATCCCGGCAGGCCGTCCCGGTAGCTCCTCGGCAGGTCGTTCGAGATGATCGCCCCGTCGGTGTACGGCTTCTCCGGTCCGAATGCCCAGCCCTTCGACCACTCGGGACGGAAGACCGCGTCTGCGCCGGCGTAGTGCCCGCGCATCCACTGCTCCATCTCGCGGTAGAACGCGAACATGCCGGGGGTGCCGGGCACACCGAGCACGTTCAGCCAGATCGCGGTGTCCCACTCGGGATGGTCGTCGCGGATACGCATCGCCGAGATGGTCGGGGCGCCGGCGGCCGGCACCAGCACGTCCTCGACCCGATCCATGCCGCAGCAGCGGATCTCGACGGGGCCGTTGAGCGGGAACTTGCCCTGCGACTTGTAGGCCTGGATGCGCCCGTTGTACCACTGGGTGAAGTCGTGGATGACCTGGCCGATGTTCGCCCGGTTGGTGACGACGGCGCCGCCGCCCTCCGTCAGCCGCAGCGTGGTGGCCTTGATGTAGAACTGGACGTCCTTCGACCAGCCCCAGATGTCCTTGGTATTGGTCGACGCCAGGCCCGAGACGGTGGCGGCGTACATGCCCTGGCCGAACGTCGGGGCGATGCCCGGCAGTCCGGCGTTCAGCCCGCCGAGCAGGTCGGTCAGCGGCTCCGGCAGGTTGTCCGAGAACGTGTAGTTGTACGGACCCGTCACCTCGCGCGAGCTGGCCGGCTTGGTCGGGGCCAACGTCCACACCTTCAGCCACGGCTTGTCCGTGAACGGGTACCAGATTGCCTCCACGCCACCGGACTTGGCGACGTAGGACTCGAAGGTGCGGCCCTCGGCGCCCTTGGGGGCGAACATCTCCTCCCAGCCGATGTCGGTGAACGACTCGCAGCGCATCCGGAAGTTCGGGCCGACCTGCAGCGTCACCGAGGTGATGAAGGTACGGCCCAGGTTGGTCAGCAGTGGGTTGATCGCCGCGTCGCCGCGAGCGTAGGTGCGCAGCGCGTACTCGGTGCCGTTCCAGGCCACTACGGTCAGCGAGGTGACCAGGTTCGACAGCGAACCGTAGGTGTGTCCGGGGGCGGTGGCCTGGCCGTCGGCGGGCAGTGCCGCGCCGTGGGCGTCCACGGCGAGGCAGCCGGCGATGGTCAGCACGCCCGGTGCCGGCAGGTTGGCGATGCCCAGGCCCTGCTCCTGCAGTGCAGAGGTGATCTCGGACAGCGTCGCGCCGGGGCCGGCGGTGACCGTGTCCGGCGAACCCTTGTGCACGGCAACGCCGCCGAGGTGCTTGATGGTGTCGACGAGGATGACCTTGTCCACCGACGCGCCGTTGACGACGGTGAGCGGGGTCCAGCCGTGCATGGCGCCGCGGGGGCGCAGCTTGTAGTCCTTGGCGTGGGCCCAGTTGGTCAGCCGCACGACGTCGTCGGCGTTCTTCGGGAATGCGATCAGCGTCTTGTCCAGAATGATCTCCTTGGACCAGTTCTGGTACGCCTGCTGGGCCAGGTCGATACCTTCGGGGAAGTCCGGCGGCGCGGGGAGATCGGCGGCCGAACCGGAAGCGGATCCCGAGAGGACAGAGGAACCCGAGGCCGTGGAACCCGAGGAACCCTGGGTACGGACCGGGACGGCGTGGACGGGAGTCCATGCGCCGAGGGTCGAGACTGCGAGGGCCCCCGCACCTGCAGTGAGGAAGCCTCGCCTGGACAGGCCGGCCCGGTCATCGTGAGATGCAGACATGCGTCTACTCCGTTGTGGTGGTAGGTATTCGAGGGGGTTGTGCTGTTGTCTTGAAACTTGTGAGCGGCCGGTGAGGGCCGCGGGTGTTCAAAAGTCAGGCGAGGGTCAGGACGACATCTGCGAGGGCGGGCGAGTCGTCGCGATCCGGCACGGTGGCCGAGATCAGCAGACGTCCCGCATCCTCCCAGATGCGAACCCGGAGGTTCTCGCCCGGATAGACCACACCGGCGAACCTGGCCCGGTAGCCCTTGACCCGTGTTGCGTCGGACTCGAGGGCCAGGTCGACAGCCGCCTTGCACACCATCCCGTAGGTGCACAGTCCATGAAGGATAGGTGCCGGGAAGCCTGCGGCGGACGCGAATTCGGGATCCGAGTGCAACGGGTTCCGGTCACCGCACATCCGGTACAGCAACGCCTGCTGCGGCAGGATCGGCACGGAGGTCTCGAAGTCCGGCGCCCGGTCCGGAAGCGCGACGGACTCGGACGGGCCGCGCTCGCCGCCGAAGCCGCCCTCGCCGCGCGCGAAGATCGACGAGCGGGCGGTCCACAGCGGATTCCCGTCCAGATCGGTGGTGGTGGACTCCTGGACGATGACCGCGGCCTTGCCCTTGTCCCACACCTCGGAGATCCGGGTCGTGGTGCGTGCGCTTCCCTCGGCCGGGATCGGCCGGTGCACGGTCACCTCCTGGCTCCCGTGCACCACCTTCGCGAGGTCGATCTCCACGCCGGGGAAGGACACCTTCGGTGCCTCGGTGGCATGGATGTTGGCCACCACGGTGGCGAAGGTCGGGAGCACCTGCGGCTTGCCGTCGGTGAGGTAGCGCAGTTCTCGGGCGTCGAGCGGGCGGGCGCCCGCGCCGATGCCGAGGTGGTAGAGCTGCACGTCCGAACTGGTCCAGGTGAACTCCTGGACCGGAAGCTCGGCGCCGATCGCAATGTTCGGGTCGATGGGCAACTGCGGGCCTCTCAGTTCGAGTTGGTTGCGGCGGAGGGCGACTCGGCCTCGGTGCCCGCAGCGGCGACGGCTCCGGACTTGGCGCGCCGGGCGATGTCGAGGACGGCCAGGTAGCCGAAGGTCATCGCGGGTCCGATGGTCGCGCCGGGGCCCGCGTAGGTGTGGCCCATCACCGGTGCGCTGGCGTTGCCGGCGGCGTAGAGCCCCTCGATCCAGGTGCCGTCCTCGCGCAGGGCGCGGCCGTCGACGTCGGTGCAGATGCCGCCCTTGGTGCCCAGGTCGCCCGGGACCATCTTGATCGCGTAGAAGGGAGCCTTGCTCACCTCGCCGAGACTCGGGTTCTTCAGTCGCGGGTCGCCGTAGTACTGGTCGTACCCGCTGTCGCCACGGCCGAAGTCCTCGTCCTTGCCGTTGCGCGCAAAACCGTTGAAGCGCTCCACCGTCGAGGTGAGCGCCTCGACCGGGAGGCCGGTCTTCTCTGCGAGCTCGGCGATGGTGCCCGCCTTGACCACGACGCCGGCCTTGAGCCAGCGGCCGGGGAAGGGGGTGCGAGGGGTGATGCCCGCGAAGGTGTAGCGGTTGCGGTAACGCTGGTCCAGGATCATCCAGGTCGGGATGTTCTCACCCGGGCCCTCGCCCTGGCCGTACTCGCCGCCGTACATCATGTGCGTGGCCTCGACGTAGGGCGCGGCCTCGTTGCCGAATCGCTTGCCCGCGGTGTTGACCATCAGGGAGCCGGGCAGGGTCCGCTCGGAGAGGGCGAACCACGGGCCGCCGGTCAGCGGGATGGACGGGCCCCACCAGGCGTCGTCCATGAAGTCGACTGCCGCGCCGAGCTTCTGGCCGGCGACGATGCCGTCACCGGTGTTGGCCTTGGCGCCGACGGTCCACTCGGTGCCGATCGGCCCGCGCTGGTACTTCTTGCGCATCTCGTCGTTGTGCTCGAAGCCGCCGGAGCCGAGCACGACGCCGTGACGGGCGCGGATGACCTGCTCCTCGCCGTCGACGAGCACCTTCACGCCGCGGACGGCGCCGTCCTCCGTGTACAGCTCGGTCAGCGGGGTGTTCAGCAGGATCGGCACGCCCGCGTCGCGCAGGCCGATCCGCATGCCGGCGACCAGGGCCTGCCCGCGGACCAGCAGGTCCTTGCCGGTGGCCTTCGCGGCCAGGAACCGCATGCCGACCTTCATGGCGCGCACGGGGCCGCGGCGGTTGCGCATCAACAGGTTCAGCCACTTGTAGTCGGCCTGGGTGATGACGAAGTTCTTGGGAGCCTTGACGTAGTCGGGCTCGAGGTTCTTGCGGTCGGCGCCGAGCTTGTTGCCGTCGAACGGCGTGGGCTCGACGGAGCGTCCGCCGACCCGTCCGCCGGGGGCCTCGGGGTAGTAGTCGGAGTAGCCGGGCACCCACTGCAGCTCCAGCGCGCTGTTCTTCAGCACGAAGGAGAGCATCTCCGGACCGCGGTCCAGGTAGGTGTCGATGCGCTCGGGGGCGACGACGTCGCCGATGATGCTGTGCAGGTACTCGCGGGCGGCCGCCGGGGTGTCGGTGACCCCGTCCGCCTGCAGCGCCTCGTTGTTGGGGATCCACACCCCGCCACCGGATCGAGCGGTGGATCCGCCGTAGTGGGCGGCCTTCTCGACGATGACCACGCTCAGGCCCTGATGGGCCGCGGTCAGTGCCGCGGTCATGCCCGCGGCGCCACTTCCGACAACGACGACGTCGTATTCCTGCTTGCTCATGTAGAACACGTTATAGAATGATGGCCGGTATCGTCCATCCTTTCTGCCAGGAAGTATTCCTGAACTCGGACGATCCGATCAGAACCCAAACGAAAACACGTTGCAGTGACGAAAATTCGTTGCAGTGACGAGAGGGCGGTGCGCAGTGGCCTGGGACTTTTCCGCGGACGTCGTGGTGGTCGGAACCGGTGTGGCGGGGATTTCCGCGGCGCTGGAGGCGCTCGACTCGGGTGCGGAGGTGCTCGCCCTCGACAGGTGCAGCGGAGGCGGCGCCAGCACCATCTCCGGCGGCATCGTCTACGCAGGTGGCGGTACGTCCGTGCAGCGCGCGGCCGGGATCGACGACACCGCCGACGCGATGTTCGCCTACCTGAGCAGGGAGGTCGGCGACGCGGTCCGGCCCGAGACGCTGCGCCGGTTCTGCGACGAGAGCCCCGCGATGATCGACTGGCTGGCCGCCAACGGGGTGCCGTTCGAGGCGTCGCTGTGCCCGTACAAGACGTCGTACCCGACGGACAAGTACTACCTCTACTACTCGGGCAGTGAGGCCGCAGGCGGATTCCGCGACGTGGCCCCGCCCGCGCCGCGTGGACACCGGGCCAAGGGCAAGGGCACGTCCGGCAAGATGCTCTACCAGCCTCTGGTCGACTCCGCGCTGGCCAAGGGGCTACGGCTCGTGCAGCAGACCCGCGCGGTCCGCTTGCTGACGGACGACGCAGGCGCAGTCATCGGCGTGGAATGCATGAGCCTGCGCGCCGCGCCCGCCGCGGTGCGGGCCTCGCACGCCCGGCTGTCGGCGCTGTCGGCCAAGCCCGGCATCTACTACCCGCCGATGCGCAAGATCCTGCAGAAGCGCGTGGAGCGGATCGAGGCCCGCTACGCCCGGCCCATCCGGGTGCAGGCCCGCTCCGGTGTGATCATCAGTGCCGGCGGCTTCATCGCCAACCGTTCGATGGTCGCCGAGCATGCCCCGCGGTACCGCGGCGGACTGGCTCTCGGCACGGCCGCAGACGACGGCAGCGGCATCTTCCTCGGCACCGACGTCGGCGGTGCCACCGCCAAGATGTCCAACATCTCGGCGTGGCGGTTCATCGTCCCGACGAGCGCGTTCCTCGGGTCCCTGCTGGTGGACCGGCGGGGGGAGCGGATGGTCGACGAGTCCCGGTACGGCGCCGCACTGGGCCACGCGATGATTGCCGAGCGTGAGGGGCAGGGCTGGCTGGTCGCGGACGCCGACCTCGTCGCGGAGGCTCGCGCCCAGTTGCGCAGTCAGACCAACTGGTTCCAGCGGATCCAGGCGGAGACACTGCTCCGGCTGGACCACACCACCGGTCGCACCCTCGTCGAGGTCGCAGCCAAGGTCGGGGTCGACCCGGCCGGTCTGGCCGCGACCGTCACCGCGCACAACGAGGCGATCGAGACCGGCGCGGGCGATCCGATGGGCAAGCCCGACGACTTCCGCCGGCCGGTTCGCACCGGACCCTTCTCGATGTTCGACGTCTCGCTGAAGAAGAGCCTGACCAACCCGCTGCCGATGATCACCCTCGGTGGGCTCGTCGTCGACGAGGAGTCCGGGGCGGTGATCACCGCCGACGGTGCTGCGATCGACGGCTTGTACGCGGCCGGCCGCACCGCGGTGGGGATTTGCTCGAATTCCTACGTGAGCGGACTCTCGCTTGCAGACTGTGTGTTCTCCGGCCGTCGCGCCGCCGCGCACGCCGCGCGTCGCGGGTCCATTCGGCCCGGAGTCGTCTCGACGACATAGTCCGCACCGAAGGGAAACCGGCCCATGCTTTCGACCGAATCGCGTTTCGAGATTGCGGACCGGCTGCATGCCGCGGAGAAGGGATTCGCCCCGCTCGACCCGTTGTCGGCGCGCTACCCCGACATCGACATGGTCGACGCGTACGAGATCCAGCTGCTCAACGTCCGCCGCCGGGTCCTGGCAGGGGAGCGGGTGATCGGGCACAAGGTGGGGCTGACGGCCAAGGCGATGCAGGAGATGCTCGGGGTCGACGAGCCCGACTACGGGCACCTCTTCGACACCTGCCAGCTGCGCGAGGACGAGCCCGTCGCCTGCTCACGCTTCCTGCTGCCCCGCGTGGAGATGGAGGTCAGCTTCATTCTCGGTGCCGACCTGCCCGGTTTCGGATGTACCGTTGAGGACGTGCTGGCCGCAACGGAATTTGTGGTCCCGTCCATCGAGCTGATCGACACTCGGATCAAGGACTGGAAGATCGATCTGGTCGACACCGTGTCCGACAACGCCTCGTACGCGGGCCACGCGATCGGTGCCGGGCGGGTCCGCCCCGGCGACATCGATCTCACCGCCATCGACGCGACGCTCAGCATCAACGGCGACCGTGTCGCCGAGGGTCGCAGCGATGCGGTACTCGGGCATCCGGCCAGGGCGGTGGCCTGGCTGGCGCGCACTGTCGACAGCTTCGGGGTGCGACTGACGGCGGGAGACGTCGTGCTGCCGGGTTCGTGCACCCGCGCCGTCGACGTTCGTCCGGGTGACCAGGTCAAGGCCGAATTCGGTGGGCTCGGTTCGGTGTCTCTCCAGTTCACATAGGAGTTGGTTTCGATGGCCACAGCGAGTGTCGCGATTGTGGGGTCGGGCAACATCGGCACCGACCTGCTCTACAAGCTGCAGCGTTCGCAATGCCTCGAGCCTCGCTGGATGATCGGTGTCGACCCGGAGAGCGAAGGCCTGGCCCGGGCCCGCCAGATGGGGCTGGAGACCTCCGCTGACGGCATCGACTGGTTGCTGAGCCAGTCCGAGAAGCCGGACCTGGTCTTCGAGGCGACGTCCGCGCACGTGCATCGGGACGCGGCGCCCCGCTACGCGGCCGCCGGCATCCGGGCGATCGATCTCACCCCCGCCGCGGTCGGGCCGCCCGTCGTGCCGCCCGCGAACCTGCGCGAGCACCTGGATGCGCCGAACGTCAACATGATCACCTGCGGCGGTCAGGCCACCATCCCGATCGTGCACGCGGTCTCGAGGGTGGTCGACGTGGTGTACGCGGAGATCGTCGCCTCGGTGGCGTCGCTCTCGGCCGGCCCGGGCACCCGCGCGAACATCGACGAGTTCACCAAGACGACCAGCCGCGGTGTCGAGGTGATCGGGGGTGCCAGCAAGGGCAAGGCGATCATCATCCTGAACCCGGCGGATCCGCCGATGATCATGCGCGACACCATCTTCTGCGCGATCCCGGAAGAGGCGGACCACGCGGTGATCGCCGAGTCCATCCACCGGGTGGTCGCGGACGTCCAGCAGTACGTGCCCGGGTACCGCCTGCTCAACGAGCCACAGTTCGACGAGCCGAGCCTCGCCTCCGGCGGGCACGCGACGGTCACCACGTTCGTGGAGGTCGAGGGCGCGGGCGACTTCCTGCCGCCGTACGCGGGCAACCTCGACATCATGACCGCGGCGGCAACCAAGGTGGGCGAGGAGATCGCCCAGAGGCTTCTCGGCGTCGAGGCGTGAGGGACATGACCAAGAGCGAAGCGGCACGGCAAGGCACCGTTCATTTCAACGGAATCCACTTCGACAGCTCGTGGGACATCCGGGTCACCGACACCTCCCTGCGGGACGGCTCGCACCACAAGCGACACCAGTTCACCGGCGACGAGGTGCGCGCGATCGTCGGGGCGCTCGACAACGCCGGCGTCCCCGTCATCGAGGTGACGCACGGTGACGGCCTCGGGGGATCGTCGTTCAACTACGGCTTCTCCAGGGTTCCGGAGCAGGAACTCATCAAGATCGCGGTGGACACCGCGAAGCAGACCAAGATCGCCTTCCTCATGCTGCCCGGACTGGGCATCGGGGAGGACATCATCGAGGCGCAGGACAACGGCGCGTCGATCTGCCGGATAGCCACGCACTGCACCGAGGCGGACGTCTCGATCCAGCACTTCGGGCTGGCGCGTGAGCGAGGCCTCGAGACCGTCGGGTTCCTGATGATGGCGCACTCGACGACGCCGGAGAAGCTCGCCGAGCAGTCCCGGATCATGGCGGACGCCGGCTGCCAGTGCGTGTACGTGGTGGACTCCGCGGGCGCGCTGGTGCTCGAGCAGGTCTCGGACCGCATCGAGGCACTGGTCCAGGAGCTCGGCAGCGACGCGCAGGTGGGCTTCCACGGCCACGAGAACCTGGGCCTGGGCGTCGCGAACTCGGTCGCGGCGGTGCGGGCGGGCGCGCGTCAGATCGACGGCAGCACCCGGCGGTTCGGCGCGGGTGCGGGCAACGCCCCGGTCGAGGCGCTGGTCGGG
This sequence comes from Rhodococcus sp. P4_C10, assembly GCF_056402135.1. NCBI lineage: Bacteria > Bacillati > Actinomycetota > Actinomycetes > Mycobacteriales > Nocardiaceae > Rhodococcus > Rhodococcus sp. P4_C10. Next base: position 29,074 of record NZ_JBFUHZ010000008.1, on the reverse strand, counting down.
GTCTTCGACAAGATCGGCGTCAAGACCGGCATCGACTTCTTCGCGATCGCCGACGCCGCCGAGGACGTGGTCCGCCCGGCGATGCCGCAGGAGTGTCTGCTCGACCGGCAGGCGCTGATGATGGGCTATGCCGGGGTGTACTCGAGCTTCCTCAAGCACGCCGAACGTCAGGCGCAGCGGTACGGGGTCTCCGCGGCCGAGCTGTTGCGCACATCCAACGGATGTGCGCCCCTCCCTCGTTGTACTGCTACTCGGTTGCGTCGCGGATCTCGACGATGCCCTCCATCACGGCATGGTCGATGCTGCTGATCAGGCGCGGGCAGGTCTGCATCGACCCAGTGCGACCGCCGGCGCCGGCGAACTCAGGGCACGCCTCAGTGGGATTGGCCTGCCACTGGATGCTGGTGTGCCTGATGCTGTTCTTCCGGACGAGTACGCAGGTACCGCAGGCGCGGCACTCCACCTCTTGCAGCCCCTGCTCGAGGTAGGTGTGGTGGTCGACGACAGTCTGCGCACGGACGGCCTCGACCAGGGCCGGGCTGGAAGCGTAGTTCGGGGCCTTGGCCCAGGTCGAGGTCATCGTCATACGCCCGTCTTGTTCTCGGCCGCGGCCTTCTCCTCGGCCTTGCGGGCGAGGTTCGCGTCGACCTCGCGCTGCCACGCCTCGACAGCCCTGGTGGTGTCGATCTCGAACTCGAACCGCTGCGTCATCTTCTCGTCGATGTCGGCGACGTCGACGTAGAACTGCTCGTACCAACGACGCAGCTGGTAGACCGGGCCGTCCTCTTCGCAGAGCAGCGGGTTCTCGATCTTGGTCTTGTTCTTCCAGATCTCGACGTCCTGCTCGAAGCCCATTGCGACGCCCTCGGTGAACTTGCGCGCCAGCTTGTTGCTGGTGGCGTCGTCGAGGCCCTTCGGCTTCTCCACGCTCACGCCGTACATGAGCATGAAGGAGTCCTGCGTGATCGGGTAGTGGCAGTTGATCAGGACGCTCTCGACCTTGTAACCGCTGTAGTTGTTGTGCAGCCAGTTGACCATGTACGACGGGCCGAAGTACGACGCCTCCGAGTCCAGCACGGACTCGCCGTACTGGGTGCCCATGTCGCCCACGTCCGGACGGCCGTGGTTCTGCAGGTACTGGGACGCGACGTGGCCCTCGAAGACGTTCTTGAAGTACTTCGGGAATCCGTAGTGGACGTAGAAGAAGTGCGCCATGTCCACGACGTTGTCGACGATCTCGCGGCAGTTGGAGCCGTTCACCACGATCCGGTTCCACCGCCAGTCGGTCCACTCGTCGGTGAGAACCTCCGGCAGCTCGGGGATCGTGACGTCCTCCGGCGGCGGGTTGCCCTCGGGGTCGTGCCAGATGAACAGCTGCTTGTTGCGCTGCAGCGTGGTCCACGAGCGGGTACGCGCGAGCGGCGGAACACGCCGGGCATAAGGGATTCCGGTGCACTTGCCGTTGCCGCCCCAGCGCCAGTCGTGGAACGGGCAGGCGACCGAGTCGTCCTTGATGGTGCCCTGACTGAGGTCGCCGCCCATGTGCCGGCAGTACCCGTCGAGGACGTTCAGCTTGCCCTCGCTGTCGGCGAAGACGACGAGCTTCGTGCCGAACGCTTCCACCGAGTGCGGCTTGCCGTCCAGAAACTCGCTTTCGAGGCCGATGCAGTGCCAGCCGCGGGCGAACCGCGTCGGGGTGCTGCCCACATCGATCTCACGAACGCCCTTGCCGGATGCGCCGCTTCTGTCGGTCATCTGTGCCCTCACATCCCTTCGGTCTTGTTACTAGAACACGTTATAGAACTTGTGTCGGTTTTGCCAGACATTGAGGACAGTTGGCGCAGTCAGGGACTTTCCCTCCGGTCGGCCCGGATCTGCTCGACATGAATGGGAACGTGTTCTAGTCTCAGGTGAAAGTGAACCTCCGAGCCGCACTACACATGAGGGAGTGACCAGTGGGTGAGCACGACAGCCGCGTGGTGATCGAGAAGCTGAACGAGCTTCTGCCGACCCTGCGCGAGCGCGCACAGGAGACCGAGGATCTTCGTCGAATTCCCGACGATTCGATCAAGGCCCTTCAGGAGGCCGGCTTCTTCCGTCTTCTGCAGCCCGCCCAGTGGGGCGGCTACGAGGCGAGCCCGGTGGAGTTCTACACCGCGGTCCGCAACATCGCGAGCGCATGCGGCTCGACCGGCTGGGTGGCCGGCATCATCGGCGTGCACAACTGGCACCTCGCGCTGTTCTCGCAGCAGGCGCAGGAGGACGTGTGGGGAGTGGACCGCGACGTCCGGATCTCGTCCTCGTACGCACCGATGGGCGCGGGCACCGCGGTCGACGGCGGGTACCAGGTCTCCGGTGCGTGGGCCTGGTCCTCCGGTTGTGACCACGCCGACTGGGTCGTCGTGGGTGGACCGGTCATCAAGGACGGCCGCCCGGTCGACTTCGGCAGCTTCCTGATCCCGCGCTCGGACTACGAGATCGACGACGTCTGGAACGTCGTCGGCCTGCGCGGCACCGGCAGCAACACGGTCGTCGTCAAGGACGTGTTCGTGCCGCGGCACCGCTTCCTGAGCTTCAAGGCGATGAGCGACCTGACCGCGCCGGGCCTCGAGAACAACACCGCCCCGGTTTACAAGATGCCGTGGGGCACGATCCACCCCACCACCATCTCGACGCCGATCGTCGGCATGGCCTACGGCGCCTACGACGCGCACGTCGAGCACCAGGGCAAGCGAGTGCGGGCCGCGTACGCCGGCGAGAAGGCCAAGGACGACCCGTTCGCCAAGGTCCGGATCGCGGAGGCGTCCAGCGACATCGACGCCGCGTGGCGTCAGCTGCTGGGCAACGTCGCCGACGAGTACGAGTTGCTGCTCGCGGGCAAGGAGGTGCCGATCGAACTGCGCCTGCGTGCCCGACGCGACCAGGTCCGCGCCACCGGTCGTGCGATCGCCTCGATCGACCTGCTCTTCGAGAACTCCGGTGCGACGGCGCTGCAGAACGGCACCCCGATCCAGCGCTTCTGGCGCGACGCGCACGCCGGCCGCGTGCACGCCGCCAACGACGCCGAGCGCGCGTACGTGATGTTCGGTGGCGCCGAGTTCGGTCTGCCGCTCACGGACACGATGGTCTAGGGGACCGCTGATGACAGTGACCGAAACCCCCGAGTACACCTACGAGTCGACCTCGCGCTTCGCCCAGGTCCGTCCGGACCTGAAGCTGCACTACCACGAGGCCGGCGTCGGCAACGGCCCGACGATCGTGCTGCTGCACGGCGGCGGACCCGGCGCCTCGTCCTGGTCGAACTTCGCCAAGAACATCCCGGTGCTGGCGCAGCAGTTCCACGTGCTGGCGGTGGATCAGCCCGGCTACGGCCAGTCGGACAAGCCGGTCGATCACCCGCAGTACTTCGTGCACAGCGCCTCCGCGCTCAACGACCTGCTCGACACGCTGCAGATCGAGGGCCGGGTGCACCTGCTGGGCAACTCGCTCGGTGGCGGTGCGGCCGTGCGGTTCGCACTCGACTACCCGGAGCGGGCCGGCAAGCTGGTGCTGATGGGCCCCGGTGGGCTGAGCGTCAACCTGTTCGCGCCGGACCCCACCGAGGGTGTCAAGAACCTCGGCAAGTTCAGCTACCAGCCGACCCGCGAGAACCTCGAGGCGTTCCTGCGGATCATGGTGTTCGACCAGTCGCTCATCACCCCCGAGCTGGTCGAGGAGCGCTTCGCTGCCGCCAGCACCCCGGAGTCGCTGGCCGCGGCCAAGGCGATGGGGAAGTCCTTCTCCAGCGCGGACTTCGAGCTCGGCATGCTCTGGCGCGAGGCATACAAGCTGCGCCAGCGCGTGCTGCTGATCTGGGGCCGCGAGGACCGGGTCAACCCGCTCGACGGTGCGCTGGTGGCGCTCAAGATGATCCCGCGCGCGCAGCTGCACGTGTTCGGTGGCTGTGGCCACTGGGCGCAGCTCGAGAAGTTCGACGAGTTCAACCGACTGGCCGGCGACTTCCTGCTCGAAGGAGGTAAGTGATGGGTATTCGTTCGCTCGCGTACATGCGCATCGAGGCCACCGACATGGCGGCCTGGCGCGAGTACGGACTGAAGATCCTCGGCATGGTCGAGGGCAAGGGCACCAACCCGGACGCCCTGTACCTGCGGATGGACGACTTCCCGGCTCGACTGGTGATCGTGCCGGGCGAGAAGGACCGCCTGCAGGTCTCCGGCTGGGAGACCGCCAACGCCGCTGAGCTGCAGGACATCCGGGACCGGCTGTCCGGGGCGGGGGTGCCCTTCAAGGAGGGCACCGCCGACCAGTTGCAGGACCGTCGCGTCGTCGAGATGATCGCGTTCGAGGACACCTCCGGCAACACGCTCGAGGTGTTCCACGGCGCGGCGCTCGAGCACCGTCGGATCGTCAGTCCGTACGGCCACAAGTTCGTCACCGGCGAGCAGGGTCTCGGGCACGTCGTGCTCACGACCAACGACGACGACGCGTCGCTGCGGTTCTACCGTGACGTGCTCGGCTTCAAGCTGCGCGACTCGATGCGACTGCCTCCGCAGATGGTGGGCCGGCCCGCGGACGGGGAGCCTGCCTGGCTGCGCTTCCTCGGCTGCAACCCCCGGCACCACAGCCTGGCGTTCCTGCCGATGCCGAACCCGACCGGCATCGTGCACCTCATGGTGGAGGTGGAGAACTCCGACGACGTCGGACTCTGCCTGGACCGGGCAATGCGCAAGAAGGTCAAGATGTCCGCCAGCCTCGGCCGGCACGTCAACGACCTGATGCTGTCCTTCTACATGAAGACCCCGGGCGGGTTCGACATCGAATTCGGTTGCGAAGGACGCGAAGTCGAAGACGACTCCTGGATTGCGCGGGAGAGCACGGCAGTGAGCCTGTGGGGTCACGACTTCACGGTGGGAATGAAGTAGATGGGTTCCCCCGAGGTGGCGCCCGGGACTGCCGCGGAGATCGATCCGCGGCAGTTCCGCACGGTGCTCGGCCAGTTCTGCACCGGCGTCACGATCATCACCACGATGGACGAGGGCGAATCCGTGGGGTTCGCCTGCCAGTCCTTCGCGGCGTTGTCACTGGATCCGCCGCTGGTGCTGTTCTGCCCGACCAAGGGTTCGCGTTCCTGGGCGGCGATCGAACGCAGTGGCAAGTTCTGCGTCAACGTCCTCGCCGAGGAGCAGCAGTCGGTGTGCGCACGCTTCGGCTCGCGTGAACCGGACAAGTTCGCAGGGATCGACTGGACGGCTTCACCTCTCGGGTCGCCGATCATCGACAAGTCGTTGGCTCACATCGACTGCACCGTGGAGACCGTGCACGACGGCGGCGACCACTTCGTGGTGTTCGGTCGGGTGCATTCGATGAGTGAGATCAAGACCGAGCGGCCGCTGCTGTTCTATCGTGGGCAGTACACCGGAATCGAGCCGGACAAGACGGTGCCTGCGCCGTGGCGTGACGATCTCGAGGCATTCCTGACCACGACAACAGAGGACACCTGGCTCTAGGAGATCTACCGAGGAAGGTGTCCTCACACCAGAAGGACGGACACTTCAGTGCACGAGCCGCGCGCCATGAGACATCGAGTGATCTTGGCGCAGGCGGTGATCGGGGCGCTCGCAACTTCCGTCGCGCTGACCGCGCCCGCTGCCGCCCAACCGGCAGCGGGCGCGGTGCATTCGGGGGTGGTGCAGGCCCGTTCGTGCGCCAACCTGGGCGTCACCATCCCCCTGAACCCGGAGCAGGCCGGCCGCGCCAGGGCGGTGCTCCCGGAGGGTTTCGCTCTCGCTGCGCTGCCCACGATGCTCGTCGAGACCTCGACCTGCGAGGGGGCGAGCGTGAACGACACCGAGATCGGGTCGTTCCACCTCTCCGAGGCCGCGCTGTCCGTCGAGCCCCCGCGGGCCGTCAGCTCACCGCGACTGGGCGAGGTGATGGCCGAGAACATCTACATGCTCTCCCAGTTGGACACGAACACGGTTCTGTCCGAGTACAAGTCGGGCCTCGGATATCGGTCGGAGGTCACCGACATCGCGCTTGACCTCGGCGCACCCGACGCGATCGGGCGCCAGGCGTCCGCCTCGGCGGGCGGCACCATCGCGCCGACCACGGCGACCGCGCAGTTGACGCCGTCGCTGCTGCCGGATGCGGTGCGCGTCCCGAATCCCGGCATCGTCTACAAGCTGTGGACCCGGGACAGCCAGGGCCGCAACGTGGTCACCACGAACGCCAACATGACGATCAACCGTCCGGCCGCGGGGGTCGGGACCGTCACGGTGGCGGAGGGCACGGTGCTGCACCGGATCCTCGGCAGTGGCACCGCCACCGGCGTCGCCTTCTCCGGTCAGGCCGAGAGGTTCGTCAACGACACGTTCGTCTTCTGCGATGCAGGGGCCCTTCGGGATTCGCGGGGCACCCGCGGGCGTCATCCTGCCGCCGACGGTGCCCCGAGGACGAGGCCTACCCGACGGTGAACTCGCCGGAGACACCGCTGAACGACGACACCGTCCCGGATCGGTCCTTCTGGTCGCCGAAGAGCTGGACCCGGTAGGTGCCCGCCTCCGTGTCGGCCGGGACGTCCCAGGTGATCCGGGCGACCGAGCCGTGCTGGCCCTCGCGGCGCCAGCGGTACTTGGTGGACCAGGAACCGTCGTCGGCCACCCGCACCCAGTCCGCACCCTCGCGCCGCTGGATCTCGAGGAAGGTGCCGTTGCGGCGCTGGTTGTTCTTCGGGTGCCCGGTGACGAACTCGACGGCCACCTCGGTGCCGGGCGCCGCGTGCGCGGCGGGCGGCACCAGCACGTCACCGTAGGCGTGACCGGCTACCGGCTCGTCGAGGTCGACGTACTGCACGGCACCGGGCTGGACCGCCGAGAGGTCGCGGGGAGCGGGTCCGCGCGGTACCTGGGCGCCGGTGCGCAGCGCGGCCGCGAGCGCGGCGTAGCCCTGCTGGTAGGCCGGCAGCGTGTACCGGCCGAACAGCGTGGAGCCGCCCTCGTACTGCTGGGAGTCGTACTCCTCCGGGGTGGTGCAGTAGCTCGAGTAGGAGTTGGCGTAGCCCTGGAAGATCACGTTCTCCAGCGGGACCCCGAGTTCCTCGGCGACCGTCCGGCGGATCCGCAGCCCCGAGACGATGGTGTACTCGGCCGGTCCGCCGACCACGTAGAGGTCGCCGATCCGGATGATCTGGATCTTGAGCACATGCGGGACCCAGCCGTCCGGGGGCAGCAGCCCGACCGGGACCACCACCAGCTTCGGTGCCTGCGCGTCCGCGAGCCACTGCGGGGTCGGCATGTCGGTGCCGCCGAACGCGTCGATGATCGGGTTACGGGTGCCCTCGGGGAAGATCGGGATGGCCGGGCCGTCCTCGGTGCTGCCGGCGGCCATGGCTGCGCCGATGCAGGCGGGGGAGGTGCTCTGCGGGGTGCCGTCCGGGGTGAACCGGCCGTCGACGCGCTGAGCGGCCATGTCCAGGTACATCATCCGGCTGTCCACGGCGAGCTTCGACAGGGGTGCCGCGTCGCGGAAGGCGGTGCGCGCCGCCGCCAGCTGGCGCTCGCCGATGATCCGGGCATTCTCGAACTCGTCGTCGGTCGGACCGTGTCCGGGCTCGAGGTCGAGGTTCGGGGACATGTCTCCGGCATTGGTCTGCGGGAAGCAGGCGACGAACTCCGGGGCGCCGGCGAGGTAGTCGACGCCGGCGACGTCGTGCTCCCAGAAGTAGGCGGCTGCACCCTTGTTGTCGCCGGAGATGAGCAGGTTCTCGTTTGTCAGCGACGCGCAGTGGGTGGGGAACCAGGCGATGCCGCCGACGTTGGTGTCGGCCTGACTGATTCGGAGCACCCGCATCGCGGTGTCGATGCCCAGTGGGTAGTAGTCCTTGTCCGCCTGCGGGTTCCGGTCGAACGCGGCACGGGAGCGGTTGACCGAGGCGTCGGCGAGCGTGCTGCGGCCGTACGCGAGTGCGCCCGGGGCGAGGTTCTCGTGCGCGGCGGCGACGGCCTCGACGATGCCGTCGACCTCGGCCCGGAAGGCCAGCGGCTGGAACCCGAGGGTGGCCAGGCTGTAGGCGTAGTCGTGACTCGTACCGCCGCAGGCGGCGTGCGAGTGCACGGCGGTGAGCATGACGTTGCGCTCGGTGTAGCGGTCGCCGTAGCGCTCCGCGAGCCGGGCCAGTACGGCGTCGTGCACGGACTGGAAGATCATGCAGGTGTCGGTGCAGGCGTAGACCACCCGGTTGTCCTGGGCGTCGGCGAAAACGTACGCGCGCACCCGGGTGCGCTGGTGCAGGCCCTCGGCGCGCTGGGAGAACTCGGAGTAGCCCATCATGCCGTTCTCGGCGATGGGGCCGGTGACGTCGGAAAGTCCGACGCCGACGCGGAAGCCGCCGGCGGCAGGCGTCGTGCGCGCCCGCTCGGCCGGGCCTTGTTGAGCTGCGGCGGCGTGACCCGCGCTCAGGGCTGTGAGCGCTGGTGCGGCCGCCGCCCCGGCGAGCACGCTGCGTCGACTGATCGTCACCACGGATTCCTTTCGGAGGCAGGAGGAGCGCCGAACTGGTCAAGCGTCCAGTGAGACAGCACACACGAATCGGCGCCGGATGGCAAGGGCTGACGACCTTCTGCCGGGCCGTCGATCCGTCTAGGATTGACGGTGCTGAACGAAGTTCGAGGTGAGGAACTCGCCAGCGATCGCCGGACGAGGTGGGGTAGCGGCGAACCAGTCGTGCTGTGCCGACTGTTCGGGGGATGAAACTGGCCGGGCTCCGGGTGGGTGGCTGCGCGGACCGTCGCGCGCGACCCGTGCAAGCGCAGCAAGCAGCAGAGCACGACAAGGCAAGGCAAGGATCACTGATCATGCCCAAGACACTGAAGACCGAAGAATCGATCGTCATCGAACGGCCGCTGGCGGAGGTGTTCGCCTACCTCTCGAACCCCGAGAACGGGACGGCGTGGAACAGCAACGTCATCGACTACAAAGTGATCTCGGGCACCGCCGATGAAGTCGGTTCTGTGACAGAGTTTTCTGCCAAGGTTGCAGGCCTCCGCCTCGAGGCGACGGAGGAACTCACCACGTACGAGCCCAACAAGCGACTTCAGTGGCGTTCCAAGGAGTCGAGAATCGGCTACACCCGGGAGTTGGACTTCGACAGTGACGGCGACGGCACTCGGGTGACCTTCCTGCAGGAGGCCGAGGCAGGCACAGGCCTGTTCAAGTTCGCCGATCCCATCGTGCAGAGGCTCTACACGCACGATGTCCGGGGCAATCTGGAGAAGGCGAAGACCATCCTCGAGTCCTGACGGGGCGCAGGGTCCCGATTCGTCACACCGTCCGGGCGTCCCCGAACGTCATCTTCAGGTCGGGCATGGACGAGGTCATCATGGCCCGCCGCGGCAGGCCGAGCGTTCGCAGTTCGTCGGCGATCGGGTGGCTGCCCAGATGCAGTTCCGCGCCGCCGATCCTGGACCGGGCGCCGCTCGGGTTCATGTCCCACGCGGTGTGTCGGGTGACGCCGTCGAGGTGTGTGTACGCCTCCAACGAGGTGTTGGTCCCGGAACCCGGCAGCGGCACACCCGGTTTGACGGTCAGCCCGGCGATCAGCCTGCCGTCCTGGCTGACCGCGGCGCGCTTGACCTTGCCGGTGTGGTCGGCGTCGAAGTCGGCGAGCACCTTGGGGAACCCCCAGATGCCGCGGCCGGCGGCCATGGTGAACTCCCCGTCGACAGGGAGCTGGTGGATGAGGGTGCCCGCCCTGCCCGTCGCCAGGGCCTTGAGGTCCTGCGTCACCGAGCCGCCGCGGACCCGGTGGTCGCGGACCATGAACGCCACGCCGAACTCGTTGTACGGGCCGAGGTCCCCGTCCACGTAGTCGACGAAGACCAGCGCGCAGATGCCGTGGCCGGGCCGGTACTGCAGGACCTCGAGCCCGGAGTACCCGATCAGGGACTGTGCCGCCCGGGTCGGCACGGAGTACATCGCCATGAAGGCGGACGCCTGGCGGACCTCGACCGGGATCTGGACCTGCCGGCCGAGGATCTCGTGGGAGGTCATGACGCGACCCGCCCGCAGTTCGTGTTCACCGGGACTCCCTCCGTTGTGCAACCTGTTCTACCACCGGCGGTGGGGTCAGGACATGCCGTTCGCCTGCCGGGTCGTGCGGTCAGGCGCCCGCGGCCGGGGGAGTGGCCCACATGTGCGAGAGGAGCGTGAAGCTCGGGAGGTCGTCGAGGGAGACGAGCGACTCGTAGATGCGTTGGTACGACGTCTCGGCGATTCGCCAGTGCCCGTCGTCGTCGCGGTGGTACCGGTCGGCGTAGTAGCCGGCGCCGCGGATCAGGCTGTTCGCGCCGGGCACGATCACCGTGTCCTCGAATGCCCACGAGCCGGTCGCGTCGGGGCCGTCCACCGAGATCTCGGGGTGGTTGGCGACGTGCACTGTCGTGACCGCCGGACCGAGCGCGTCCCGCATGAATCCGGTGAGGGCGTCCCGGCCCTCGAAGACCAGCGGTTCGGCGAGCGCGTGGGTGCCGTAGTGCGCGACGACGTTCTCCGACAGGGTGTCCGCGAACTCGTCCCACCGTTTCAGATCCAACGTGCGGAAGTACCGGTACTTGAGCTGCCGCAGCTCGTCGAGTGCACCGAGCTCTTCGAGGGATCGGAGGGTCACTCGCGCAGCTTCTCACACGCGAATGCCCACAGCTGCGACTTCAGCCGATTCCGGTCCCGGCACGCAGAAGGCCGGCCCGGAGTGTCCGGGCCGGCCTTCTGTGTTCAGCGGAACGGGATCAGGCGGGCAGGCCCGCGGCCGACTGCATCTGCTTCAGGTAGGTGCGCGGCTGCCCGAAGAGCTGGGCGCTGCCGTGCGCGCGCTTGAAGTACATCTGTGCGTCGTGCTCCCAGGTGATCGCGATGCCGCCGTGCAACTGGATGCTGTCCGCGGCCACCGCCTGCAGGGCCTCCGAGCAGTACACCTTGGCGACGGCCGCGTCGGCGCCGGTGCTCGGCGCCCCGTCGGCGAGCGAGCGCACCGCGCCGTAGGAGGCGGACCGGGCCGTCTCGACCTGGAAGTACAGGTCGGCCATGCGGTGCTTGAGGGCCTGGAAGCTGCCGATCGGCCGGCCGAACTGCACCCGTGACTTGGTGTACTCGACGGTGAGCTCGAGCGACTGTGCGGCGGCGCCCACCTGCTCGGCGGACAGTGCGACGCAGGCGATCTCACGGACCCGCTCGAGGGCGTTCGCGCCGTCGGCGGTGAGCAGGCGCGCGGTGGCCCCGGCGAACTCGACCACGGCGAGGGTGCGGGTGGTGTCCATCGTCGGTACCCGGCGGCGGCTCACCGCGTCCTGTGCCGGGTCCACCTCGAAGAGCGCGACCGCGCCGTCGACGGTGGCCGCGACGACGAGCACGTCCGCGTAGGAACCGTCGAGCACGAAGTGGCTGCTGCCGGTGAGCTCGAAACCCGCACCGGACGCAGTCGCGGTGACGCCGGCCCCGGTGGTGTCCCAGGAGCCCGACTCGTCGGTCCAGCACAGCGCCGCGACGGAGGTTCCCTCGGCGATGCCGGGCAGCAGCCGCTCGCAGGCGTCGGTGTCACCGCTGGCCAGGATCGCCTGTGCGGCAAGGACGACCGAGCCGAGCATCGGCGTCGGGGCCAGGGTGCGGCCGAGCTCCTCGAGCACCAGGTGGGACTCGACCGCGCTCGCACCGATGCCGCCGAACTCCTCGGGGATCGCCAGCGCGGCGACCCCGACCTGCTGGCACAGCAGGTCCCAGAGCGCGGCGTCGTAGCCGTTCTCGGACTCCGTCGCCCGGCGCACCGCGCCGGGGTCGGCGTGCTTGGCCAGCAGTGCCTTGACCGTCTTTCGCAGCTCGAGCTGCTCGTCGGTGAACGCACCGACGGCCGCGACGGCGCTCACAGCGCGTCCATCACACGAGCGCGGTGCAGAGACGGGGTGCCCCAGGTGGTGAGCAGGGCCCGGGTCTTGGTCAGCCACAACGACAGGTCGTGTTCCTGGGTGTAGCCGATCGCGCCGTGCACCTGCAGGGCGATCCGGGAGGCGTGGTACGCCGCGTCACCGCAGGCGACCTTCGCGGCGGCGACGTCCCGACGGGCGTCGGCGGAGCCGTCGCGTACCGCCATTGCGGCGCCGAGCAGCAGCGGCCGGGCCATCTCCAGCTTCACCGCGACACCGGCGAGGTGGTGCTTGATGGACTGCTGGCTGCCGATCGCCTTGCCGAACTGCTTGCGGGCCTTGGCGTACTCGGTGGTGATCTCGAGCATGGTCGAGCCGAGGCCGAGCAGCTGCGCGGCGGTGGCCAGCGCGCCCAGGTCGAAGGCGTGCTCGGTGTCTGTGCTGCCCAGCGACTCGGTGGCCGTGACGGCGTACAGCTTGCGGGCCTGGTCGACGGACACCTTCGACTCGCCGGCGGCGGCGAGGGAGACGGTCTCGCCCTCGACCAGCAGCACGAGGTCGGCGACGTTCGCGTCCACCGCGAACGGCACCCGCGGCGGGGCGGCAACGGTGGCCAGTGCACCCTCGGCGAGGGCCGAGAGCCGCTCGGGCGCAACGCCGGCCAGCAGTGCCGGGGCGACTGCCAGCGTCTCGGCGACCGGGCCGGGCACCGCGTGCCTGCCCAGCTGCTCGACGGCGACCACCAGGTCGATGGCGTCGGCGCCGATGCCGTCGTGCTCCTCCGGGATGGTCAGCGCATTGAGGCCGGTCTCGGCGAGCCGCTGCCAGACCTTCAGGCCGGGCGCGGTGTCACCGGCGTTCCAGGACCGGATGACGGCCGGCAGGTCGGACTTGGTCAGCAGCGAGTCGATGCTCGCCGCGAAATCGGTGTGCGAGGAATCGAGTGCGAATCTCAACGGTCTGCCTTCGGTAGGCCGAGCAGGCGCTCAGCGATGACGTTCTTCTGGATCTCGTTGGTGCCGGCGTAGATCGGTCCGGAGAGGGAGAACAGGTAGCCGTCCATCCACGAGTCGAGCAGCTCCGACTCCGGGCCCAGCAGGTCCAGCGCGGTCTCGTGGGTCGCAACGTCCCACTCGGACCAGAACACCTTGTTGATCGAGGACTCCGCGCCGAGCTGGCCGCCGTCGGCGAGCCGGGTCACGGTGCCCCAGGTGCTCAGTTCGTATGCGCGGGCACCGATCCAGGCATCGGCCACGCGGTTGCGCAGCGCGGTGTCCGTGGGGTCGCCGTTGCGCTTCCACAGCGCGAGGAGACGGTCGGTGGCGGCGAGGAAGCGGCCCGGGCTGCGCAGCGACAGGCCCCGCTCGTTGCTGGCCGTGCTCATCGCGACGCGCCAGCCCTCGTTGACGGCGCCGATCACGCCGGACTCGGCGGGGTTGGCCGGGTCGTCGGGCACGAAGACGTCCTCGAGGAACACCTCGGCGAAGCCGGGCAGGCCGTCCAGCTGGTCGATCGGACGCACGGTGACGCCCTTCGACCGCAGGTCGAACATGTAGTACGTGATGCCCTTGTGCCGCTGGGCCTCCGGATCGGAGCGGAACAGACCGAATCCCCAGTCCGCGAAGGCGGCGCGCGAGCTCCAGGTCTTCTGGCCGTTGAGCAGCCAGCCGCCGTCGACCTTGGTGGCGGTGGCGCGCAGGCTGGCGAGGTCGGAGCCGGACTCGGGCTCGGACCAGGCCTGCGCCCAGATGTCGTCGGCGCGGGCCATCCGCGGCATGATCCGCGCCAGCTGCTCGGGCTTGGCATGCTCGAAGAGCGTGGGGGCCAACAGGAAGATCCCGTTCTGGCTCACCCGTCCGGGTGCACCGGAGCGGTAGTACTCCTCCTCGAAGATGACCCACTGCTCGAGGGTGGCGTCACGGCCGCCGTACTCGGCCGGCCAGGACACCACGGACAGGCGGGCGTCGGCGAGGGTGGCTTCCCACTGCCGGTGCGCCTCGAAGCCCTCGGCCGTGTCCATGTGCGGCAGCGGCGTCGCGGGGACGTTCTCCTTGAGGAACGTGCGCACCTCGTCGCGGAATGCGACTGTGGCGTCGTCGAAGTCGAGATCCACTAGTTTTCTCCAGCCTTCTTCATCGATTTGGCGTCCAGACCGCCCAGAGGGCCGGAGCCGATTTCGGCGTTGTGTGCGTGCGCGAAGTGGTGCAGACCGAACACCGAGTCCATGCCGGCCCGCACGCCCATCAGGTCCTCGCACTGGTTGACGGCCTTCTTGGTCAGTGCGAGTCCGAACTGCGGCATGGTCGCGATCCGGTCGGCCAGGTCCATCGCGGTCGACTCGAGGTCCTCCCGCGGCACCACCCGGCTGACCATGCCCCACTCGTAGGCGCGCTGCGCGGTGAAGCGGTCGCCGGTGAACAGGATCTCCTTGGCCCCGCGCACCCCGAGCACCCACGGGTGCGCGAAGTACTCGACGCCCGGAATGCCCATCCGGACAACGGGGTCCGCGAAGAATGCGTCGTCGGAGGCGACGATGAGGTCGCACACCCAGGACAGCATCAGCCCGCCCGCGATGCAGGCCCCCTGCACCATGGCGATGGTCGGCTTCGGCAGCTCGCGCCACCGCCGGCACATCCCGAGGTAGACCTCCATCTCGCGGGCGAACCGCTGGTCGCCGCCCTCGCGGTCGACGTGGTCCCACCACATGACGGCCTTGTTGTCGTAGGACACGTGGTGGTCGCGGCCGACGGTGCCGATGTCGTGCCCGGCGCTGAAGTGCTCGCCGTTGCCGGCCAGCACGATCGCGCTCACCTCGGGGTCCTCGACGGCGCGCTGGAAGGCGGCGTCGAGGGCATAGGTCATCACGGAGTTCTGCGCGTTGCGGAACTTCGGCCGGTTCATCGTGACGACCGCGACCTTGCCCCGGACCTCGTAGGTGACGACCTCGCCCTCGTCGGGGACCGGGGTGCCCGCGTCGGGCGTGGTCATGCCTTGCCCTCGCGCAGGTCGTTCTTGAGCACCTTGCCGGAGGGGTTGCGCGGCAACGAGTTCACGATCTTGACGCTGCGCGGGACCTTGAAGTTCGCGAGGTGCTCCTTGCAGAAGGCCAGCACCTCCGCCTCGTCGAGGGTGTGTCCGGGCTTGGCCACGACGTATGCGAGCCCGACCTCGCCCATCCGCTCGTCGGGGATGCCGATCACGGCGGACTCCGCGAGGGCGTCGATCCGGGCCAGCGTGTTCTCGATCTCGGCGGGATAGACGTTGAACCCGCCCGAGATGTACATGTCCTTGAGCCGGTCGGTGATGTCGAGGTACCCGCGGTCGTCGAGGGTGCCGACGTCGCCGGTGTGCAGCCAGCCGTCGGCGTCGATGGTCTTCGCGGTGGCCTCGGGGTCGTCGAGGTAACCGAGCATCACGTTCTCGCCGCGGACCAGGATCTCGCCCTGATCGCCGATCCGGACCTCCATCCCGGGTACCGCACGGCCGGAGCTGGTCGAGACGGTGACCGGGTCGTCGTCGGTGCGGCACATGGTGGCCACGACGGCCTCGGTCTGCCCGTACGCGGTGAGCACCGCCTTGTAGCTGAGCTCGGACTGCAGGCGCTCGACGAGGGTGACCGGGACGGCGGCGGCGCCGGTGATGGCGATCCGCAGGCTCGACAGGTCGTAGTCGTCGCGGGTCGGCAGGTCGAGGATCGACTGGTGGATGGTCGGCGCGCCGGGCACGATCGAAATCCGCTCGGCCGCGATGGTCGCCATCACGGTGGGCACGTCGAACAGGGCCATCGGCACGATGGTGGCACCGTGCAGCAGGCACACCAGGAACCCGGCCTTGTAGCCGAAGGTGTGGAAGAACGGGTTGATGATCAGGTAGCGGTCGGCGGAGGTGACCTCCGCGCAGGCGGCCCAGTCCCGCGCCACGCCGATCGTCTGCCGGTGCGCGGTCATCACGCCCTTGCTCTTGCCGGTGGTGCCGGACGTGAACAGGATGTCCGCGAGGTCGTCCGGGCCCACCGCCTGCGCGCGGGCGTCGGCCCGCTCGGGGGCGACCGACTCGGCCAGCGCGTCGAGAGCGGTCCACTCGATCACCCCGTCGGCGGACGGCGCGTCGTCGAACGGGATCCGGACCACCGTGTGCAGGTGGTCGAGGTCGCCCGGTGCGGCCGCCCGGACCAGGTCGGCGTAGCGGTCGGCCTTGAGGAACGGCCCGACGACGAACAGGGCCTTGGCCTGGGTGCGGATCACCAGGTCGAGCGCCTCGCTGCCGGTGTACCGGGTGTTGATCGGGACGATCACCGCGCCGGCGTACTGGGCGCCGAGCGCCGCGACCACCCAGTGATAGGTGTTCGGGGCCCACACCGCGATGCGGTCGCCGGGCTCGATGCCACGGGCAATCAGCGCGCGGGCGGTGGTGCGGACGCGGTCGAGGAGGTCCGCATAGCTGATCCGGACCTCGCCGTCGGCAATGGCCTCGGCGTCACCGAACTCGCGTGCGGCCCGCGCGAGCGCCGCGGGGGTCGTATTCACTTCACTGGTCACTGGACTCCTCGGACTCCTCTACAAAGCAAGTGCTTGGTAGGTTACTCTACCGGTGTGGATGTAAGCCAGGGGCTGGACACAGCCAAAGACGACGACCAGTTCGCCGCCACCGTTCGCGAGTGGCTGGCCGACAACCTCACCGGCGAGTTTGCCGCGCTGCGCGGCAAGGGTGGACCCGGCCGTGAGCACGAGGCCTTCGAGGAGAGACTTGCCTGGGACCGCCATCTCGCGGCCGCCGGGTGGACCTGCCTCGGCTGGCCCAAGGAGTACGGCGGCAAAGAGGCCACGCTGAGCCAGCAGGTCATCTTCCACGAGGAGTACGCCCGGTCCGGGGCGCCCGCGCGGGTGAGCCACCTCGGCGAGGAGCTGCTCGGCCCGACGCTGATCGCGTTCGGCACGGAGGAGCAGAAGCGCCGCTTCCTGCCCGGCATCAACAACGTCAGCGAGCTGTGGTGCCAGGGCTACTCGGAGCCCGGCGCCGGCTCCGACCTCGCCGCCGTCACCACCTCGGCGCGCCTGGACGGCGACCAGTGGCGGATCAACGGCCAGAAGGTGTGGACGTCGCTGGCGCACCTGTCGCAGTGGTGCTTCGTCGTCGCGCGCACCGAGCCGGGCTCGCAGCGCCACAAGGGCCTGTCCTACCTGCTGGTGCCGATGGACCAGCCGGGCATCGAGGTCCGCCCGATCGTCCAGCTCACCGGCACCTCCGAGTTCAACGAGGTCTTCTTCGACGACGCCCGCACCGACGCCGACCTGGTGGTCGGCGAGGTCGGCCAGGGCTGGTCGGTCGCGATGGGCACGCTCACCTTCGAGCGCGGCATCTCCACCCTCGGCCAGCAGGTGGGCTTCGCCCGCGAACTGTCCGAGATCGTCGAGCTCGCCGAGCGCAACGGCGCCGCGTCCGACCCCGTCATCAAGGACAAGCTGACCCGCGCCTGGGTGGGCCTGCAGGTGATGCGGGCGCACGCCATGCGCACGCTGTCCTCGGTCGACGCCACCGGCAACGGCGGCGAGGCCTCCGTGGCGAAGCTGCTGTGGGCCAACTGGCACCGCGGACTCGGCGAACTCGCGATGGAGGTCGCGGGGGCGTCGTCGCTGCTCGCCGGCGACGGTGCGTTCGGCGAGGATGCCGACCTCAGCGACCAGCAGCGCCTGTTCCTGTTCAGCCGCGCCGACACCATCTACGGCGGCTCCAACGAAATCCAACGAAACATCATTGCCGAGCGCGTGCTCGGACTTCCCCGAGAGGCTCGCCCGTGACCGCGTCGTTCAAGTCCCCCCTGGCCACCGCACCCGTCGAGATCGAGGGCCACAACCTGCTCAAGGGCAAGAAGGTCGTCGTGACGGCGGCCGCGGGCACCGGCATCGGCTTCGCCACCGCCCGCCGCGCACTGCTCGAGGGCGCCGACGTCCTGGTCTCGGACTTCCACGAGCGCCGTCTCGGCGAGACCGTCGACAAGCTCGCCGCGGAGTTCCCGGGCCAGCAGGTCACCTCGTTCGTCTGCGACGTCTCGAGCACCGAGCAGGTCGACGCGCTGATCGCCTCCGCCGCCGAGCAGCTGGGCCGGATCGACGTCCTGGTCAACAACGCCGGCCTCGGCGGCGAGACCCCGGTCGTCGACATGACCGACGAGCAGTGGGACCGCGTCCTCGACATCACCCTCACCAGCACCTTCCGCGCCACCCGCGCGGCGCTGCGCTACTTCAAGAGCGTCGAGCACAACGGCGTCCTGGTGAACAACGCGTCGGTGCTCGGCTGGCGCGCGCAGCACTCGCAGGCGCACTACGCCGCGGCCAAGGCCGGCGTCATGGCGCTGACCCGCTGCAGCGCGATCGAGGCCGCCGAGTACGGCGTCCGCATCAACGCCGTCGCGCCGTCCATCGCCCGGCACGCCTTCCTGGCGAAGGTCACCAGCGAGGAGCTGCTCGACAAGCTGGCCGAGGGCGAGGCCTTCGGCCGCGCCGCAGAGGTGTGGGAGATCGCCGCGACCATCGCGATACTGAACGAATGTCGCATTCGGTCGTTCGGGGGGGTGGGGTGGCGAGGACGGCTAGACCGTGTAGCCGCCGTCGACGTTCAGCTTCTGGCCGGTGACGAAACCGGCCTTGTCGCTCGCCAGGAAGCAGACGGCCTCGGCGATGTCGGCGGCGGAACCGAAGCGGCCCAACGGGATGCGGCTCATTGCGGCGGCCTGGGCGTGCTCGTCGAGGTCGCCGCCGCCCATCAGTCGCTCGGCCATCCCGTCGGTGAGCATGCCGGGGCCGACGGCGTTGAAGCGCACGCCGAACCGGCCCTCCTCGGCGGCGAAGCCGCGCACCAGCGCCTCGACCGCGCCCTTGGTGCCCGCGGACAGGCCGTCGCGGACCGGGTACCGGTCGGTGGCCGCCGTCGTCACCGCGACCACCGAGCCCGCGGTGCGGCGCAGGGCCGGCAGGAACGCGTGCACCAGCGCGAAGAAGGCGGTTGCCTCGGCGCCCAGGTGTTCGGAGTAGGTGGCGGGGGAGACCTTCGACAGGTGCACCATCGGGATGTGCGGCCCGGCCGCGTGCACCAGCACCGACGGCTCGCCGAACTCGGTGCAGAGCTGCTGCGCCCAGGTCGCGACCCGGTCGGTGTCGGCCAGGTCGACGCGGGCGGCGTGGGCCCGCCCGCCCGCCGCGGTGATCTCCTCGACCAGGGCGGCGGCGCGGTCGGCGTTGGAGTGGTAGGTCACGGCAACCGGCAGTCCGCGCGCGGCCAGGAGCCTGCTGATCTCGACCCCGATCCCGCCCGAGCCACCGGTCACGACGGCGCATGTGGAGTTTTCAGACATGCCGATACCCTAACAAGCGCTTGGTTGCTACGATGTAGTGGTGACCCCTCCGCCCCGTGCCGCCGAAGAGCCTGCCAGCAAGTCCGGCCGTAGAGCCGAGCTGCTCGAGCTGGCGGCCTCGCTGTTCGCCGAACGTGGGATGCGCGCGACCACCGTCCGCGACATCGCCGATGCCGCCGGAATTCTCTCCGGCAGTCTCTACCACCACTTCGACTCGAAGGAGTCGATGGTCGACGAGATCCTCAAGCACTTCCTCGACGACCTGTTCGGCCGATACCGCGCGATCGTGGACGCCGGACTCGGCGCCCGGGCAACCCTCGAGGCGCTGGTGGTCGCGTCGTTCGACTCCATCGACCAGTCGCACGCCGCGGTGGCGATCTACCAGGACGAGGCCAAGCACCTCCTCGGCAGCGAGCGGTTCGACTACATCACCGAGCGCAACCGGGAGTTCCGCGGCCTGTGGGTCTCGGTGCTCGAGTCCGGCATCGAGGACGGCAGCTTCCGTCCCGACATCGACGTCGAACTGGTCTACCGCTTCATGCGCGACACCGTGTGGGTGGCGGTCCGCTGGTATCGGCCGGGTGGGCCGATGACCGCCGAAACCGTTGCCAAGCAGTACCTGGCGATCGTGCTCGACGGGCTCGCCAGCCCCCAGTCACGACCGGCTTCTTAACTCTCGACCCGAACCGTAGGAGTTTCCCATGCCCGAGGCATACATCGTCGACGCCATCCGTACCCCGATCGGCAAGAAGAACGGCAGCCTGGCTCCCGTTCATCCGATCGACCTGGGTGCGCACGTCATCAAGGCCGTCGTCGAGCGCACCGGCATCGACCCGTCGGACGTCGACGACGTCATCTTCGGCTGCGTCGACGCGATCGGTGGCCAGGCCGGCAACATCGCGCGCATGTCGTGGCTGGCCGCGGGCCTGCCGCAGCACGTGCCCGGCGTCACCGTCGACCGCCAGTGCGGCTCGAGCCAGCAGGCCATCCAGTTCGGTGCGCAGGCGATCCTGGCCGGCACCGCCGACCTCATCATCGCCGGCGGCGTGCAGAACATGAGCCAGATCCCGATCTCCGCCGCGATGATCGTCGGCCAGCAGTACGGTTTCACCACTCCCACCGCCGAGTCGAAGGGCTGGACCGAGCGCTACGGCAACGAGGAGGTGTCGCAGTTCCGCGGCGCCGAGATGATCGCCGACAAGTGGGACGTCAGCCGCGAGGACCTCGAGAAGTGGGCTCTGCAGAGCCACGAGCGCGCCAAGGCGGCCATCGCCGAGGGCCGCTTCGAGAAGGAGATCGTCCCGGTCGGTGAGTTCACCACCGACGAGGGCCCGCGTGAGACCAGCCTCGAGAAGATGGCCGGCCTGAACGTGCTGGTCGAGGGCGGACGCATCACCGCGGCCGTCGCCAGCCAGATCTCCGACGGCGCCAGCGCGCTGCTGCTCGCCTCGGAGGAGGCCGTGCAGAAGCACAACCTCAAGCCCCGCGCGCGGATCCACCACATGAGTGCCCGCGGCGACGACCCGATCTTCATGCTCAGCGCGCCGATCCCGGCCACCCAGCACGCGCTCGCCAAGGCCGGCCTGACCATCGACGACATCGACCTGATCGAGATCAACGAGGCCTTCGCGCCCGTCGTGCTCGCCTGGATCAAGGAGATCGGCGCAGACCCGGCCAAGGTCAACGTCAACGGCGGCGCGATCGCGCTCGGCCACCCGCTCGGTGCGACCGGTACCAAGCTGATGGCCACCCTGCTCAACGAGCTCGAGCGCACCGGCGGTCGCTACGGCCTGCTGACCATCTGCGAGGGTGGCGGCACGGCCAACGTCACCATCATCGAGCGCCTGGGCTGACCCACCGCGCCGCTGCACCGCAGGGCATCCGCGTTCGGCTCAGGCCGATGCGGGTGCCCTGCAGTGGTATGAGGGTAGGTCAGGACAGGGTGCGGATGAGCGCGTACAGCGCGTCCGCGATCCGCCGGCACCACTCGTCGGCGTCCTCGTAGCCGCGGGAGACGCCGCGGATCATGGTGGTGGAGACCAGCAGGTCGAAGACGGTCTCGGCGGTGGCGGCGGCCTCGGGGCCGGGGTTCGGCACTTCCTTGAGCACCCGCGCGACGAGAGCGGTGCGGATGGGCAGTTCGGCGCGCTGCACCAGACGCTCGTGGACGCCGTCGTGGTGGTGGTAGGCCGAGAGCAGTCCCGGGATGGCCGACCGGGCGGCCGGGTCGGCGGTGCGGTCGAGGAACTGCCGGGTCCAGGCGAGCAGGTCGGCGTGCAGATCCTCGGTGGCAGGCGGCACGTCGCCGGTCTGCAGCTGGAAGATGGCGTCCTCGATGATCATCTCGCGCGTCGCCCAGCGGCGGTAGATCGCGGGCGCGCTCACCTGCGCGCGCCGTGCAATGGCCTGGATCGTGGTCTTCTGGTAGCCGGACTCGACCAACAGATCGACCGTTGCCTGCAGAACCGCGAGGTCCACCTGCGGGTCGCGTGGCCGGCCCGGGCCGCTCGATTCAGTGGGGCGGTCTGACGAAAGCTTCACAAGGGCGGAGACTACCGGAGCCGTTGCGCCCCATTGGACAACGCGTGCGGGTACCCGACGAGGGACCGACGAAACGGCTCCGTGGGGACCCGCACGGAGGCCGAGCCCGGGACTATCGTCGGGGCATGTGCCGAAACATCACCGAACTCCGCGGGCTCGAACCGGCCGCCACCGCGGAGGAGATCGAGGCGGCAGCACGGCAGTACGTCCGGAAGGTGAGCGGGATCCAGAAGCTCACCGACGCCACCCGGGACCCGTTCGAGCGGGCCGTTGCGGAGGTCACCGCGACCACCACGCGACTGCTCGGGGTCCTGCCGGCCCGGAAGCAGCCGCCGACGACGGTTCCGCCGCTGCGGCGCCCCGAGGTCCGGGCCCGGATCGAGGCCCGGCAGGGCTGACGCCCGACGGTTGTGCCCCGAGACGGCGGAAGGGCGCCGGCACCCGCGTGAACGGGTGACGGCGCCCTTCGGCGAGGTGACCGGCGCGTCAGACGCGCAGGGCGCCCAGTGCGTCGATCCGTGCCACGGCATCGGTCATGATCCGGTCGATCAGTTCCTGGCAGCTCGGCAGGTCGTCGATCATGCCGACCACCTGGCCGGACGCCAGCACGCCCGCCTCGGTATTGCCGTCGACCAGTCCGGCCTTGAGCAGCATCGGGGTGTTGGCGGCCATGATGATCTGCTGCCACGTGCGGTCGCCGGACTTCTTCATCGCCAGGCCGTCCTTGGCCAGCGTCGACCACTTCATGCCCGTCATCGCCTTGAACTTCATCGCGTTCTTGGTGGCGGCGACGAGGCCCTTGGCGTAGCTGGACTTCTCCAGGCTGTTCACCAGGTCGGTGTTGAGCACCCGGTGCGGCATGCCGTCGACCTTCACGGACACGGTGGTGTCCGTCAGGCTGCGCTTGAGGTACTCCTGCTTGACGGAGTCCGGCACCGCCGAATCGCTGGTCAGCAGGAAGCGGGTGCCCATCGCGACACCGGCAGCGCCGTAGGAGAGCGCCGCGGCCMGGCCGCGGCCGTCGAAGAAACCGCCGCCGGCGACGACCGGGATGTCGACCGCGTCGAGCACGGACGGCAGCAGCAGCGTCGTCGCGACACCGCCGGTGTGACCGCCGCCCTCGCCGCCCTGGACGATCACCGCGTCGGCGCCCCAGGAGGCGACCTTGACG
This sequence comes from Rhodococcus sp. P4_C10, assembly GCF_056402135.1. Taxonomy (NCBI): domain Bacteria; kingdom Bacillati; phylum Actinomycetota; class Actinomycetes; order Mycobacteriales; family Nocardiaceae; genus Rhodococcus; species Rhodococcus sp. P4_C10. The sequence goes on along the minus strand of NZ_JBFUHZ010000008.1, from coordinate 6,102 downwards.
GCGTGCTTGGCGGCACCGATCGACGGGATGACGACGACGCCGTTGTCCTTGAGCTTGGCGATCAGTTCCTTCTTGGGCGCCAACGCGAACGAGGCGACCTTGACCTTCTCGCGGATCAGCAGGTCGATGCGCTGCATTGCGTCCGTCGCGTCGGCGCGGATGTTCACGCCGAACGGCTTGTCCGTCAGCTGCTTGGTCTTGAGGACCGCGACCTCGAGCTCCTCGTAGGTCATCGTCGCCGAGGCGAGGATGCCGAGGCCGCCGGCGTTGGCGGTGGCCGCGGTCAGGCGCGGGCCGGAGACCCAGCCCATGCCGGTCTGCACGATCGGGTGCTCGATGCCGACCAGTTCGGTGAACGGCGTCTTCAGCAGGCCGGTCACAGCGAGACCTCGCGGTCACGCAGGCTGCGCGGGTCCAGGACCTCGCGGATCAGGCGCAGCTCCTCCTCGCTGGGCTCACGGGTGACGCCGGCCTCGGCCAGGCCCGCGACCTCGAACGAGGTGTTGGCCTTGACGTCCTCGGCGGTGACGCCGGGGTGCAGGCTCACGGCGCGCATCGTCTGGCCGGGGCCCGCGTAGTCGAACACGCCCAGGTTCGTGACCACCTGGTAGTTCTTCAGGAAGCGGAACGCCGGGTTCTCCGGGTCCACCTTGTCGTAGCCGACGCCGCACACGACGTCGACCTTCTCGGTGAACACGCGGGTGGAGTGCTTGCCCACCCAGTAGCTGGTGGCGTGGTTGATGGAGTTGCCGGGCGCGCCGCGCAGGCCGAACATCTGGCGGGTCGGCTTGTCCAGCGGGCCGAACGCGGAGAGGTTCTGGTTGCCGTGCTTGTCGAGCTGGTTGGCACCCATCACCACGTGGCGACGGCCGGACGCGACCACGTCGAACACCTTCGAGAACGGGATGTAGCCCTCGATGGGCGCGGTGGCGCCGATCGCCGGGGCGTCGGCCAGGATCAGGGCCTCGCCGTCGGTGATGAGCAGGTCCGGCTCGGTGGTGAGCTTCGCCAGGCGGGCGCCGATCAGCGGCAGCGTCGCCATCGGGGAGGCAAAGATCTCGCCGGAATCGGCAAACATGTCGGCGCAGGCGATGGCGCAGTACTCCGCGCGGGTTACCTCGGTCATGACTTCTGCTCCTCTGCGAACTTGCGCACGGCGGCCTGGTAGTCGGCTTCGCTGCCGGAAAGGTAGGTCTCGGCGAATGCCTGCCACGCCTCGGGGGTCTTGGCGGACTCGGCGTAGTGGCGCTGGAACTTCTCGTCGCGCTTGTAGTCGCCGGCGAAGGTGAAGTGGGCTCCGTTGGGGGCCTCGCTCACGCTGTCGACCATCGCGCGGTTCAGGATCAGGGCCTGACGCGGGACGGCCGCGACGAGCTCCTCGGTGGAGACGATCTTCTCCGCGCTGAGGATGCGCTGCTCGGCCGCGAGGCAGAACAGGTCGTCGAAGTACGGGTCCACGCCGGTGTATGCGGCGTTGCCGCGGTCGTCGGCCAGGTCCAGGTGCACGAGTGCGGCGTCGAGGTTCAGCGCGGGCATGGCCAGCACGGTCTCGACGCGGCCGTCCGCGTCCGGGTACGGGGACGTGACGGTCTTGAGCTCGTCGCCCCAGACGGTCTGCACGTCCGAGCCGAGGCCGGCGCGGATCGGCTGGAACGGCAGGCGCGCGGCGGCGGCCTGCAGGCCGGCCTTGACCATGCCCTCGTCCATCTCGCGGGACTCGATGGTCCCCGCGACGCGGGCCTGGGCGAACCAGGGGTCGTAGAACGGTGCCGAGTCCAGGGACACGAAGCCGTAGTAGGCGCGCTTGACCTTGCCGGCGGAGATCAGCAGGCCGAGGTCCGGGCCGAGGTACCCGACGACGGTCAGGTCCTTCACGTCGCTCCGCAGGAGCGCGCGGACCAGCGCCATCGGCTTGCGCCGTGAGCCCCAGCCGCCGATGCCGACGGTCATCCCGCTCTGGATGCCGGCGACTGCCTCGTCCAGTGAGCGGCGCTTGTTGCGCTTCTCGGCCATTACTTGCCCTCTTCCTTGGCTGCGGTGCTGTTCGACTTCGGCTTGCCCGTCGCGACGAACTCGTCGCGGTGCTCGTCCGCCACGCCCGCCAGGTTCAGCTCGAACGTGAAGCCCTGCTCGATCCGGTAGCTGGTGTGCACGTCCATCACGTCGATGCGGTTGATGGCTTCCTTGGCGCGCCGGATCACCCGGGTGTCCTTGGCGGCGATCTCGCCGGCGATCTTCAGTGCGCAGGCGTCGAGCTCTTCGCGCGGGACGACGTCGTAGACGGACCCGAAGTGCTTGAGGGTCTGGGCGTCGACGTTCTTGGCCGTGTAGTACAGCGTGCGCATCATGTGCTGGGGGACCAGGCGGGCGAGGTGCGTGGCCGCACCGAGTGCGCCGCGGTCGACCTCCGGCAGGCCGAAGATCGCATCGTCGGACGCGACGATGACGTCAGCGTTGCCGACCAGGCCGACGCCGCCGCCGACGCAGAAACCGTTGACCGCCACCACGACGGGAACCTCGCAGTCGTAGACCGCGGAGAAGGCGGCCGCGCAGCCGCGGTTCGCGTCGATCAGGGCGCCGTGGCCCTCGGTGGCCTGCATCTCCTTGATGTCGACGCCGGCGTTGAAGCCGCGGCCCTCGGCCCGAAGGATCACCACGTGGGTGTCCATGTCCTGGCCGGCTTCGCGGATTGCGTCGGCCAGTTCGAACCATCCCTTCGAGGGGATTGCGTTCACAGGCGGGTAGTCGACGGTGACCGTGGTGATGCCGGACCCGTCGGATTTGGAAGTGATTCCCATCGTGATTCCTTAGGTAGGTCGCCAAACCAAGCGATTGCTTGGTAAGTTAGCACACCTGCGGGTCGGGCCGGAGTTCGTCCCGAGGGGACGGATGCACCCCCGGCCCGCAGAGAATCCCTGACAGCGGAGGTACAGGTGGATCTAGGTCTGGACGGCAACGTGGTGCTGGTCACCGGCGGTGTGCGAGGGGTCGGTGCCGGCATCAGCCGCGCCTTCCTCGGGGCGGGCGCGACCGTGGTGACGTGCGCGCGACGGCCCGGCGACGAGCCGGTCGAGGTGGACGGACGGACGGCGGAGTTCATCGCCTGCGACGTCCGCGACCCCGAACAGGTGCAGGCGATGATCGACTCGATCGTCGCCACCCACGGGCGCCTGGACACAGTCGTCAACAACGCGGGCGGTGCGCCCTTCGCGCTGGCCGCGGACGCCAGCCCGCGCTTCCACTCGAAGATCGTGGAGCTGAACCTGCTCTCGCCGCTGCTCGTCGCGCAGACCGCGAACGCCGTCATGCAGCGCCAGGAGACGGGCGGGTCGATCGTCAACATCTCGAGCGTCAGCGGGGCCCGGCCGTCGCCCGGCACCGCGGCCTACGGCGCCGCGAAGGCCGGCATCGACAGCCTGTCCACGAGCCTGGCGGTGGAGTGGGCGCCGCGGGTGCGGGTCAACTCGGTGGTCGTCGGACTGGTCGAGACCGAGCAGTCTCACCTGCACTACGGCGGACCCGACGGCCTCGCCGCGGTCGGCGCGACAGTCCCGCTGGGTCGGATGGCGCAGCCCGCGGACATCGGAAACTGTGCGACATTCCTGGCATCACCGTTGGCGTCCTACGTCAGCGGTTCGACACTGACCGTCCACGGCGGCGGCGAGCGCCCCGCCTTCCTGGCGGCGGCAGACACAGAGGAGAACAAGTGAGTGGATTGGTGGACGGCCGCGTCGTCATCGTGACGGGTGCGGGCCGGGGCATCGGCCGGGCGCATGCGCTGGCCTTCGCGGCCGAGGGCGCGAAGGTCGTCGTCAACGACATCGGCGCCGGCGCGGACGGCTCCACGACCGGGGAGAGCCCGGCGGAGCAGGTCGTCGCGGAGATCATCGCGGCCGGCGGCCAGGCCGTCGTCAACGGTGACGACGTCGCGGACTGGGCGGGCGCGGAGAACCTCGTCAAGACGGCGATCGACACGTTCGGTGGGCTCGACGTGCTGGTCAACAACGCCGGCTTCCTGCGCGACCGCATGCTGGTCGGGATGAGCGAGCAGGAGTGGGACTCGGTGACCCGGGTGCACCTCAAGGGCCACTTCGCCCCGCTGCGCCACGCCGCCGCCTACTGGCGCGCGGAGTCCAAGGCAGGCCGTCCGGTGGACGCGCGGATCATCAACACCAGTTCGGGTGCGGGCCTGCAGGGCTCCATCGGCCAGGGCAACTACGCGGCGGCCAAGGCCGGCATCGCGGAGATGACCATCCAGGCCGCGGCCGAGCTGAAGAACTACGGCGTCTCGGTCAACGCGATCGCCCCCGCCGCCCGCACCCGGATGACCGTCGGCGCCGGCGGCGCGATGGCCGAGGCGATGGCCGCACCGGAGGAGGGCTTCGACGCGATGGCGCCGGAGAACATCTCCCCGCTGGTGGTCTGGCTCGCGAGCGCCGAGTCGAAGGACGTCTCCGGCCGGGTGTTCGAGGTCGAGGGCGGCAAGATCACCGTCGCCGAGGGCTGGCGGCACGGCCCCAGCCAGGACAAGGGCGACCGCTGGGACCCCAAGGAGATCGGTCCCGTCGTCGCGGACCTGCTGGCCAAGGCCGAGGTGCCGACGCCGGTCTACGGCGCGTAGGCAGCACAACGACGCTGGGCGCGTCCGGATCCCGATCGGATGCCGGACGCGCCCAGCGGCGTCTGTCAGGGGGGCGGCGCCTACGCGGGGGTGCGGACGACGACGATGCTGCCCGGGAAGAAGGCGGCCAGTTCGGAGCGGGACTGCTTGATCGCCGCGGTGCCGACGCCCTGCTTGCGCGCGTCGGGGGCGACCCACACCGCGAGTTCGACCTCGCTGCCGGTGAGTTCGCCGAAGACCAGGCCGACGCACTCGGCGTGGTCGCCCGCCTTTCGCTCGGCGACGAACCAGGCGGCCGACTCGTCGTCGACTCGGCGCAGGCCCGCGCGCCGCTCGGCTTCCACCCGGTCGGCGGGCCACGGCTGGCCGTCGTCGCCGAGCTGCTCGGCGGAGCGACGGCGGAACAGTTCGGCGTCCGAGTCGCTCTGGCTGAACGGCCGCAGGGACACGCCCTCGCCGGTGCTGAACGGCCGCTGCTCGGGCAGCCATTTGAGGGTCGCGTCGAGGTTCGAGAGTTCGTCCCGGATCTTGTCCCGCTCGAGCTTGGTCAGGCGCCCGAGCTGAAGGCCCAGCACCACATTCGCGTTCGTTTCGGTGGTGCCGAGCAGCTGGGCCACAGTGCTGACCGCCGCCGCGTGGTCGTCGCTGTCGACGATCGCGTCGAGGATCTCGTGGCGAAGGTCGAGTGCGCGCAGCAGCGCCGAGGCAATCTCCCGGCGGTCGATGATCTGGTCCTGTGGCCCTGCCGTCATGACAAATCTCCCTATCCGTCGAGTGTGCAACGTCCGGAGCGGGCGCGACGCGGTGTGGGCGCCGTCGCGGGCTCTCTCACGCATTCTCTGTCAGATGGGGCGTGATTGCTACGCACACACGACGACGGGAATCTTCCGCTCGACCCAGGACTGGTAGTCGTCGAACTCGGGGTACATCGCCACCAGCTTGGGCCACAGCTCCGCATGCTCGGCATCGTCCGCGACCTTCGCGACCAGATGGCGCACGTCGGAACGGATCTGGACCTTCACGTTGGGGTCGGCCTTCAGGTTCAGGTACCACAGCGGGTTCTTGGGCTGGCCGCCCTGCGAGGCGACCAGCACGACCCGGTCGCCGTCTTCCAGGAACAGCAGCGGGCTCACCCGCGGCTCGCCGGACTTGCGGCCGGTGGTGGTGAGCAGGCAGATCGGCAGACCGCTCTTCGCGGCGCTGCCGACCCGCCACTTGCCTCCGATGCGCCCACCGGTGGCCCGGTACGCGATCACGTTCGACTTCGCCATCCACTTGATGATGGAGCGGGTGAAATTCGTATCGAGCAACGGTGGGCGCTTCATCGTCGGATCAGATCCGCTCGATGATGGTGCCGGTGGCCAGCGCGCCGCCCGCGCACATGGTGATCAGCGCGGTCGACTTGTCCGTCCGCTCGAGCTCGTGCAGCGCGGTGGTGATCAGCCGGGATCCGGTGCTGCCCACGGGGTGTCCGAGGGCCA
>NZ_JBFUHZ010000007.1:0-174148 GCF_056402135.1 Rhodococcus sp. P4_C10 | reverse complement strand
CTGCTCGACGAGGAGGGGGTCGATGCCCGCCCGCTCGAGAAGTCCGACCTGAACCGCGCCGAGGGTCTCCGCCGCGTGCAGGCCGGACAGCCAACCCCCTCGCTTGCCGATCGGGGTACGGACTGCCTCGACGATTACTGGTGTGCCCATGGCGAACGACCTCTCGAAGATGAACCCAAACTAGAACCCGTTCTTCATATCAGCTGCCATCACCAAATTGCTAAGATTCGCAAGTAGCGTTCGGGTTGTGGAATGATCGCGGCGAGGCACGATGTCGTGGGCACACGGCCCCAACGGAGAACGACAGGAGGCGCCATGGTTGCGAACTCGCGCCAACCGCTATATCAGATGAAAGCGGACTTCTTCAAGACGTTGGGGCACCCGGCGCGCATCCGGGTCTTGGAATTGTTGAGCGAGCGTGATCACGCCGTCTCGGAGATGCTGCCCGAGGTTGGGATCGAGCCCGCGAATCTGTCACAGCAGCTGTCGATCCTGCGACGCGCCGGACTCGTCACTGCCAGGCGCGAAGGCCTGTCGGTCACCTATGCACTGACCTCACCGAAAGTCGCGGACCTGTTGGCGACTGCCAGGGGGATCCTCACGGGCGTCGTCGCGGGCCAGGCCGAGTTGCTCGAAGATCTACCGGAGTCCGCTGCACTGGTGGGCGACTCGGCAGGCTGAGCAAGTGTCCCACCGGACGGGTCTACGCGGATCTATTGATTGCAGAATTTCTTAAATGCTTATCTTGCACGAATGGATGAACAGGGTGACCGACAAGGATGAACGCCGCGGCGCTCGCGGGCTCACGGACAGCGAAAGACTGCTGCTTCTGGGGATCGACGCTGCCGTGGTAACGGTCGGCGAGGCCCGAAGTGGGCGTTCTCGGACCGCAACGCAGCGCTCACCGTGGACCGCAATGGAGCGATACACGGGCCTGATCCGAAGTCGGACACCGATCCGTGTGCTGCGGCTGCCAATGACCATGAGTGACTCGACAGCCGTCGCAACACGGATCGTCTCACTCGCACCCCGTGTGTCGATTGCATTCGTGACTGGTCTCAGTGCCCAGGAGTCCTCACTGGTCAAAGGCGAAGTAGTTGCTCGCGGCGGACCCTTGGTTCTCACCGAACTCGACGCAGTCACCGCCGCGCTGGCGGCGACGACGATCTCCCTACTTCGGCGCCAAGGTGCCGCACCCCGTTCTGGGCGTGTCGTGGTCAATGGTCCCGAGAATGCGCCCCTGCTGGGCCCGATCCTGATGAACAGCGGTATCGGACAGATCACCAACTGGCACGGCGGGGATGCGCAGGCCTTCCCACTACGACGATTGATGGAACAGAACGACGTTCTGATCGATCTCGCCGGAACGGCCTCCGAAGCCGATGCCCCCGGCCGCACCGTGCGCTACCCCGCGGACCCATTCACGTTGGGGCAACTGGTGGTGCCAGGTTTGCTCAGCGCGCTGTGCGGGCACCAGGCGCGAGAGGTGACCATCGAGGTCATTGCCGCCGCCGCCCGGGCGCTGGCGCTGACCACGCCGGCCGGGCAGGCACTACCCGGACCCGACGACGGTCTCGTCACTCGTGCGATCGCCCGCCAGGTCGGCCGTGTCTTCGCTCAGCTCACCGACCGCAGCCAGCACCCGTAGCGGCGCTGCAGGGCTTCACCCGCACCGCATTCGACGACTTTCGTGAGGAGAACACCGTGACCACACCCGCGACCGGCATCGGGGCCGCCCCGACAATGCACGAGGAGATCGTGTCCTGGGTCGCCGAGATGGCCGACCTCACCCGCCCCGACTCCGTGGTGTGGTGCGACGGATCCACCGGCGAGTGGGACCGCCTGACGACACAACTGGTCGACAAGGGGACCTTCGTCCGCCTCGAGGGCAAGCCGAACTCCTTCTGGTGCGTCTCCGACCCGGAGGACGTGGCACGAGTGGAGGACCGGACCTTCATCTGCTCCCGCTTCGAAGCCGATGCAGGGCCGACGAACAACTGGATGGACCCCGTCGACATGAAGACGGTGATGACCGAGCACTACCGCGGGGCGATGGCCGGCCGCACGATGTATGTCATCGCGTTCTGCATGGGACCGCTCGACGCGGCGCAGCCGAAGTTCGGCGTCCAGGTCACCGACTCGGAGTACGTCGCCGTCTCCATGCAGATCATGACCCGCTCCGGGGCCGCGGTGTGGGACAAGGTCACCGCCGAAACCGAAGTCGTCAAGTGCCTCCACTCCGTCGGGGCCCCGCTCTACCCGGGCCAGGCCGACTCCACCTGGCCGTGCGATGACACCAAGTACATCTCCCACTTCCCGGAAGAGCGGATGATCTGGAGCTACGGCTCCGGCTACGGCGGCAACGCGCTTCTCGGCAAGAAGTGCTACTCGCTTCGGATCGCCTCGAAGATGGCCAAGGACGAGGGCTGGCTGGCCGAGCACATGCTCATCCTCAAGCTCACCTCCCCCGAGAACAAGGTGCACTACGTCGCGGCGGCGTTCCCCTCCTCCTGCGGTAAGACCAACCTCGCGATGCTCGAGCCCACCCTCGACGGGTGGACCGCCGAGACCGTCGGCGACGACATCGCCTGGATGCGCTTCGGCGAGGACGGACGCCTGTACGCGGTCAACCCCGAAGCGGGGTTCTTCGGCGTCGCCCCCGGCACCGGACTCCATACGAACCCGCACGCGATGGCCACCATCGAGCGGGGCAACTCGATCTTCACCAACGTCGCACTCACCGATGACGGAGACGTGTGGTGGGAAGGGATGACCGACGCGCCGCCGGCCCACCTGACCGACTGGCGGCGCCGGGACTGGACCCCGGCATCGGGTGAGCGGGCGGCGCACCCGAACTCGCGGTACTGCACCCCGATCGCGCAGTGCCCCACCGTCGCCCCCGAATGGAACGACCCGGCCGGGGTGCCGATCTCGGCGATCTTCTTCGGCGGGCGCCGCGCCACGACTGTGCCCCTGGTGACCGAGTCTCTGAGCTGGCAGCACGGGGTGTTCCTCGCCTCGACCCTGTCCTCGGAAACCACCGCCGCCGCGACGGGCGAAGTCGGGCTCGTGCGCCGTGACCCGATGGCGATGCTGCCGTTCCTGGGCTATCACGTCGGTGACTACTTTGCGCATTGGCTCGACATCGGGGCGAAGGCGGATCCGGCCAAGTTGCCGAAGATCTTCTATGTCAACTGGTTCCGGCGCGGCGACGCCGACGAGTTCCTGTGGCCAGGGTTCGGGGAGAACTCCCGAATCCTCAAATGGGCGTTGGCTCGAGTCGAGGGAAAGGGTGCGGCCAACTTGACGCCGATCGGTAACGTCCCGCCGATCGACGCACTCGATCTCACGGGCATGAAGTTCGACCACACCAAGATCGCGGCGGCCCTGGAGGTCGACGACGGCGAGTGGATCGACGAGACACGCCTGATCGACGAGTGGTACGCCACCATTGGCGGCAACACCCTGCCCGACGTCCTGCGCGAAGAACTCGGCGCCCTCAAGCTCCGACTCGCCGCCCCAACCCTTTCCGGCCCCTATCCGGGCAAACCCGCCACCGCACGGGACGATGACTTCCATCGCGTGCGTATCCGTCGCGAAGGCTGACCGGCCCCACGACCCGAGGAGAGGGATCGCCCTCCTCGGGTCCGGGCCACCTCTTCCGCCGGCCCGGCTGGCCTTCCCCTCAGCAGGCCCGGCCGGTGGAACAGAACGGTTTGCCGGTGCCGACGATGACCAGCACTTCGACTCCACAGCGCGGACAGGAGTCGTCGCCGGCCCGCAGCGCGGAGGTTCGGCACAGGAAGCCGCAGTCCGAGCATCGCAATATCTGTCCACGAAGTCGGCTGAACGGTGTTACACGCATCATCTAACCTTCCATCGTTGCTAGTTGCTAACCTTAGCAATTAGCAACCTGGAGAGGTTGTTCCTATCCGAGGAAGCTGCACATGTCAGAACTGGGGGACCCGAACGGGCCCACGACAACAACTGGCCTCGCCGGTGGTCGCCTCAGCGGCGCATTACGGTCTGTCGCCGAACTACTGCCCCGGTGGAGCGAGTGGAAGCCCGCGCTCGGCGCCCCCGGCGCCGACTTGCTCTCGGGTCTCATCGTCGCGCTGGTCGCGCTGCCACTGGCATTGGGCTTCGGCATCAGCTCCGGCCTGGGGGCCGCCGCAGGTCTGACCACAGCCGTCGTTGCCGGCGCTGTGGCCGCGGTGTTCGGCGGCTCCCGCTTCCAGGTGTCCGGTCCGACCGGTGCGATGACGGTGGTCCTGGTTCCCATCGTCGCCCAGTACGGGCCGACGGGCGTGCTTGCAGTCGGTCTGATCGCCGGGGTGATGCTCGTCGCGCTGGCGTTCGCCGGTATCGGCCGGGCCGTGCGCTACATGCCGGCCCCCGTCATCGAGGGATTCACCGCCGGCATCGCGGTCGTCATCGCCCTCCAACAGGTCCCGGCTGCCCTGGGAATACAGGGAGCCGAGGGCGAAAAGGTGTGGCAGAGCGCGTTCGACGCGGTGCGCCGATTCGTGGAGAGCCCGTCGACCCTGACGCCGGTGATCGCGCTGGTGGTGGCCGTCGCGATCCTCGTCGGCGGACGCTACTTCCCGAGGGTCCCGTTCTCGCTCGTCGCGGTGGCCACCGTGACCGTCGTCGCGCAGCTCTTCGACATGGACATCGCGCGCATCGGCGCCATCCCGTCCGGTTTCTCCGCGCCGACACTGAGCTTTCTTCACCTGGGCGACCTCACGTCCCTGATTGCGCCGGCGCTCGCCGTGGCGGCACTGGCGGCGCTCGAATCACTGCTGTCGGCGACCGCGGCGGATTCGATGGGCGTCGGGACCAGGCACAACCCCGACCGGGAACTGTTCGGGCAGGGGCTGGCGAATATCGCCGCACCCCTGTTCGGAGGCGTGCCGGCCACCGGCGCCATCGCGCGGACCGCGGTCAATGTCCGCTCCGGTGCCCGCACGAGGCTCGCGGCGCTGACCCACGCGCTCATCCTCGCCGCGATCGTGTACCTGGCCGCCGGGCTGGTCGCCGAGATCCCCCTCGCCGCGCTCGCCGGAGTCCTGCTGGCCACGACCGTCCGGATGGTCGAGACCGCCTCCATCCTCGCCATCGCCCGCGCCACCCGCGCCGACACGGTGGTGATGATCGCGACGTTCCTCGTCACCGTCGTGTTCGACCTGGTCACCGCGGTCGCCGTCGGTGTCGGATTCGCCGCGATCCTCGCGCTGCGGGCGGTCGCCAGGTCAGCGCGGATCGAGCAGGTGCCCCTCGAGAACGACGATCACTTCACCGAAGAACACGAATTGCTGCGCGAGCACATCGTCGCCTACCGCATCGACGGCGCCCTGTTCTTCGCCGCCGCACACCGATTCCTCCTCGAACTCGCCGAGGTCTCCGACGTGAAGGTGGTGATCCTGCGCATGTCGCGGGTCACCGCCCTCGACGCCACTGGCGCCATCGTCCTCAAGGACGCCATCACCAAACTCGAACACCGCCACATCAGCGTGCTCATCTCCGGAATCAAACCCGAGCACCTGCGCCCCCTCGAAGCCCTCGGCGTGTTCACCACCACAGACAGCGAGGACCGGCACATCTTCGAGACCACCCCACGCGCGATCAGCTACGCCCGAATGCTTGTCCTGCCCGAAAGTCACTACACCTCCACGAGCAACGAGGACTGACCATGCCAGCCACCACTTCCGGCAACACGCCGTCAACGCGCCAACATGTCGGCTACCTCGCCGGCCGAACCCTGCCGGCCGACCTGCACGACTGGGTCGTCAAGGACATCACCGGACCCGGCGCCACCCGCCGCTACGTGATCCGCTGCCTGGTCCCTCTCGTCCCGATCCTCGCGGCCCTGCTGTTCATCTCCGGTCCATGGCTCATCCGAATCAGCATGGTCCTTCTGCTGTTTCTGCCGTTCGTCTACTTCCTGTTCGCCCTGAAGAACATCTACCTGCGTCACCGCCTCGTCAGCCACGGACTCGAGCCTGAGCTCCTCGTCAGGCACAGGCAACCGCGGATCGACAAGGAACGCGAGGAGTACGAGGCCCGGTACCGGGCGGCCGACTAGCAGGACCAGCGAATGATCGTGAGTGCATCCACGATCTGCGGCACGGGTCCTTCGCCGGGAGTTCAACTTTCCGTTTGGATCCTTCGGCGGACATGGCCGAACAGGCCGAACTGGCGCCCCCAAAGCCCGACACATGACAAAGGACTGACAGGTGAACCACACACCAGAAGCAGCAGCGGAGAACGCCCGCAGCGGCGGCGCTCATCGCCGCGAAGACGACGCACCGCCGAGCGCCCCTCTGCACGATCGCCCTGGTCGGCACGCTCGGATCGACCCACCGGCGCAGCCGCAAGAGCCCCTCCGCATCGAACGAGAACAGCCACGAGGCGCCACGAGGCGCCCCACCGTGTGACCGACGAAAGGACCACTCACGCATGCCCATCGCCACCCTCAACGGAATCCGACTCAACTACAACGTCACCGGCACCGGGCCGCTGGTTGTTCTGGTGATGGGGTCCGGTAGCCCCGGCCGCGTCTGGAACACCTACCAAGTGCCGGCCTTGGTGAAAGCCGGATTCCGGGTCGTCACCTTCGACAACCGCGGCATCGCGCCGTCGGACGAAGGCGCCGACGACATGAGCATCGACGATCTGGCGGCCGATACAGCTGCGCTGATCGAATACCTCGACGGTGCGCCGGCGCACGTCGTCGGCATTTCGATGGGAGCACGCGTGGTCCAAGAACTTGCCCTTGCCCGCCCCGACCTCGTCTCCAGAGCCGTCGTGCTCGCCGCCACCGGACGACCCCATCCGATCGAAAGCACACTGAATCTGGGGCGCCAGGGCCTCCACGACCAGGCGGTGGAACTGCCACCGAAATATGCCGCAGCAGTGAACGCGCTCCTGCACCTGTCTCCTCGGACACTCGAGGACCCCGCCAAGGCGCAGGAATGGCTCGACATCTTCGAATTCTCCGCTGCGCCTCGAACCACGGCGGGGGTGCGCGCCCAACTCGGAATGGACCGATCACGCAACCGGCTCGAGGACTATTCACGCATCGTCGTCCCCACCATGGTGATCGGCTTCGCCGACGACCGGATGACACCACCCACATACGGCCGCGAGGTCGCCCACGCCATCCCCGGCGCTCGATACGAAGAGATCGCCGACTGCGGCCACTACGGATACCTCGAGCGGCCCGACGAGATCAACCGTCTGCTCGTAGAATTCCTGGCCGGCGCCGGGCCGTCAACAACGAGATGAGCTCCATCGCTCCGCCCAGGACCGGATAGACCGAATTCGGCTGGCACGTCACGCCAGGGATTGCCGGCGCGGTACCGGTGCACGCTGCCCTCGAAGACCCGACGGTCGTCGCGAAACGGACGCCCGCTCCGGCTGCCGGAGGACGGGAGCATCGGCCGGTCGCGCTCAGCCGACGGCAACCAGCTCCTGGCGGCCCCCCGTGCGCTCGGCCTCGTCGACCAAGGCGACCGCCAGGTCGGCGTACGAAAAGGCCGGCTCACCTTCCACGCTCCCGAGCACCGCGGTGCCCCCGATCCGGTAGCGACCGGTGCGCTCGGCGGCCTCGTCGAGGACGATCGGCGGCGGGGCCAGCATCACCCAGTCCAGTCGACTGTCGACGGTCCGCAGCACCTCGAGTTCCGCGACGTGGCCCAGTGAGAACTCCCGGGCCGGCGCGGGAAACTCCGGGTCGTCCAGCACCCGGACACCGGGCGCGGTCTCGAGCATCGTGCCGATCCCGAGGGTCACCAGGCGACCGGTCCCGGCGCGACCGAGGCCGTCGACGAGGGCCCGGGCGGCGGCGACGTAGAACTCCGTCGACGGGACGTCGATGCGCGCCGCGGCGCTGATCGCGACGTCGTGGCCGGCCGCGAGCTCGGCCACGCTGTCGGCACTGGTGACGTCCCCGGGCCGCACCGTCACGTCGGCCAGCCCGGAGTGCGGCGCGCGGTCGAGGTCGCGGACCACGGCGGTGACCCGGTGACCGCGCGCGACCGCCTCCGCGACCGCGCGACGCCCGGCACGACCGGCGGCACCGAAGATGATGATCCTGCTCATGTGGGGCTCCGTTCGACGGGGCCGGCACGATCGCCGGCCGATGCCGCGAAGGTAGCGAGGAGGGTGCCGGTTACCGCAACGATAGTTACGCTGACCAGGTGAGCAATCGACTCGAGCGGGACATGTTCGCGGACTGCGCGTCGGGTCCGGCGCCGATCCGGATCGGCGACAAGTGGACCGCGCGGATCATCGCGTGCCTGCGCGAGGCTCCCCGCCGGTTCTCGGAGCTGCAGGTCCCGCTGCACATGGTCAGCCCGAAGGTGCTCACCGAATCGCTTCGGGCGATGGAGCGCGACGGAATGCTCACCCGGACGGCGTATCCGGAGATCCCGCCGCGCGTCGAGTACGAGCTCACCGCGCTCGGGCGGTCGCTGTTCGAGCCGATGGCGGCGGCCTGCGCGTGGACCCGCGAGCACCAGGACGCGGTCCGCGACGCCCGGGCCGCGCACGAGTTGCGGGCCGGCGCCTAACCGACGTCGCGGTGCAGCCAGGTGACCTCCGCGCCCTCGCCGCCGCTGCGGTAGGGCTCGAGCTCAGTGTCCCAGTCGGAGCCGAGTGCGACATCGAGTTCCGACGCCAGGTCGCCGGTGTCCCGGTGCGCCGCGATGATGGCCCGGAGCCGCATCTCGCCGAGGATGACGTCGCCGTTGGCGCTCATCGACCCGTGCCACAGCCCGAGTCCCGGTACATGACTGAATCTTTCGCCGTCCACGCCCTCGCTGGCGTCCTCGGTCACCTCGAACCTCAGCATCGGCCAGGGTCGCAGCGCGTTGACCAGCCTGGCGCCCGTGCCGACCGGCCCCGTCCAGTTGCTGGTCGCGCGCAGCAGTCCTGGCGAGGCGGGCTGGGAGGACCACTTGAGATTGGCCCGGCAGTCCAGGGTCGCGGTCAGCGCCCACTCGACGTGCGGGCATACGGCCGCGGGCGAAGAGTGCACGTGCAGTACACCATTCGTGCCTTCAGCGAACTGATTCAACGCGTGCACGGGATACCTCCAGCTTCGACGAGGGACGTCTTCCCCAACGACCTCGTGTCGGCTCCACGCGCTTTCGAGGTATCAGTGTGCACCAGGGGCCAGCTTTACGCATCACGAACAAGTAACCGGCAGTTGGCCGACGGTCCGGCGCCTTCTCGGCTACGGTCCGGACACCTCCGCGAGCACCGCGTCGCTCAGCGGCGGCCAGGCCTGCTTCGCCCAGTCCCCGAACGGCTTGTCCGCCAGCGCCACACACGCGAGCGACCGCGCGGGGTCGACCCACAGGAAGGTGCCGGACTGTCCGAAGTGCCCGTAGGTGGCGGGCGAGTTCGCGGCGCCGGTCCAGTGCGGCGCCTTGCCGCCCTTGATCTCGAACCCGAGCCCCCAGTCGTTGGGCCGCTGCGAGCCGTAGCCCGGCAGCAGGCCGTCGAGTCCGGGGAACTGCACCGCGGTCGCGTCGGCGGCGGTCTGCTCGGAGAGCAGGGTCGGGCGCAGCAGTTCGCGGGCGAAGCGGGACAGGTCGGCGACCGTGGAGCGGGCGCCGTGCCCGGCCGGGCCTTCGAGCGTGGACGCGGTCATGCCCAGCGGCGCGAACACCGCCTCGCGCAGGTACTCGGGGAACTCGATCCCGCTCTCGGCGGCGACCAGGTCCGCGAGCACCTCGAAGCCGGCGCTGGAGTAGATCCGCTTGGCGCCGGGCGGGGCCGCCACCACGTTCTCGCCGAACGCGAGGCCGGAGGCGTGCGCGAGCAGGTGCCGCACCGTGGACCCGGGCGGTCCGGCGGGCTGGTCGAGCTCGACGGCGCCCTCCTCGACGGCGACGAGCACCGCGTACGCCACCAGCGGCTTGGTCACCGACGCCAGGGCGAACACCCGGTCCTGCTCCCCCGCCACCCCGATCGGGCCGTCCGGTCCGATCACCGCCGCGGCGGCATGGTCGACGGGCCACTGGGCGATCGCATTGAGGCTCTGCACCCGGCCAGCCTACGAGACCGCCCTCAGCCCTCCGCCAGCCTGGCCAGCCCTGCCGCCAGCGCCGGATCCGCACCCGAGGCCGACTGGAGTGCGGCCAGGAACGTGCCGGCCAGCACCTGCTCGAGCGTCGCCCGCTCGACGTCCGCGCTCGCCAGCCACCGCAGGCACGCGGCCTTCTCGAACGCCAGGCAGCCCTCGATCACCATGACCGCGATCTCACTCGGCGTATCGATGCCGAGCGAATCGAGAATCAGCTCGAACGAGGCCGCGTCCACTCGGCGCCCCAGTTCGGCGAGGCCCGAACTCCCACCGGCCCGCATCAAGGCCTGCCACCCGACGCTGTGCAGCTGCACGTGATCGAGGTAGGCCCCGAGCCCGGCCGTCAGCCGGCCGAGCAGGGGTCCCTCGCCGGTGGCCGCGGTCAGGTCCGCGATCATCTTGTCCGCCGCGGACTCCATCGCCGCAAAGACGAGCGCGTCCTTACCGCCGAAGTAGTGGTACAGCAGCCCGACGGACACCCCGGCCTCCGCCGAGATCTCCTGCACGGAAAGCCGTTCCGGCTCCCGGGTGGACAGCGCACGCAGGGTCGCCTCGATCAGCTCGGCGCGACGCTGCCCGGTCGTCAGCCGGGTGCGTTGCTCGGGCATCGGCGCCCCTCCCCTCGGTCGCGCTCACTCCAGGTCTCGAACACTATTGAAATGGCGTTCAACAGAGGCTACCGTCGAGTTTGCTATTGAATCCACTTTCAATACAGGGAGCCCGACATGACGCAGAGCGGCACCAACCTGGAAACGGAACGCTGGATCGAGACCACCGCGGGCCCGGTCCATCTGCGCGAGGTCGGCGCCCCGACCGGCAGCCCGCTGCTGTTCGTGCACGGCGCGCTCGTCGACAGTCACCTCTGGGACGGCGTCGCCGACCGGGCCGCCGCCCTCGGCTACCGATGCCTGCTGCCGACGCTGCCCCTCGGCTCGCACACCCGGCCGATGAAACACGACGCCGATCTGAACCCACCCGCACTGGCCGACCTCGCCGCCGAGGTGGTCGGGCAGCTCGGGCTCCGCCAGGTCACGGTGGTGGGCAACGACACCGGCGGCGGCCTGAGCCAGATCCTGACCGCCCGCCATCCCGATCTCGTGCGGACGCTGATCCTCACCGCCTGCGATGCCTACGAGCAGTTTCCGCCCCGGTCGCTGCGCGTCTTCTTCGCGCTCGGCCGGGCACCCGGCGTCCTCGCCCTCGGCGGGCAGCTCATGCGGACGCGGGCGGCGCGACGCTTCGCGATTCCCCGGCCGCTCAGCCATCGCGGGGTCAGCGACGGGGTGATCGCCGGTTGGACCCGACCGTTGCGGGACCGGGTGCTGCGCCGGGACACCGTCAAGTTCATGGCGGGGATCGATGCCTCGCACACCCTGGCCGCCGCGCAGCAGCTGCGCACCTTCACCGGCGGGGCGTTGCTCGTCTGGGGCGCCGACGACCGCGTCTTCGGCCTCGACCTGGGCCGCAGGCTGGCGGCCGACATCCCGGACGCTCGGCTCGAGCGAATGAGCTGCCCGGCGCCGTCGAGTGGTGCGAGGTCTAGTGGTCCGCGTCGGTGTACTTGATGACGCCGCGGAGGTTCTTGCCGTCCAGCATGTCCTGGTAGCCCTCGTTGATCTGCTCGAGGCTGTAGGTGTTGGAGATCATGTCCTGCAGGTTCAGCTGACCGGACTTGTACAGGTCGAGCAGCATCGGGATCTCGTGACGCGGGTTGGCGCCACCGAAGACGTTGCCCTTGAGCGTCTTCTGCAGCATCGCGAAGAGGAAGAGGTTCATCTTCACGTCCATGTCGGACATGTTGCCCATGGAGGTCACGACGCAGGTGCCGGCCTTGGCGGTCAGGGTCAGCGCCGGGTCCACCAGCGCGCCGTCCATCTCGCCCATGGTCAGGATGACCTTCTGGCACATCTTGCCCCAGGTCAGCTCCATGACCGGGACGATGGCCTCCTCGAGGCTCGCATAGGCGTGGGTGGCACCGAACTTGAGGGCCTGCTCGCGCTTGAACGGGACCGGGTCGATGGCGATGACGTGGCGTGCACCGGAGACCACCGCGCCCTGCAGCGCGGCCATGCCGACGCCGCCGACGCCGACGATCGCGACGGAGTCACCCGGACGAACCTGCGCGACGTTGGTCGCCGAGCCCCAACCCGTCGTCGTGCCGCAGCCGACGAGCGCGGCGACCTCGAACGGGATGTGCTCGTCGATCTTGACCGCGGAGTACTCGTGCACGGTCATGTACGGCGCGAACGTGCCGAGAAGGGACATCGGGATGACGTTCTGGCCGCGGGCCTGGATGCGGAAGGAGCCGTCGGAGATGGACTCGCCGGTGAGCAGGCCCATGCCGAGGTCGCAGAGGTTCTGGTGACCCTGCGTACACGGGTCACATGAGCCACAGGCCGGGATGAAGGACAGGACGACGTGGTCGCCCTCCTTCAGCCTCTTGACGCCCGGGCCGACCTTGGTGACGACGCCCGCACCCTCGTGCCCGGCCAGGACCGGGAAGGACGGCAGCGGGGTGGCGCCGGTGACGAGGTGGTAGTCGGAGTGGCACATCCCGGCCGCCTCCATGCGGATCTGGACCTCGCCCTCCCGCGGATCACCGAGTTCAATCTCCTCGACCGAGAACGGCTCGTTCAGTCCCCACAACAGCGCGCCTTTAGTCTTCATATTCGTTCTGGCCTTTCGTCCGCGTCAGCTTGTCGTGATCGAGGTGACGGTGATCACACGGCACACGATAGCCGGAATCCGGCCAAATTGGAACACGTTCTAGGCGAATTTCGTATCAGGGTGAAACGAAGAAGGAAACGCGCAGTTCAACGGGGGTGCACCCGCCGAACTTCCGGCGCGTCGGCAGCCCCCGGAGGGCGGGATTCCGGCCTCGAACTGGACGCTCGTTCGTCAGCCTCGCACATCGTGCAGATGATGAACACACTCGTGGGCGAGGGACTCCATGGCGAAGGCGGCCCCACGGTACGAACCGCCCCGGCGCCGCGTCAGCCGATCCGCAGCGGCAGGCTGTGGTGCCGCCGCACGAAGATGCTGGGCACCCACGCCGCATCGCCGGCGAGCCCGACGTCGGCGCTGCGGTCGAGGAGCAGGGTGATCGCCGCGAGCGCCTCCATCCGGGCCAGCGCCGACCCGAGGCAGAAGTGCGCGCCCTTGCCGAAGGCCAGGTGCGCGCGGATGCTCGAGCGGTCGAGGACGATCTCGTCCGGACGCTCGAACCGCGCCGGGTCCCGGTTCGCGGCGCCCCACAGCAGCAGCAGGTGACTGCCGGCCGGCAGCGCGACCCCGCCGAGGGTGGCGTCGGAGACGACGTGCCGGTGGTGCGCGCGGAACGGCGACTCCAGCCGCAGCGCCTCGTCGAGGAAGGCGTCGACCAGCGCGGGCTCGGCGCGCAGCCGCTCCTGCACCTCCGGGCGGGTGGCGAGCAGTCGCGCGGCGCTGGCGATCAGCCCCGCCGTCGACTCGCCGCCGGCGCCGACCAGCTGGATCAGGATCAGAACCGCGACGTCGTCGGTGAGCTCCCCGGCCCGGCAGGCGGCCGCGAGCACGCCCATGAGGTCGTCGCGTGGGTCCGCCTTGGCCGCGACGAAGTGGGTGTGGAGGTAGCCGGCGAGCTCCACGGACGACGCGACGAGCTGACCGAGCCGGTCCCCCGTGACCACCCCGCCGAGCAGTTCGGTGCTGTCGTACGCCCAGGCCAGCAGCTGCGGCACGTCCTGCTCGGGCAGGCCGACGAGGTGCGCGATCAGCGCCAGCGGCAGCTTGTCGGCCATGTCGGCGGCGTAGTCGATCCGGCCGTCGCGCAGTCCCTCGGCCCACAACCGGTCGGCCAGCAGGTCGACGGTCGGCCCGAGCGCCCGGATCCGCTTGCCGAGGGTGTGCAGCACCAGCTTGCGGTGACGGCCGTGGGTGGGGTCGTCGGCGGTGGCCAGCACGTGCACGGCCCGCCCGCCGCCGTCCATGTCGAAGGTGACCGGCGGCCCGTCCGGCTGCTGGACGAGGACGCCGGTCAGGTTGGACGAGAAGTCCGCGACGCGGGCGGTCGCCTCGGTGACGAGGTCCCAGGTGGAGACGAGGTAGAAGTCGGTGCCCGGGACGCGGTGGACCGGCGAGCTCTCGCGCAGCGACCGGTACAGCGGGTTCGGGTCGTCGAGGTTCGCCGGGTCGAAGATGTCGATCCCGTCGAGCGGCAACGCGGTCATCGGCGACTCCCAGCAGTAGTAGAACCCGTTACAGATTCACCACCGTTCACCCTCGCCGCAGCCCTGTCAAGCAGGGAAAACGGGCTGAGATCGACGCCCGAGCACCGCCCGGGCCGGGCGTCTCAGCGGCCCGGCGGCGCCCCGGCCCGCCGCTGCTCAGCGCCACGCCGGCCGGCGCCGCGCCTAGACTCACCCGCAATCTCGTCTCACGCATGAGACGACCGTGAGACAGAGGATCGGGGGCCTGGTGGACGCGTCGCACCGTCGGCAGGACTGGCTGGGCACGGACCCGCGGCGCGCCGCCGCGATCGCGCGGATCCGGGGCGCCGCCGCCGAACTGTTCCTCGAGCGCGGCCTCGACCAGGTCAGCGTGGAGGACGTCGCGGCGCGGGCGGGATGCTCCCGCGCCACCCTCTACCGGTACGTCGGCGGCAAGTCCGCCCTGGTGGGCGCGGTGGTCGCGGCCGCCGCGGAGACGGTGGCCGAGCGGGTCGCCGCCGCGGTGGCGCCGCTGACCGGGTCGCGGCGGATCGTCGAGGCGATCCTGGTCTCGGTGGCGGCGGTGCGCGCGGACCCGGCGCTGGCCGCCTGGTTCGCCCACTCCGGGCCCGGACGCGGCGACGACTACCTGGCGTCGTCACCGGACCTCGGCCGGATCGCCACCGCGCTGACGGGCATCGCGCCCGACGACGACGCCGCTCAGTGGATCGTGCGGGTGGTGATGTCGCTGCTGGCGCTGCCCGCGGCCGACCCGGCCGTCGAGCGGCGGACCGTCGAGCGGTTCGTCGAACCGGCGTTCCGGTAGCGCCGACCGTTCACGGGACCGTCGACGGCGGTCCACCCGCGGTCGGCCGCTCGGCCACCGGGGCAGATCAAGGTGACTCGCACTTCCCCCGTCGACCAGGAGATCACCCACCCATGCCCCTCACCCCACGCAGCGCGTTCACGACGCTTGCCGCGTTTGTCCTCGTCGGCGCCGGCACCCTCGGCGCCACCGGGACCGCCCTCGCCGGACCCGACCTGAACTCGCCCACCTGCGGGCCCTCCGCGGGCAGCCTGTCCGACCTGCTCCCCAACGGTTCGTCGAGCGGGTCGGCCGCCGGCTTCTCCGACTCCCCCTACCGCTGCGCCGAGGCCGGCGACCTCGTCGACGTCCGGATCGGCGACGTGCGCGCCACCCAGCCCTCGCTCGGGTACGACGAGGTGTACTACAAGCTCGGCCGGTACACCCTCGGCAAGGACCCGATCAACAAGAAGTTCGACGACTGGTGCGAGGCGAACGGTCAGGTCAAGGCGGTGTCGGCGACCCCGGCCGCCAAGATCTCCGACCCGGGGTCGTTCGCCTGCGAGCTGCCCGTCGGCCAGGAGACCGCGGAGTCCATCGCGCCGATGAAGACCGTGGTGGTGGGCCCCGCCGGCAAGCTCTACCTGACCGACGGCCACCACACCCTGACCTCCTTCTACGAGACCGAGGGTCCCGACGTGCACGTGCGGTTGCGCGTGCTCGGCAACCTGAGCGCCCTGTCGGGCAACGCCTTCTGGGCCGAGATGCACAAGAACGGGTGGGTCTGGAACCGCGACGTCGACGGCAAGGAGGTCCCGGTCGCCGGCCTCCCCGCCGGGGTGGGCCTGGCCAACTTCGCCGACGACCGGTACCGCAGCCTCATGTACTTCGCCCGGGACATCGGCTTCACCGCCGGGACCATCCCGTTCCAGGAGTTCTACTGGGGCGCATGGCTTCGCGACACCCAGGCCGCCGACCTGACCGGCTGGAACCCGCGCGAGCTCGCCAGCTACCTCGACACCGTCAAGCGGGTCACCAAGGCGCAGACGGCCCTTCCGGCCGGCGCCGTGGTCGACGCCGGCTTCACCGCGAGCCAGCTCGGCGTCCTGGCGGAGTGGAACGACGGTAAGGCCGAGGACAAGGGCGAGTTCGCCAAGGTGTCCAAGCCGTACTCCGACGGCAAGCCCGGCAAGATCGCGTACGCACTGGAATACAAGGCGGCGCACGGGAAGTAGGCGCCGTCACCGCCCGAGAATCGGCGGTGTCCGCATGACGACGAAGGCCCCGGAGCGATGTGCCGGGGCCTTCGCCGTGCCCAGCGACGGTAGAGTGCGGCCATGGCGATCAGCCGCAAGTCCAGGTACGCGCGGCGACGCAAGCGGCGGATGGACCTCGTCGAGCACGACCTCACCGCCCCGCAGTGGACCGCGCTACAGGAGGCATGGAACGGCTGCGCCTACTGCGGCGCCCGGGACCAACCGCTGCAGCGCGACTGCGTCCTGCCGATCTCGCGAGGCGGCCGCTACACGCTGGGCAACATCGTGCCGGCCTGCGCCTCGTGCAACTCCAGCAAGTGCAACGGCGAGGTCACCGCCTGGATGCGCCGCAAGGGACACGACGAGAAGGCCTTCCTGCTGCGGCTTCACGAGATCGGCTCGGCAATGAGCGCGCGCTTCCCGAATCCGCCGGACGACGACGCTCAGACCCCGGCAGAGAGCACCCGTCAGGGCTGAGAGGTCACACCGTCACGACCGTCTTACCTCGGGCACGCCCCTCGCTCAGACAGGTGACGGCCGCGGCGGCGTCATCGAGCGCAAAGGTCCTGCCGACAACGGGGGTGAGCTTGCCCGCCTCGACGAGCTCCGTGAGAACCACGAGGTCGTCCGAGTTCTCCGACGCGACGAACGTGCGGAGGTTCTGACGGACGAAGGGCGACAACAGGAGTGCGCGGATCTGGCGGTCCGTACCGCCGAGCCACCGGCCCGTCGTCTCGGATCCCACGATGACCACGGTTCCCCTCGGCGTGAGCGCCCGCCGCAGGTGTGCGAGCGAGCGATGCCCGCCGATGTCCAGGATGACGTCGTACCGCGTCGGCGGTTCGGCGATGTCGCGGACCAGGTAGTCGATGACGTGGTCCGCGCCGATCGAACGGACCATGTCGACCTTCGCCGTGCTGCAGACGCCGGTGACCTCGGCCCCGAACGCCTTGGCGATCTGGACCGCAAAGGTCCCGACCCCGCCCGAGGCCCCGACGACCAGCACCCGCTGCCCGGGCTTCACCCGCCCGTGGTCACGAACGGCCTGCAGTGCGGTGAGCCCGGAGACAGGGACGGCGGCTGCCTGCTCGAACGTGAGGGCCACCAGCTTGGGTGCGAGCGCGGCCTCCGCGGCCCGCGCGTACTCGGCCAATGCGCCCTCGGCGATGCCGAACACCTCGTCCCCTGGCCGCCACCGGGTCACCTTCGTGCCGACCGCCTCGACGACCCCTGCCAGTTCGCGTCCTCGCACCCGCGTCCGCGGCGCGCGAATCCCGTAGCCCGCGAGGCGAACCGGATAGGGCAGTCCGGTCATGATGTGACAGAGGCCGCGGTCCACCCCCACGGCCCGCACCCCGATCAGCACCTCGTCGTCACCAATCGCGGGACGGTCGATCACTTCCAGCCTCAAGACCGCGCCGGCCTCGCCGTACTCGTCCTGGACGATCGCCTTCATCGTTGTCATCTCCGCCACGGCCTGTCGTATTCCGTCTGCCGGATCCACTCGTAGGCACTCTCGCCCGCGAGATAGACTTACGTCGTAAGTATTACGCTTACTTTGTAAGTCCCGCAAGATTCGGGGACAGCTTCGAGATTGGGGACAGATGGGGAAGTCATCCGGCGCACCAACGCCCCGGGCCCGGTTGGACCGGGCGCAGGTGTTGAGCGCGGCCGTTGCGATTGCCGACGCGACGGGGATCGAGTCGGTCACCATGCGCAAGGTCGGCGCGAAACTCGGCGTCGAGGCCATGTCGTTGTACAACCACGTGGCCAACAAGGAAGACCTCCGTGACGGGATGGTCGACAGCGTCTTCGGCGAGATCGAACTCCCCGACGGACGAGCCGACTGGCGAGGCGCCATGCTCCGTCGGGCAGCCTCGGCCCGCGACGCACTCTCTCGCCACCCCTGGGCCACCGCGCTGATGAGCTCGCGGACCAACCCCGGCGCCTCGACCCTGCGACACCACGACGCCGTAATCGGAACCCTTCGGGGAGAGGGCTTTTCGATCGCAATGGCGGCGCATGCTTTCTCGGTCATCGACAGCTACGTCTACGGATTCGCACTACAGGAGGCGAGCCTGCCGTTCGACACCGCGGAGGAGACCACCGAGGTCGCGCATGCGATCCTCGCGCAATCCACCGCCGACGAGTACCCGCACCTCACCGAACTGGCGGTCGAGCACGTGCTGGCGCCCGGCTACGACTACGGCAACGAATTCGAGTTCGGGCTCGACCTGATACTCGACGGTCTCGACCGCGCTCGACGCGCGACCCGGTGAAACCGGCCCCGGAGTGAACACCGGGCGAAGTGGGGCGGGCGGGGCTCGAACCCGCGACCAATGGATTATGAGTCCACGGCTCTAACCGACTGAGCTACCGCCCCATTTCCGCACGGGCGACGCCGGCGGACTGCAGAGCAGAATGCTACCGGCCCCCGCGACTCGCACGAGAGCAGGGTGCGGTTACCCATCCGGGCGTACGACCGCCGCGACCGCCCACCGAGAAGGTGATCCTCGTCACATCTCAAACTACAGCCCGAACCGGGCGAACCCCCGACACAAAAGAAGCCGGCCACCAGGTGATCCTGGTGGCCGGCTTCTCAGTGTGCTCCCCCGACTGGACTCGAACCAGTAACCGTCCGATTAACAGTCGGAAGCTCTGCCAATTGAGCTACAGGGGATTACTTCAGCGCCTCCCGTTTCCGTTTGGCTGCAGAGAGACTTTAACCCATAACCCCACCCAGGTGCCAAATCGCCTGCCCAACGCGTTGTCAGGCACACTGTGGGCAGGCCGTTCGTCGGGGAGGAAAGCAGGAAATGATGCGCTTGTTGATCGGTATCGCCGCGGGCTACGTGCTGGGAAGCAAGGCAGGCCGGGCGCGCTACGAACAGATCAGCCGGGCCGCCAAGGCCGTGGCCGGCAGCCCCGCCACCAAGAAGGTCATCGAGGTGAGCCGTCAGAAGCTCTCCGACAGCCTCAGCACCCAGCCGAAGCTCGAGCCGCTCAAGCAGATCGACACCGAACCCGACACCACCATCTACGTGCCGCGCGAACGCCTTTGACGTCCTCACCGGCCTGAAGGCCGGTGATCCCTACCAGCGCCGATCGGCGCTCTCGGTGGGTTCCTGTTTCGTCGAGTCGTGCTCCACACCAGGCGGGGAGTCTTACCGTCTCTCCACAGGCGTTTCGCCTCTCCGCCCGTCCGGCGGCGAGGACGGCCGGCCTTCTCCTCCAACATGCGGGTGAACATGGCCCAGCCGGCGTCGTGCATGGACTTCGCCAGGCGGGTGCGGGCCAACCCCTTCACACACAGGTCCTCGACGAACACCGCTTGGTTCTCGCGGATCAGGGTCGTGGACTGCTTGTGCGCGAAATCAAGTCGAGCATCCCGAACGTGGGCGTGTGCGCGTGCGACCCTCCTTCGGGCCTTCGCCCGGTTCTTGCTCCCCTTCTCCTTCCGGGACAGGGTCTGCTGCGCCGTCCGCAACCTGCGTTCCGCGCGGCGGAAGAACCGCGGGGACTCGATGACCTTCCCGTCCGAGAGCACCGCGAACGTCGTCAGTCCGAGGTCGATACCCACCTCCGAGTCCACCTCGGGCAGGGGTTCGGCGGCGACGTCGACGACGAACGACGCGAAGTACCGGCCCGCCGCATCCCGGATGACCGTCACCGACGACGGCTCGGCCGGCAGTTCCCGGGACCAGCGGACCTTCACGTCCCCGACCTTCGGGAGCCGCAGCTTCCCACCAGCAGTGACCCGGAACCTCGCGTTGCGGGTGAACCGGACAGCCTGCCGATGATCGCGGCGGGACCGGAACCGCGGCGCACCGACCCTCGGGCCCTTGCGTCTCCCGGTGATCGAGGCGAGAAAGTTGCGGTACGCGGTGTTCGCGTCCGCGAGAGCCTGCTGCAGCACCACCGACGACACCCCGGCCAACCACACCTCTCCGGAGTCTTCTTGGCCGCGGTGAGGGCTTTCGACAGTTCCGCGTCCGTGGGATATGGCAACCCGTCGCGGCGGGCGTGCTCGCGTGCGGCGATCGCGTCGTTGAACACCACCCGAGCGCATCCGAATGCCCGCGACAACGCCTCCTGCTGCCCCACCGTGGGGTTCAGGCGGTACCGGTATCGGAGCTGCACCCACCGGTCATGACACCAGCCACCGACACCCCCCCACCGGCTGCACACCGGTCAGTCACACCATCGTGTCCAGAGCGCACTCGGTCCTGGCGGGCCTCCCGCGTGGGTCTTCACGTCCTCCGTGAATGACGGAGCATCCGCCCCAATTCGGGTAGCGGCTCCCGTCGGGGGCACGGAACTAGCTAGAGGTCCTCCGAGTTGTCCCCGACCGCCTGCTCGAGCAGGCTGCGCCGGTACTGCTCGAGCGCCACCAGGTCGCCGAAGAGCGACATGTACTCGTCGGGGTGGTCGGCCTGCGACATCCGCTGCAGCTTGGACTTGAGGTCGGCGACCTGCTGGCCCACCCACACCTCCTGAAGCCGGGCGAGCACCCGCGGGATGTAGTCGGCCATGTCGGAGGCCCGTATCGGCTCGACGGCCAGCTCGGTGACCAGCGACTGCAGCGGCTCCACCAACCGTCCCACGGCCTCCATCCACTCGGCGCCGCCGAGGCCGGCCCCGGTCCCGCCGGCGTCGGCGACGGCCTGACGGATCATCACGTAGGCGGGGTGGCTGAACGTCTCGACGGGCAGCGAGTCGAACACCGACCCGGCGATCGCCGGGTACTGCAGGGCCGCCTTGAGCGCGTCGCGCTGCGGCCACAGGGACGGGTCCTTGGGGTTCGGGCGGGCGGGTGCGGCGGGGCCGTCGGCGGCCGGCGCGGGCGTCTCGGCGAACGACCCGGACTGCTGCGGCCGACCCCGGGCCGCGTTGCGCGGCGAGTTGCGACGCGCCTCGTCGCGGACCCGCTTGATGACGGTCGGGATGTTGTCCCAGCCCACCCAGCCCGCGAGCTGACGCGCGTAGTCCTCGCGCAGCGCCTCGTCCTTGATCCGGGCCACCACCGGTACCGTGCGGCGCAGCGCCTCGACCCGGCCCTCGCTGGTCTCGAGGTCGTGCTCGGTGAGCAGCGACTTCACCACGAACTTGTACATCGGGATCCGGCGCGCCACCAGGTCCCGGACCGCCGCGTCGCCGGCGGCCTGCCGCAGCTCGCACGGGTCCATCCCGTCCGGCGCGACCGCGACGAAGGACTGCCCGGACATCTTCTGGTCGCCCTCGAACGCCTTGAGCGCCGCCGCCTGGCCGGCCGCGTCGCCGTCGAAGGTGTAGATGACCTCGCCGCGAAAGTAGCTGTCGTCCATCAGGAGTCGGCGGAGCATCGCCAGGTGGTCCTCGCCGAACGCGGTGCCGCACGCCGCGACCGCGGTCTTCACCCCGGCCAGGTGCATGGCCATCACGTCGGTGTAGCCCTCGACGATCACCGCCTGGTGGCCCTTCGCGATCTCCCGCTTGGCCAGGTCCAGGCCGAAGAGCACCTGAGACTTCTTGTACAGCATGGTCTCCGGCGTGTTGATGTACTTGCCGGGCATGGTGTCGTCGTCGAAGAGCTTGCGGGCGCCGAACCCGATCACGTCGCCGCCGAGATTGCGGATGGGCCACACCAGCCGCCGCCGGAACCGGTCGATGGGGGTGCCGCGCTTGCCGGGCGTCGCCAGCCCGGCGTCGATGATCTCCTTGGCCTCGAACCCCTTGGTCATCAGGTGCTTGGTCAGGGTGTCCCAGCCGTCAGGGGCGTACCCGCAGCCGAAGGTGACGGCGGCCTGGCCGTCGAAGTTGCGTCCGGTGAGGTACTCGCGGGCGGTCTCGGCGTCGGGTTCGCGCAGCCGCGCCGCGTAGAACTCCTGGGCCGCCGCGTTGGCGGCCACCAGCCGGGCCCGGGTGCCGCGGTCGCGCTGCACCGACGGCCCGCCGCCCTCGTAGGAGATGGTGTAGCCGACCCGGTCCGCCAGCTGCTCGACGGCCTCGACGAAGGAGACGTGCTCGATCTTCTGCAGGAACGAGTAGACGTCGCCGCCCTCGCCGCAGCCGAAGCAGTGGTAGGTCCCGTGGTTGGGCCGGGCGTGGAAGGAGGGCGACTTCTCGTCGTGGAACGGGCACAGGCCCTTCATCGAGTCGCCGCCGCTGCGCTTGAGCGCGACGTACTCCCCCACGATGTCTTCGATGTGTACCCGGTCGCGAATGGCCGCGATGTCTCGTTCAGAAATTCGGCCCGCCACTGGGCCAGTCTAGGGCCTGCGCCGCCACACCCCGTCAGCTCAGGGTCGATCCGTGACGCACACCTTAGGATTCGCGTCATGTCGTCTCCGAAGCGCAGGTGGCTGCGTCCCATCCTGGTCGGTTCGCTGGTCCTCGGCGTCGTCGCCGTGGTCGGCTTCTTCACGATCGCGCCCGGCGCCGTCGAGCGAAGCATGAACAAGACCGTCGCCGCCGACCTGCCGGAGGTCAGCGCGCAGACGCGCGAGCTGCACGACAGTCTGCAGATCGCCGACATGCACTCGGACACCCTGATGTGGGACCGCGACATCCTGAAGCGGTCCAGCCGCGGGCACATGGACCTGCCCCGCCTGCAGGACGGCAACGTCGCGCTGCAGGTGTTCTCGTCGGTGTCGAAGTCGCCGAAGAACCAGAACTACGACTCCAACTCCGACCAGACCGACAACATCGAGCTGCTGACGGTCGCCCAGCTGCAGCCGCCGCGCACCTGGGGCTCCCTGCTGCAGCGCTCGCTCTACCACGCGGAGAAGCTGGAGAAGGCGGCCGCGGACTCGGACGGGCAGCTGCGGCTCGTCCGCACGAAGGCCGACCTGGCCAGCGTGCTCGAGGACCGGACGGCCGGGCAGAACGTGACCGGCGCGCTGTTCTCCGTCGAGGGCCTGCAGAACCTCGAGGGCGACGCCGGGAACCTCGACCAGCTCTACGACGCCGGCATGCGGATGGCGGGGTTCACCCACTTCTTCGACAACGAGACGGCCGGCTCGATGCACGGCGAGGAGAAGGGCGGCCTCACCGACCTCGGGCGGACGGTGTTCGCGGAGATGGAGCGGCGCGGGGTCATCGTCGACATCGCGCACGCGAGCCACCCGGCGATCAAGGAGATGCTCGAGCGGGCGACGCGGCCCGTCGTGGCGAGCCACGGCGGTGTGCAGGCGACGTGCGACGTCAACCGCAACCTCACCGACGACGAGATCCGCGGCGTCGCGGCCACCGGCGGCGTGGTCGGGATCGGCTACTGGGACGCGGCGGTGTGCGAGCTGACCCCCGCCGCGGTGGTCGACGCGATCGAGCACGTGATCGAGGTCGGCGGCCTCGAGACCGCGGCGCTCGGCAGCGACTACGACGGGGCGACGACGGTGGCCTGGGACACCAGCCAGATCGCGGTGATCACCCAGGAGCTGCGCGACCGCGGCCGCAGCGACGACGAGATCCGGGCGATCATGGGCGGAAACACGTTGCGGGTGATGGCCGAGGTGCTGCCGTAGCGTTCCGCGCCTAGCCCCAGGCGGCCTGCGCACCGAGGCTCTGCTTGTCCACCCGCTCGAGCCGGCTCTCGGTGTAGGACGCGATCTGGTCGACGATCACCCGGGTCCGCGCCGCGTCGTCGGAGGCCCGTTCCCACGCGGGCAGCAACAGCGGGTCCAGCCCGGACGGCGCGGTGCGCAGCAGCCACTGCGCCACCCGGTGGATCCGGTCGCGTTGGCGGTCCTGCCGGGTCCGGTGCCCGGCGTCGGACATCACGTACCGCAGCGCGACCGTCTTGAGCAGCGCCACCTCGGCCGCCACGATCGGCGGGATCTCCAGGTCTGCGTCGTAGCGGGACAGCGGCACCCCGCCGGTGACGGCCCGGGTCTCGGTGACCGCGGCGGTCGCGAACCGCCCGACCAGCTCGCTGGTCAGGTTCTTCAGCGCCACCGAACTGGCCAGCGTGCCGTCGTAGCTGCCGACGCCGACGACCACCGGCAGAACCGAGAGTCGTTTCGCCGCCTCGACCAGCTCGCCGACGACCAGCCCGCGGAACTCCGAGGCACCCATCTCCGCGAGCGCGCGCTGCTCGGCGGGGTCGGCCAGCGCCCGCAGGTCGATCCGGCCGGCGATCACCCCGTCCTCGACGTCGTGCACGGAGTAGGCGACGTCGTCCGCCCAGTCCATGACCTGCGCCTCGAGGCAGCGGCGGGTCCCGGGCGCGCCCTCGCGCACCCACTCCAGGATCTCCGCGTCGTCCTCGTAGGCGCCGAACTTCGCGCCGGGCGCCGGCCGGGTCCACGGGTACTTCACGGCCGCGTCCAGGGCCGCCCGGGTGAGGTTGAGCCCCACGCTGCGACCGTCCGCGTCGAGGACCTTCGGTTCCAGGCTGGTGAGGATCCGCAGGTTCTGCGCGTTGCCCTCGAAGCCTCCGCAGTCCGCGGCCACCTCGTCGAGCGCCTTCTCCCCGTTGTGCCCGTAGGGCGGGTGCCCGATGTCGTGCGCCAGGCCGGCCAGGTCCACGAGGTCCGGGTCGCAGCCGATGCCGTCGGCGATGCCGCGGCCGATCTGCGCGACCTCGATCGAATGGGTGAGCCGGGTGCGCGGGGTGTCGCCGTCGCGCGGGCCCACCACCTGCGTCTTGTCGGCCAGCCGGCGCAGCGCGGCGCAGTGCAGCACCCGGGCGCGGTCGCGGGCGAAGTCGCTGCGCCGGGCGGAGGTGCCGGGCAGCCCGCCGACCTTCGGCGCCTCCACGACGCGGCGGTCCACGTCGTGCGGGCGGTACACCGCGGTCACCGGTTCGCCGTTCATCACTGCACCGCGGTGTACGGGAAGTCGGCCGAGAAGTGGGTGAGCTGGTACCAGAGCAGCGCGCCGGTCTCCCGCATGATGCCGTGCGCCTGCGACTCCCGGGTGAACACCGCCGGCCCCTGCCGGGTCGGCGCGGTCCAGGCCTCGAGCCCGGCGTCGCGGGCCATGGTCCGGGCGCGCAGCGAGTGCCAGGGGTCGCTGACCAGCACGGCCGAGGTCATCCCGTTCTCGCCCATCACCCGGCTGACGCCCTCGACGCTGAGCAGGGTGTCCGAACCCTCCTCGACGGCGATGATGCTGTCCGCGGGCACGCCGCGGCCGATCATGTAGTTCTTCCCGGACGCGGCCTCGGTGTAGACGTCCCCGACCTGCTTGCCGCCGACGGTGACCACCTTCGGCGCGACGCCCTTGTCGAAGAGCTTGACGGCCTGCTCGAGGCGCGCCGCGAACACCGACGACGGGGTCCCGGAGTACTGGGCGGCGCCGAGCACCACGATCGCGTCGGCCGGGGTCACGTCGCTGATCCGGGCCACCTGCCACACCCGGACCGCGGTCCCGCCGACCAGCACCACCGCGATCAGGATCGACCCGGCCACGAAACGGCGGGTCCACCGGGCCAGGGTGCCGCCGAACCCGAGTCGGTCGGCGTCGCGCTCGACCAGTGCTGTTGAACTCACTCCGTAAGTCTGCCAGCAACCGCGCGCGGCGCGTGGCCCGGCGCGCCCGTTCGGCGCCGGTCGAGCCGCTGGACCGCGACCGTCGGCGTGGCTCGCCGGTCGCGGCGGTGACGACAGCGAGAAGTCGCCCCCTCCCGATAGATTCATCCCCATGGCATTCGCACAGCCGCGCGCTCGCGCTCGACACGCCGACCACCGGGCCGGGTTCGCCCGCTTCTCACTCGCGGCGGTGTTGACCACAGTCGCGGCCCTGCTCGGGTTGCTCACCCTGCCCGGGCTCGCGGCGGCCGAGGCGCCGTTCCGGATGCCGGGGCAGATCTCGGACCGGATCGGCGTCCTCGACGACACCCAGCGCGCCGACGTCCGCTCCGCGCTGGACACCCTCTTCGACGAGCAGCACGTGCAGCTGTGGGTGGCCTACGTCAGCAGCTTCGACGGCATGGACGCCGACAGCTGGGCCGCCAAGACCGCGCAGACCAGCGGGCTCGGCAGCCAGGACGTGCTGCTGGCGATCGCCACCGACGACCGCGCGTACGCATTCGACGCGCCCTCGGACCTGAAGAACGTGACCTCCTCCGAGCTCGACAGCATCGAACGTGACGGCATCGTGCCGGCGCTGCGCGAGGACGACTGGTCCGGCGCGGCGATCGCGGCGGCGGGCGGACTGTCCGACGCGATGAGCAGCTCCGGCTCGTCCGGCACCGCGAAGTACCTGCTGGTCGCCGGCGCCGTGGTGATCGTCGGCGCGGGCGGCACCGTGCTGTACACCCGCCGCAAGAAGAAGGACCGGATCCGCGCCGGCATCGACGCCGCGCGGGACGTGGACTGGACCGACCCCGTCGCCGTGGCCGCGTTGCCGCTGACCACGCTCGACGCCCGCGCCCGGGAGGTGCTGGTGGAGACGGACAACGCGGTCCGCACCAGCGAGGAGGAGCTGAACCTGGCCACCGGCGAGTTCGGCGAGCACGCCACCGCACCGTTCACCGCGGCCTTCGAGTCCGCTAAGACCGCGCTCGCATCGGCGTTCACCATCCGGCAGCGGCTCGACGACGACGTGCCCGAGACGCCGGAACAGCAGCGGGACATGCTCGTCACCCTGATCTCCACCTGCAGCAAGGCGGACGCCGAACTGAACTCGCAGGTCGCCGAGTTCGACGGGATGCGCGACCTGCTGATCGACGCCCCGGCCCGCCTCGACGCCCTCACCCAGCAGGTGGTGGAGCTGACCGTGCGGATCCCCGCCTCGGAGACCGTGCTCGAGGGCCTGCGCACCGAGTTCCCGGCGCCGGTGCTGGCGCCGGTCGCCGAGAACGTGACCCTCGCCCGCCAGCAGCTGGCTTTCGCGGACCAGAACATCACCGCCGGCCGCGCCGCCACCGCGTTGCCCGCGGGCAAGCAGGGCCCGGCGGTCGCCGCCATCCGGGCGGCCGAGGGCGCCGTCACCCAGGTCCGCGACCTGCTCGACGGCGTCGACCACGCCGCCGACGACATCCGCAACGCCATCGCCACACTGCCCGCGGCGATGGAGGAGACCCGCAAGGACGTCGCGGCGGCCGTCGGGCTCGCGGAGTTCGGCGGCGAGCGGCTGGCGCAGGCGAAGGCCGCCGCGGAGGCCGCGCTGGCCCGGGCCGAGGCCGACCAGCACAACGACCCGCTGGGCGCGTTCACCGAGATCGCGAAGGTGGACGGCGAGCTGGACATCATCCTGGCCGCCGCGCAGGACGCGCAGCAGCAGGCCGAACGGGCCGCAGCGCGGCTGACCCAGGACCTCACCGCGGCGCAGGCGCAGATCACCGCGGCGACGGACTTCGTCAACACCCGGCGCGGCGCGGTCGGCGCGGAGGCCCGGACCCGGCTCTCCGAGGCGCAGCGGCACTACGAGGCCGCCCGCCAGCTGGCCGGCTCGGACCCGTCGAAGGCGCTGCAGCACGCCCAGGCCGCCGGCGACCTCGGCGCCCGGGCGATGCGGCAGGCCCAGTCCGACGTGCAGCGCTGGGAGGCCAGCCGCCGGCCGCAGCAGAGCGCGGGCAGCAACACCGGCGCGATCCTCGGCGGCATCCTGATCGACTCGATGATGCGCGGCGGCATGAGCGGCGGCTGGGGCAACCGCGGCGGCGGGGGCGGCGGCGGCCGCTCCCCCGGTTCGTTCGGCGGGCCCAGCAGCTCCGGCCGGATCACCCGCAGCGGACGGTTCTGAGCGCGGCCGCGTTCGCGCGGCGCTGACCGGTCCGCGGACCCGTCGGCCACGCGCGGTCGCCGGGGAGAGGAGGAGCGGTGAGCACCTCGCTGGCCCAGCCCGGTCTCGCCCTGGCCGTGGTGTGCACGGTGATGGCGCTGGCCGCGGCGTTGGTCTACCGGGTCGCGGCGCTGGACCATCCCCTGGTGGTACCGCGGGCGGCGCTGCGCGGCGCCGCGCAGTTGGCCGCCGTCTCGGTGGTGCTGGCCGCCGCGCTGGCGCACCTGTGGTCGGCGGCATTGGTTCTGGCGCTGATGTTCGCGGCCGCGTCGGTGACCGCGGCGCGGCGGGCCGACGCCGGACGGTCGGCGGCGTGGTTGAGCGTGGCCCTGGCGGCCGGCGTCGGGGCCGTGCTGCCGCTGCTTCTGGTCAGCGGGGTGGTCCCGTTGAAGGGCGTCGCCGTCATCCCGATCGGCGGCATCGTGCTCGGCGGCGCGATGACCGCGACCTCGCTGGCCGCCAAACGGTCTCTCGACGCCATCGCCCAGCGCCACGGCGAGGTCGAGGCGGCGCTCAGTCTGGGCCTGAGCCTGCGGGACTCGCGCATGGAGGTCATCCGGTCCGCGGCCGCCGACGCGCTGCTGCCGGGCCTGGACCAGACCCGCACCGTCGGGCTGGTCACGCTGCCCGGCGCGTTCGTGGGTGTGCTGCTCGCCAGCGGATCCGCCGTGCAGGCCGGGGCGGTGCAGATCCTGGTTCTCGTCGGCCTGCTGCTGGCGCAGACCTGCGCGGTCGCGATGACGATGGAACTGGTCGCCCGGGCGATCGTGACGCGGTAGTCGGCGTCAGTCGGTCATCCACGCACCCACGGTGTGCACCACCTGCAGTTCCGGCTCCCAGGGAACGATGGAATCGACCGCCGCCTGCAGTTCGCTGATCGGGGGAAGCTCCTCGGGACCGAGCACCGACACGGTCGGTGTGTCACCGTGCCAACTGACGTCGGTCACCTGCGCACCCGGCACGTCCGCCAGCCACCGCTCGCCGGCCTCGCTGATCTGCTCTGCCCACAGCGACGACAGGGTGTTCACCACCATGGGCACCGCGACGACGACCAGGCCCACCGCGAGGACGAGGTAGGCCCCGCCGCGCCTGCCCACGCTCCGCCCGTCCACGGCGCCGTACCCGGCGACCACCAGGACACCGGTCGCCGTGATGACCATCGCGAGGACGTTCGACAGGAACAGGACGAGTGCCCCCAGCGCGAGGGACGGCGCGTCGGAGCCGAGGCAGACCCCCACGACCGCCAGCGGCGGGACGAGCGAGATCGCGATCGCCACCCCCGGCAGCACGTCACCGACGTCCCGCCGCGCCACCGCGATGGCCCCGACCAGACCGGTCGCCAGTGCCGCCGTCAGATCCGACAGGTTCGGCGAGGTCCGTCCGAGGACCTGCGAGTTCGAGAGCACACCGGTCGGATTGGGGAGCAACTGGGCGAACACCGCACCGATGACGACGACGAGGACCGCACCGAGGGCCACGATCACGACGCTGCGCCAGATCAGCCGTCCCCGGCCGGTGGCGACGCCCAATCCGATTCCGAGAATCGGCGTCGACAGCGGGGCCACGATCATCGCGCCGATCACGGTCGCGGTGGAGTCCCCCACCACGCCGGCGACCGCGATCAGCCCGGAAAGGACCAGCATCGTCCAGAACGCCGACCGCTTGGCGCTGCGGTCGCCGGTGGCCAGGTCGAGGCGATCGTCCAGTTCGTCCAGATCGCGGCGTTGTGTGTCTGGAATCAGCATCTTCAATCCGGCCCTCTCCCAGCGATACTCGGTGCGCCGCGGCGACGGACCGCCGGCGCCGCGGTGCCCGATACTCACGCCGGTGTGACGATCGCGAAGTTCTTGTCGCCCGGGTCCAGGACCCCCGCGAGACGGGCGAGGACCGAGGCGTCGCCGCGGAGCTCGGCGCCGGACTTCGCGAGCCCCTCGGCCGACAGTCCGCCCAACCCGAGAACCGGCAGGGCCCGGGCGGTGGTGGTCAGGATGGCGTCGGCCTCGTCCTTCTGGCCGTGGGTGCTGTAGGTCAGCACCCCGTTGGCGAGCCGCAGCCGGTACCGCTCGCCCGAGTCGGTGAGCACGACGTCGATCGAGAGCTTCTCGTCCCACGCCTTCGGTCCGTTCACCTGGATCGCGATGGCGTCGAAGAGCATCGCCGGGGTCAGCTGAGCGATGACGTCGGGTGCGCTGGTCTCGGTCGGCGTGCCGAAAGATCCCTCACGCAGCTCGGTCATGCCGGAGAGGTACCAGCTGCGCCAGGTGCCGTTCTCCGCCCCGTAGCCGAGCTGCTCGTAGGTGTCGGCGAGGAGTTCCCTCGCCTGCGGGTGGTCCGGTTGCGCGAAGACCACGTGGTTGACCACCTGCGCGACCCAGCGGTAGTCGCCGGCGTCGAACGACTCCCGAGCCTTCGCGACGACCGCGTCGGCGCCCCCCATGAAGTCGACGTAGCGCTTCGACTGTTCGACGGGGGTGTGCTCCCACAGGCTCGCCGGGTTGCCGTCGAACCAGCCGAGGTAGCGCTGGTAGATCGCCTTGACGTTGTGGCTGATGGAGCCGTAGTAGCCGCGGGTGCTCCAGGCGTTCTCGATCGACGGGGGCAGTTGGATCTGTTCGGCGATCTCGGGCCCGGTGAGGCCCTTGTTCATCATCCGCAGCGTCTGGTCGTGCACGTACGCGTACAGGTCACGCTGGGTGGACAGGAAGTCGACCACCCGCTCCTTGCCCCAGGTCGGCCAGTGGTGCGAGGCGAACACGACCTCGACCTCGTTGCCGAACAGGTCGACGGTCTCGGTGAGGTAGCCGGCCCAGCCGTGCGGGTCCCGTACCACCGCGCCGCGCAGCGTCAACAGGTTGTGGAAGTTGTGCGTGGCGTCCTCGGCCGCGCACAGCGCCTTGAAGTCGGGGAAGTACAGCAGCATCTCCGACGGCGCCTCCGTGTCGGGCGCCATCTGGAAGACCATGCGGACACCGGCGACGGTCATCTCCTGACCGGTCGTGGTGATGATGTCGGTGGGGGCGATGAGGGTGACGGTCCCGGTGGACACCGTCTGTCCCAGTCCGGCGCCGACCTGGCCCTGCGGACCGCGCGCGAGCGCGGCGCCGTACATGTATCCGGCGCGCCGGCTCATCGCGGTGCCCGCGAAGACGTTCTCGGAGACGGCATGCTCGGTGAACCCTTCCGGCGCAATGATCTTCACCTTGCCGGTGTCCACCTCCTCCTGCGACACGAAGCCCCTGACACCGCCGAAGTGGTCGACGTGCGAATGGGTGTAGACGATCGCCTTGATCGGGCGGTCCCCCCGGTGCTCGCGGTACAGCTCCAGCGCCGCCCGGCCGGTCTCCTCGGAGAGCAGGGTGTCGACGACGACCACGCCGTCGTCACCCTCGATGAACGAGGTGTTCGACAGGTCCATGCCGCGCACCTGGTAGATCCCCGGGACCACCTCGAACAGCCCGTCTATCGCGTTGAGCTTCGACTGCCGCCACAGACTCGGGTTCACGGTGTCCGGGGCGCCGCCCTCGAGAAAGGCGTAGGTGTCGTTGTCCCAGAGCACCGTTCCGTCCTCGGCCGTGACCGCGTTCGGGACCCGGCGGGCGACGAGACCCCGGGTGGCGTCGTCGAAATCCTGGGCGTCGGAGAATGGCAGACTCTCGAGCAGCACTTTCTGCTGTCGGACAATGGACTCGGATGCAGGCTTCGATGTCATGACCATGTCGCCATGCTGCGACGCCCGGCGCCCGCCCACCTCACCTGAGGGGGGTGAATCGGTCACTCACCCGACCACGCCTTGTCGCGCACGGCCTGGGCGGCCATCGCCGCGCACCGCCGCGAATGGTCGTCGAGTGACGACACGGACCGGACCGATGAGATTTCGAGCTCCCGACGGTCTACCCGAGGGAGCCCACCGATCGCC
Organism: Rhodococcus sp. P4_C10; assembly: GCF_056402135.1. Lineage (NCBI taxonomy): Bacteria > Bacillati > Actinomycetota > Actinomycetes > Mycobacteriales > Nocardiaceae > Rhodococcus > Rhodococcus sp. P4_C10. The sequence continues at coordinate 142,185 of NZ_JBFUHZ010000007.1, read as the reverse complement.
ACGAGAGGACCACATGACGTTCACAGCAGACCCAATGCGCTCGTTCGAGAGCATCGTCGGACGGTGGCAGACGTCGGGCACCGTGCTCGACGAGCACGGGCAACCTGTCGCGAGGATCGACGGCACCGACGAGTACGAGTGGATGCCCGGCGGCAGATGGATCGTCCATCGCGTCGACGTCACGATGGGCGACGACCACGTGCATGCCCTCGAGCTCATCGGCGAGCACGACGCCGAGACCGGCACGTACGCCATGCGGGCGTTCGACGGCTCCGGCGCGTACGGGGAGATGACCGCGCGCCCGAACACGGACGGATCGTGGACGTTCCTCGGCGACGGGATGCGCAGCACCCTCCGGCCGTCCGAGGACCGGTCGTCCATGACGGCGCGGTGGGAGCGGCGGATCGACTCCGGCGCCTGGATTCACTGGATGGACATGCGCTTCGCCGCCATGACGTAGCGCTCGCCGACAACGATTCGACGGGTGGTCGCCGGCGGTGCGGGTCTAGCCTGAGTCAGTAGGAGGCCGCCGCATGCTGCATGTCTCCCTCCTCGGGGAGCAGGCAATCACCGACACCGCGACCGGGACCGCCGCGACCCGGTCGCCGCGCGCGGTTGCCCTGGTGGCATTCCTGGCGGTGCACGCGGGCACCCCGCAGCCCCGGCAGCGCATCGCCGAACTCTTCTGGCCGGACTCGCAGGACGGTCAGGCACTGACCAACCTGCGCCGCGAACTGCACCACCTGCGCCGCGCCCTCGGCGACGCGGACTCGCTGGTCGTGACCTCGACGGACCTGTGCTGGCGCGACAGCGACACGTGCCGCGTCGACGTCCGGGCCTTCGACCTCGAACGCCGGGCCGCGCTGGCCGCGGCGGCGGCGGGCGACGACCACGCGGCCCTCGCCCACGCCCGGGCGGCCATCGCCGCGTACCGCGGCGAGTTCCTGCCCGGCGGGTACGACGACTGGCTGCTCGAGGCCCGCGCGGAGCTCGAGCGCCAGTGCGTGGACCTGTGCGACCTGGTCAGCGCGGCGAGCGCGCGCGGCGGCGACCCGGCGGCGGCAACCGAGGCCGCCCGTCGGCGGATCCGGCTGCAACCGCTGGAGGAGGTCGGCTACCGCACGCTGATGCGGTTGCAGGTCGACGCGGGTGACCGGGCCGGCGCGCTGAGCACCTACCACCGCTGCGCGTCCGTCCTCGAGCGCGAGCTCGGTGTCTCCCCCGAACCCGCGACCAGGCAGGCGGCGGCCGCCCTGCTGGCGACGCCGGCCGACGCGCCGCGGCCCGCCGGTCCCGTCGGCCGCTCCGGACCGGCCGCCGCCGAGTTCGTCGGCCGCGCCCGCGAGCTCGGCCTGCTCGGTGACCGGTGGCGGGCCGCCGCGGCGGGCCACCCGGGCATCGCACTGGTCGGCGGCGGCGCCGGGGTGGGTAAGACCCGGCTGCTGCGCGAGGTCGCCGCGCTGGCCCGGTCGCAGGGCGCCGTGGTGGCGGCGACCCGGTGCTTCGGAGCCTCCGGCCGGCTGCCGCTCGCCCCGGTGGCGGACTGGCTGCGAACCCCGGCGATCCGCGACGCGACCGCGACGCTCGACCCGCTCTGGCGCGACGAGGTGGACCGCCTGGTGCCGTCCGGCGCCGGTTCGTCCGGAGCTGCCGGTCGCCGGCCCCGCGATCCCGGCGCGGGTTCCCGCGCCATGGTCGACGCATGGCAACGCCACCGCTTCTTCGAGGGCCTGGCCCGGGCGCTGATCGGCGGCGGCCGCCCGCTGCTGCTGGTGGTGGACAACCTGCAGTGGTGTGACCAGGAGACGCTGACGTTCGTCGCGTTCCTGCTGGGACTGACCACGGACACGCCGCTGCTGGTGGCCGCGGCGCTGCGCGACGAGAACCACGACCCCGGCCCCGACCTCGGGGCGTGGACCGCGCGGATGCGGGCCACCGGGCTGCTCACGGAGCTGGACCTGAGCCCGCTCGACGTGGGCGACACCGCCCGGCTCGCCGAGGCCACGGCCGGCAGACCGCTGCGCGCGGACGACCTGGAGCTGCTGCAGGCGGCGACGGGCGGCTTCCCGCTGTACATCGTCGAGGCGATGCGCACCGCCGCGGAGGACGGCGAGACTCCCCTGCCGGTCGGCGATCTCACCACGGTGCTGCGCACCCGGCTCGAGCACGCGAGCCCGGCCGCCCGCGAGGTCGCGGGGCTCGCCGCCGCCGTCGGGCGGAACTTCACCCTCGACCTGCTCACCGAGGCCAGCGACCTCGACGCCGACTCCGTGGTCCGGGCCGTCGACGAGCTGTGGCGGCGACGGATCCTCCACGAGTTCCGCGACGGCTACGACTTCTCCCACGACCTGCTCCGGGACGCCGCGTACGCACAGGTCGGCCCGCCGGGGCGGTGGCTGCTGCACCGGCGCCTGGCCCAGGGCCTCGAACTGCTCCACGCAGACGACACGGATTCCGTCTCCGCGCAGCTCGCCGAGCAGTACGCGCGGGGCGGCCGGGCCGAGCGGGCGGTGGCCTACTACCGGCGCGCGGCCGACGTCGCGTCCGGCACGTTCGCCCACGCGGAGGCGATCCGCCTGCACCGGGCGGCCCTCGCGATCGTGCGCGCGCAACCCGGCGGTCGGGGCGCGCTCGCCCGGGAACTCGACATCCTCGAGTCGATGGCGGCGCCGCTCAACGCCCGGTACGGCTACTCCTCGCCCCAGCTGCAGCAGACCCTCGAGCGCTCGATCGAACTGGCCGAGATGCTCGGCCGCCGGGACTCGACGGTCGTCGCGCTCGTCGGACTCTGGACGTCCCGGTTCGTCCAGGGCGACACCGCGGGCGCGCACCGGGCCGTGTCCCGCGCGCTCACCCTGGTCGACTCCGACTCCGACGCCGACGCCGACACCCAGCTGAGCGGCAGCGCCCACTTCGCGTTCGCCGGGTCGGCCGTCAGCCTCGGCAGGCCGGCGGAGGCGCTGCACCACTTCGAGCTCGCCGCCGAGCTGACCCGGGGCGCCCACTCGTTGACGGTTGGAACCCGGCCGGACGTGCACTCCCTGGCCTGGTCCGCGCACGCACACTGGCTGCTCGGCCACGACGACGCCGCCCGGTCGAGCTGCCGTGACGCCGTCGCACTCGCCCGGGGCGCCCGGCACCCGTACAGCCTGGCCGTGGCCCTGGCGTACGGCGGCATCACCCTGCAGATGCTCGGCGACCGCGAGGAACTGCGGGACACCGTCGGCGAACTGCGGGACCTGTGCGACCGGTTCGACTTCGCCTACTACCGCGAGTGGGCGCTGATCCTCGGCGGCTGGTCCGAGCCCGGCTCGTCCGGGATCCCGCTCGCCCGGCGGGGCCTCGAAAACCTCCGGGCGGCAGGCTCGTTCGCCCGGATGCCGTACTGGCTCTCGCTGCTCGCCGACCTGTCGATGCGCGAGCAGCGGCCCGCCGCCGCGCGCGCGACCCTGGACGCCGCCGTCGTCGCCGGGCAGGCCCGCAGCGACCTGTGGTGGCTGCCCGAGGTGATGCGACTGCGCGCCGCCCACGACGACCCCGACAGCGCCCGCACCCGCCTGCGCGCCGCCGCCGCGATGGCGTCCGAACACGGCAGCGCCGCCCTGCTGCGGCGATGCGAACGCGACCTCAGGAACGAGCTGCCCGAGGCTCCGCCCGAGAACGACCTGCCCGAGGCTCCGCCCGAGAACACCGACGCGCGGGGCGTTCGCCCGACCCGATGACCGGGCGCCGGCGGACGAACGCTGCGCGAACGCCCGCTTCGTAACTTTGGTGATGCGGGCACCCGACGAGCGGGAGCCACACCACCGGAAGGGAAGCGTCATGTCCACCACGACGTACGAAGACCTGGCCGCGACGCTGCGCGGCGACCTGATCACCCCGTCCGACGACGGGTACGACGCGGCGCGGGCCGTCTACAACGCCATGATCGACCGGCGCCCCGCGGCCGTCGCCCGCTGCCGGGACGTCGCCGACGTCATCAACTGCGTGCGGTTCGCCCGCGAGCACGACGTCGAGATCGCGGTGCGCGGCGGCGGTCACAACGCCGGCGGCCTCGGGGTGTGGGACGACGCCCTGGTCATCGACCTGTCGCTGATGCGCAGCACCACCGTCGACCCGGTCGGCCACACCGTCCGGGTGGACGGCGGCTGCACCTGGGGCGACGTCGACCACGCGACCGTCGCGTTCGGCATGGCCACCCCGTCCGGCTTCCTCGCCTCCACCGGCGTCGGCGGCCTGACGCTCGGCGGCGGCATCGGCTACCTGTCCCGGCGCTTCGGCCTCACCGTCGACAACCTGCTCTCCGCGGACGTGGTCCTCGCCGACGGCACCTTCGTCACCGCCAGCGCGAGCGAGCACAGCGACCTGTTCTGGGCCCTGCGCGGCGGCGGCGGGAACTTCGGGGTCGTCACGTCGTTCCGCTTCCGCTGCCACGACATCGGCGAGCACGGCGTGGTCATCGGCGGCCCCGTGCTCTACGACCTCGCCGACACCCCGGCGGTGATGCGCTGGTACCGGGAGCTGCTGCCGTCGCTGCCGGAGGAGCTCAGCGGCTGGCTCGGGCTGATCACCGTCCCGCCGGCGCCGCCGTTCCCGGAGGAGCTCTGGGGCCGCAAGTCCTGCGCCATCGTGTGGTGCTACACCGGGTCGCACGAGCGGGCGGACGAGGTGCTCGAGCCGATCCGGTCGTTCGGCTCACCGCTGCTGGTCGGCCCGCATCCGATGCCGTTCAACGTGCTGCAGAGCGCGTTCGACGGGCTCTACCCGGCCGGGCTGCAGTGGTACTGGCGGGCGGACTTCTTCAACGAGATCTCCGACGCCGCGATCGACGTGCACTGCAAGTACGGTGCGCAACTGCCCACCGGGCACTCCACCATGCACCTCTACCCCATCGACGGCGCCGCGGGCCGGGTGGCCGACGACGCGACCGCCTTCGCCTACCGGGACGGCGGCTGGGCCGGCGTCATCGTCGGGGTGGACCCGGACCCGGCCAACGCGGACACGATCACCGCCTGGGCGAAGGACTACTGGACCGAGCTGCACCCCACCTCGGCGGGCGGTGCCTACGTCAACTTCCTGATGGACGAGGGCCAGGACCGAGTCCGGGCGTCGTACCTGGGCAACTACGACCGGCTGGCCGAGGTCAAGGAGCGGTACGACCCGGACAACGTCTTCCACGTCAACCAGAACATCCGGCCCGCCGCGGTGGCAACCCGCTGACGGACCACGAAAAGCGAAGCGCCGGACGCCCTTCGATCCGCGAGGCGGTCGAGGGCGYCCGGCGCTGTCGGTTGGGGACCTGGGGCTCCAGGAGCCGATCAGGCGCTGCGCGAGGTAGCCCTCGACCTTGTCGAGGGAGACGCGCTCCTGCTCCATAAAGTCGCGCTCGCGGACGGTGACGGCCTGGTCCTCGAGGGTGTCGAAGTCGCAGGCAAGGACAGGGCATTGTGCCCATGCTGGTGCATTCATGCTCACGAACACCGCGCCCGGCAGTTCTCCGGTGTCAGGTGTTCCCGGGCCGGCTGCTCAATCCCTGCTCGACCATCCACGCCGCGACCTGGATACGGGAAGCGAATCCGAGCTTCGCGAGGATCTGCTCGACGTGTCCCTGCACGGTGCGCGGGGAGACCAGGAGCTGCGCGGCGATCGCCTTGTTGGTCAGGCCCTGAGTCACGAGCTCAGCGACCTGCCGCTCGCGCTGGGTCAGCGCCGACAGCGACCCCGAGGGCTGCCCCTCCTCCTCCGACTCGGGGAGTTCGTCGAGCGCGAACGCGATCGCCTCCTCCGGGCTCCACCGCGCCCCTTCCCGGACGGCTCCCTCGAACGCCCGCTCACCGAGGACCTGACGGGTCTGCTGCTCGCATTCCGCGTGGTGCACCTGAAGCGTGCGGGCAACCACTCCGGCGCTGCCCACCCCCCGCCACATCGTCTCCACCGCGCCCAGCAGGAGCGCGGCACGTCGGGGGCGCTTCTCCGCACAGGCGATCCACGCCAGCGTCTCGACACACATCGCGGCGGCGAGCATGTCGTCCGCCGATCGGGACAGCCTCAGCCCCTGTTCGAGAAGGCCGGCGGCGCGCGGTGGATCGGCTTCCCACAGCGCGAGCCCGAGGGCGCAGGCCGCATATGCCCGGTAGACGAACTCGCCGGTCCGTTCGCTGATGGCAAGAGCTTCTGCTTGGTAACTCGTGGCCCTGGCCGCGTCGCCGAGCAGTCCAGATGCCAAGGTGAGACCGAGCAGTGTCGAGATCTGTCTGAGGTTGTTCCCCTGGTCCTGGAACGCTGCGAGGGCAATCTCCCAGCCGGCGAGCGCGCCCGACAGATCCCCGGCGATGGCGGCGAGGTACGCGCTCGCATGGATGACAGCCACGCGCATCGTGTCATCGTCCAGTTGCTCCGCGAGGTCGTATCCGGCCGCCGCCAACGCGGTAGCCGACGCGATGTCGCCCTGATAGCCGGCGAGCAAACTGTTCGCGCACAACGCTTTCACTCTGTCGACGGTCGGTTCGTCCCCGTGCAGCTCGAGCGCGCAGTCGAGCCAGTATCTGCCCTCCCGAAGGAGACCACGCGACAGCCAGAACGGGAACAGGCCGACGGAGATCTGCAGGCCCGTGTCGGCCTCGTCCGGCTCGCTCATGCAGAAGTGCAGCGCCTCGCGCAGGTTCGTCTGCTCACGGCCCAGTCGGGCCATGAGCTCGACCTGGCGGGGACCGATCCACTCGAATCTCGTCGTCGAGACAAGATCCCTGTACCAGCTCAGGTGCCGTCGACGGAGGACCGCGATGTCGTCCGGGCCGATCAACTCCTCGCGGCCGTATTCGCGCAGGGTCTCGAGCATCCGATATCGCGCCACGGAACCCGCGCCCTCGCAGATCACGATCGACTTGTCGACCAGCGAGGCCAGCACGTCGAGCACCTCGTCCGCGTGCCGGTCGCCCGCACAGATCCCTTCAGCCGCATCGAGTTCGAACCCGCCGGAAAAGATCGTCAACCGACCCCACAGCTCATGTTCGGCCTCGGTGCACAGTTCGCGGCTCCAGTCGATGGACAACCTGAGGGTTTGCTGCCGGCTCGGCGCTCCCCTGCGGCCACCCGTGAGCAGCTGATACCGATCGGACAGTCGGCCGAGAATCTGCTCGGCCGAAAGCGTGCGCAGCCGGACCGCCGCCAGCTCGATGGCAAGAGGGAGCCCGTCGAGCCGGTGACAGATCTGTGCCACGGCCACTCGATTGGCCTCGCTGAGGGCGAAACCGGGCACCGCCACGGCAGCGCGTTCGAGGAACAGGGTCGCCGCCTCGTAGCGAGCAAGGTCCTGCAGCGACGGCGGCTCGTCCGGATCCGGCACCGCGAGCGGCGGGACTCGCAACTCGGTCTCGCCGCCGACCGCGAGGGCCTCGCGACTGGTCGCGAGGATCCGCAGCCCCGGACAGCGTCGCAACAGGGTCATCGCCAGCGACGCAACCGCGTCTACCAGATGCTCACAGTTGTCGATCACGAGAAGCAGCTGTCGATCGCGCAGGTGACCCGCCAACATCTCGAGCGGCGGCGCACTCGAGATGTTCCGCGGCGCAACCGTGGCGGCCACCATGCCTGCAACGAGGGCCGGATCGCGCAGGTCGCCGAGCTCGACCAGCCACACCCCGTCCTCGAAGTCTCGTCTCGAGTCCGCGCCTACCCGCAGCGCCAGCCGCGTCTTGCCGACACCACCGATACCGGTCAACGTCAACAGCCGCGAAGTCGACAACAGTCGCCTCGACTCGGCAGTCTCGTTGCGGCGCCCGACGAAGCTGTTCAGTTCAACGGGGAGATTCCCCGACACCTTTGCACGGATGGTGGACGGCATCGTCACTCCCGTCTCCCCCGGCGCAGGGCCGCGATCGATATCGGCCGGGACCCGCCTCGTGGGCGAAGCTCCGACTTGACACTTTGGAGTGAACTGTAACGCCATGGCCGCGCGAGTCGTCGCGCGGATGCGAGATGCGGTCGCGGACGGCGGGGGGCCAAAAACAGGTACCTCCCCCCGCCATCCTGCCGTGGTGCTCGACACAGCCCCCGCGAAGAATGAGATTCGCCAGTTCCGCCAAGCGCGAAGGCGAGGTTCCTGATGCTCTTGCTCACACGACCGCCGCAGTCGACCCCTCGGTCGCCGGAGGTGTTGATGATCCGGAACTGCGCGCGCTGCGCGACGCTGCTGAATCCGGGGAGTTCCTCGTGCGACACCTGCGGAGGCAAGGACCTGCCGAAGATCCCGTCGACGGGGCTCGGGGAGATTCGAACCTGGACGGTCGTCGATCGCGAGTCCCCCGACAGGTGCGGTGATCCGATGCCGTGCCTGCTCGCGGTCGTCGCACTCGACGACGGACCCTGGATCTGCACCTGGATCGAGGGCGAGATCGCGGTTCGCTCGGACCAGCACGTCCGCGTTCAGTTCGATCACACGGCTGCCGGGGACCGGTATCCCGTGTTCTGCGCCTGTGGAGCCGACCGCTTCCAGGAGTTTCCCGCCGCATAACCCACAACCACCCAAGAACCTGTGCAGATTTCAACGATCATCCCCAGGAGCCGATAACGAACCAACGCCAATAATGCAGAAATATTCACATTAGAACATTCAAATAGCGCATTCACTCCGCCCCCGACAAAGTCGGCCCGGGCGGCAATTCTGCGTTGACCCAGGATTGATTGACCGACTTTTTGCTCCGATCAACAGTTATTCGTTGTCATCCGACGGACACGAAGGCCTCCGAGACCCAGTCAGCCCACGCCGTCGACCCGATCTGCAGTGCTTCGAAATGCAGGTCTACCTGGACTTGTATTCAACATATCGTGGAGACGACGCGTGCCGATCGAAGACTCTCGACGCGAACCAACTACCCCCTGGTTGCGGCCGCGACAATTCAGGAATCGAGTTCAAGGAGAAAACAATGGGAACCTTCCTCACCATCCTCACCGCGCTCGGGAATGCCGCCGCGGTTGGCAACCTGCTGAACTCGCTGAGCTGACAGCTCCGCTCGGGTCCGGTGCTCCCGAGGTGCACCGAATCCTGATGACCGCCACACCGGCGGTCGAGAGTGTGGTTCCTCCCCCGGCCCATGCGGGGCGGGCGACGAGAATGCGACGCCGGGACAGCCCTGCGTCGGGAAAGCACGCGGTCACCACGCGAACCTGACCGCACCAGCGAAAAGTAGGGATTACATGCCTTCGAACACAGTCCGCCGCATCGCCGCTCTCGCGGCGGCCGTCGCCCTTCCCGCCGGCCTGTTGATGGCCGGCGTCGGAGCCGGCGTCGCGAACGCCGCCGACCCGGCCTGCGCCCAGTCGAGCCACGACACCAAGCAAGACTTCTGGACCGTGGGGATCACCCACACGTACGACAAGACCGTCTCGGCGCCCGAGGTCGCCGCAGGCACCAACGTCACCTACAAGATCGTCGTCGGCACTACCAGCATCGGCAACCCGTACGTCAACTCCATCACCGACTACCCGCCCGCCGGCTTCGGCGCCCCCGTCTCGGCGAAGGTCACCGCCTACCACTTCGCCCAGGGCCAGGTCACCGAGGCCATCACCCCGCAAATCAGCGGCGACGGTCGCGGCTGGAGCATGAACAGCACCGGCTGGTTCGTCAACTCCGGCAACCCGGTGACCGCCGAGATCACCTACAAGGTCCCGGACAACACCGCGGCAGGCACGAAGGTCACCAGCGGCGGCATCGGCGTCGGCGGCACCGTCGGCGTCGGGACCGACAAGCCCGGCCTCACCTCGTGCTTCAACGTGCGGGTCAAGAACCCGGGCGAGGCCGTCCTCGGCAGCGCGGACGGCGCCGGCCTCGGCTCCTCCGAAGGCCAGATGAGCTCCACCGGCTCGATCAGCGACGTCCTCGGCGACACCATCACCCGAGTCATCACGCGACCGCCGCGCGCCGAGCACACGGCCCCCAACCCCCAACGCTGCGACCTTGATGTCGATGTCGACGGTCGCACAGCAGCGACCAAAGGAACACCATGACATCACGAGGGACCACCCGCGCCGTCGCCGCAGGCGCGGCAGCAACAGTGACGATGGGCGCATTCGCGCTCCTCGGCGCAGGCACCGCAATCGCCGCCCCCGCCACCATCGAATGGGACAGCGGAAGCTCCCACTACATCCGCACCATCAGCAATACCACCCCCGCCGTCGGCGACACGATCACCGCAACAACGAAATTCCAACGGACCAGCTGGGTCGACGAGTTCATCTACAACGTCAAAGACCGGCACCACTCCTGCCTGACCTACGTCCCCGGCTCCGCCAAGATGATCGGCCAGAGTGAGTACCCCGTCGCCAACCCCGAGGTCAACGCCGACGAGGCCTACGTCCGCGCCTCCTGGGGCTCGACCGACTGGGTCGTCCGCAACCGCCCCGGCTTCTGGGACGCCCCCATCTTCAGCGTCGCCTACAAGGTCGGCGCGAACTGCCCCCGCGGCATGGCCCTGACCACCGGCATGGACTACGGCGGATCCCTCGGCAGCGGCACCTTCGGAGACAAGGGCCCGTCGATCACAATCGGCAAGAGCAGCTCCACCACCGTCCTGGCCGCCGTCACCGGCGCCCGCGTCGGCGTGCCGAGCACCCTGACCGCCAACGTCACCGGTGGCGCAGCGGGCGACACCATCGAGTTCCGCGACGGCACCGCCTCGATCGGCACCGCCACCCTCGACGGCGCGGGCACCGCGACCCTCGCCTGGACACCCACCGTCCGCGGCGGCCACACCCTCACGGCCAGCTTCCCCGATACGGCGTTCGCCACCGCGTCCCAGTCCGCGCCGATCACCGTGCAGGTCGCCGAGCAGAACGCGACCTCGAGCGTCGCGATCGCACCGGTCACCGGAGCACAGGTCGGCCGTGCCTCCACCATCACCGCCACCGTCACCCCCACCGGCGCGGGCGGAACCGTCGAACTCCGTGACGGCGCAGCATCGCTCGCGACGTTGCCGGTCGGCGCGGACGGCAGGGTCGCCTACCAGTGGGTGCCCGCCGCGGCAGGCGCGCACACCCTCACCGCCACCTTCTCCGGCCGTGACAACGTCACCGGCTCCAACACCACCGCACAGGTGAACGTGGCCGAGGCACCCGTCTCCAACACCAACTCGACCACCACCCTCAACCCGGTCGGTGCCGCCGCCGTCGGCAAGGCCACCACCCTGACGGCCAAGGTCAACCCGGCCAACGCCGGCGGCACCGTCACCTTCAAGGACGGTGGCACCGTCATCGGCACCGGCCAGGTCGGCGCCGACGGAACCGCCACCGCCGCGTGGACCCCGGCCACCGCAGGCCAGCGCACCGTCACCGCCGAATATTCCGGCAAGGACACCGTCAACGCCTCCGCCGACCAGGAATCGGTGATCGTGGGACCCGGCGACAGCACCGGCGGTACCCCCGGAACCGGCGGCGGAACCGGCAGCCTCGGCTCGATCTTCGGCTCCTGACACCCACACCGTGAAGGTTCTGTCCCCGGCCTGGGCGGCCGGGGACAGCCCCCGCGGCCCCAACTGAACGCTGCGGCCTCGATGTCGACGGTCGCACTCCCCTCGACCGAAGGAACACCATGACATCACGAGAGACCACCCGCGCCGTCGCCGCAGGCGCGGCAGCAACAGTGGCCATGGGCGCATTCGCGCTCCTCGGCGCAGGCACCGCCGGAGCCGCCCCCGCCACGATCACCTGGGACAGCGGAAGCTCCCGCTACATCCGCGACATCAGCAACACCACCCCCGCCGTCGGCGACACCATCACCGTCAAAACGAGATTCGAGCGCACCAGCTGGGTCGACGAGTTCATCTACAACGTCAAGGACCGGCACCACTCCTGCCTGACCTACGTCCCCGGCTCCGCCAAGATGTCCGGCAGCAGTGACCACCCCGTCGCCAACCCCGAGGTCAACGCCGACGAAGCCTACGTCCGCGCATCCTGGGGCGTCACCGACTGGGTCGTCCGGAGCCGCCCCGGCTTCTGGGACGCCCCCACCTTCAGCGTCGCCTACAAGGTCGGCCAGAACTGCCCCCGCGGCACGGCCCTGACCACCGGCATGGAATACGGCGGATCACTCGGCAGCGGAAACTTCGGCGACAAGGGCCCGTCCATCACCATCGGCACGAACCCCAACACCACCACCGACTCGACCACCACGCTCAACCCGGTCAGCGGCGCCACCGTGGGCAAGTCCACCACCCTGGCGGCGAAGGTCAACCCCGCCAACGCCGGCGGCACCGTGACCTTCAAGGACGGCGGCACTCTCATCGGCGCCGTCCAGGTCGGATCCGACGGGACCGCCACCGCCGCGTGGACCCCCGCCACCGCCGGCCAGCGCACCGTCACCGCCTATTACTCGGGCAAGGACACGGTCGACGCGTCGTCCGACCAGAAGTCGGTGACCGTTGCACCCGGCGGCGGCACCGGCGGCACCGGCGGCACCGGCAGTCTCGGATCGCTTCTCGGCGGCTTCGGCTCATGAGCTGACTCCGCACACCGACCCCGGGCTCCGGCGCCATGCCCTCGCAGGCACCGGAGCCCGGCCTTCCCCGCAGCGCCTGCGGCGACGCTCGCACCGCACCGATCTGTGGAGAGATGATCTACCAGCAGACGGGACTCCAATCGTCCCGGCCGGTCCGGTAGCCCGAGCGCCGCGGCGACCGTCTCGGGCAACAACGCCGGATCGCGGCAGGTCGCCGAGCGCGACCAACCAGACTCCGTGGGTGAACCTCCCCTCGGCGATCTCCCGGCGCCGACCGACGAAACTGGTCAATCCAGCGGCTGGTTCCCGAGCCGGCCCTTCACGGAGGGAGCTAGGAGCCGATCAGGTGCTGCGCGAGGTAGCCCTCGACCTTGTCGAGGGAGACGCGCTCCTGCTCCATCGAGTCGCGCTCGCGGATGGTGACGGCCTGGTCCTCGAGGGTGTCGAAGTCGACGGTGATGCAGAACGGGGTGCCGATCTCGTCCTGGCGACGGTAACGGCGACCGATCGCGCCCGCGTCGTCGAACTCGATGTTCCAGTTCTTGCGCAGCGCCGCGGCGAGGTCCTTGGCCTTGGGGGTCAGGTCCGCGTTGCGGCTCAGCGGCAGCACCGCGGCCTTGATCGGGGCGAGCCGGCGGTCCAGACGCAGGACGGTGCGCTTGTCGACGCCGCCCTTGGCGTTGGGCGCCTCGTCCTCCGAGTACGCGTCGACCAGGAACGCCATCAGCGAACGGGTCAGGCCGGCCGCGGGCTCGATGACGTACGGCGTGTACCGCTCGCCGCTGGCCTGGTCGAAGTAGTTCAGGTCGGTGCCGGAGTGCTTCGAGTGGGTCGTCAGGTCGAAGTCGCCGCGGTTGGCGACGCCCTCGAGCTCGCCCCACTCGCTGCCCTGGAACTGGAAGCGGTACTCGATGTCGACGGTGCGGTCGGAGTAGTGCGACAGCTTGTCGGCCGGGTGCTCGAACAGGCGCAGGTTCTCCGGGTCGATGCCCAGGTCGGTGTACCAGGCCATCCGGGTGTCGATCCAGTACTGGTGCCACTCCTTGTCCTCACCCGGCTTGACGAAGAACTCCATCTCCATCTGCTCGAACTCGCGGGTGCGGAAGATGAAGTTGCCGGGGGTGATCTCGTTGCGGAAGCTCTTGCCGATCTGGGCGATTCCGAACGGCGGCTTCTTGCGCGAGGTGGTGAGCACGTTCGCGAAGTTCACGAAGATGCCCTGCGCCGTCTCGGGCCGCAGGTAGTGCATGCCCTCCTCGGTCTCGACCGGGCCGAGGTGGGTCTTGAGCATCATGTTGAAGTCGCGGGGCTCGGTCCACTGACCGACGGTGCCGCAGTCCGGGCACACCACCAGGTCCATCGTGACGTCGTCCGGGTTGTCGAGCTTCTTCTTCTCCGCGTACGCCTCCTGCAGGTGGTCCTGGCGGTGGCGCTTGTGGCAGTTCAGGCACTCGACGAGCGGGTCGTTGAAGACGCCGACGTGACCGGAAGCCACCCACACCTCGCGCGGCAGGATCACCGACGAGTCGAGGCCCACGACGTCGTCGCGGCTGGTGACCATGCTCCGCCACCACTGCTTCTTGATGTTCTCCTTGAGCTCGACACCGAGCGGGCCGTAGTCCCACGCGGACCTCGTACCGCCGTAGATCTCACCGCACGGGAAGACGAGTCCTCGACGCTTGGCGAGGTTGGCAACGGTTTCGACCTTGGACTTGGGTGCCACTTGGGGAGCTCTCCATCTGGGTAATAGATGCTGCGTCACGGGGGTTTGCTGGGTACCAGCCTATCTGCCCCCGGGGGCGTGCCCAATTCAACCGTTTGACATGCATACTCGTGCATATCAAAATGGAATCGATTTGCAATAAGGCGGCAGGCGGACGACCGATCCGCGGCCGCAGACCGCCGCCACGAGAACGTCAGGAGCCCGCCGAGTGAGCATCACCGACGCCGACGACGTGCACGGCGACCCGGGCCCGCACCACCACGGCGACACGTCCACGCCACCGGCGACACTGCCCAGCAAGGACGCGATGGCCGCGGCGGGCGACCTGCTGCGCGCCCTGGCCGCGCCGGTCCGAATCGCGATCGTGCTGCAGCTGCGTGAGACGGAGCGCTGCGTGCACGAACTGGTCGAGGCCCTCGGGGTCACCCAACCGCTGATCAGCCAGCACCTGCGGATCCTCAAGGCCGCCGGTGTGGTCCGTGGCGAGCGGACCGGCCGCGAAGTGTTCTACCGTCTCGTCGACGACCACCTGGCGCACATCGTGATCGATGCCGTCGCCCACGCCGAGGAAGGACCGAGACCGTGACAGAGAAGCCCGGGCCCCGTAGCCCCGTCGTCGTCGGCGTCCGCGCCACCAAGCAGCGCAGCGCAATCTCCGCGCTGCTCGACGACATCGACGAGTTCCGCTCGGCGCAGGACCTGCACGACGAACTGCGCAGGCGCGGCGAGGGCATCGGGCTGACCACCGTCTACCGCACCCTCCAGACGCTCGCCGACGCCGGCACCGTCGACGTGCTGCGCACCGACACCGGCGAGTCCGTGTACCGACGCTGCTCCTCCGGGCACCACCACCACCTGGTGTGCCGCAGCTGCGGCTTCACCGTCGAGGTCGAGGGCCCGATGGTCGAGCAGTGGTCGCAGTCGATCGCCGACGAGAACGGCTTCACCGACGTCAGCCACACCGTCGAGATCTTCGGCACCTGCCGCAACTGCTCCGCCTAGCGGCGCACGGCCTGATATCCCCCCGCGATCGTCACGGACATCGCAATTGCGATCTTGTGATGCACTCGGCGACCTGCACGGGAAGGACCGACGATGGTTCGTGACGTCGTGCGCCGTGCGCGCGAGCTGCTCGAGGTTGGCGACGAGGAGCAGGCGCACGCGATCCTGACTCTGGCGCTGGATGCGCAGCGGCGTGCCGCTGAGGACATGGAAGCAATAGCCGTGGCCGAGGCGACCGGGATGCTCGTCCGGTTGGAAGCCCCGTGCGAACCACGCGATGCCCTCGAGCGGCGCATCGCGAGGATGACCGAACTCACGGACGACTTCGACGCCGACGCCGTCCGTGAGGCGCGCGCGCTCGCCGAGCTCGAGTCGATCGAGTGGGTCCACCGGCACGAGCCCGACGACGCGATCGTGCTGGTCGACGTGCTGCGAGCGGCGGAGTCGTTTGCGGCGCGGCACATCGGGGACGATCAACCGCTCGGTGTACGGCAGGCACGAGCGGAGGCAATGTTCACCGCCGAGATCCTGCGGAGGCACCTGGGACGAGATCACCATCGGGTGGCAGTCGGACTCGAGACGCTGGCGCTCACGCTCGCCGCGGAATCCGACGACCGGTTGCGTCATCTGCGCATCGCCGCGCTCTATGAGGCGGCGCAGATCCGTTACGACATCGGTGATGACCCGGCGTCCGCGATCGCGCTGATGCACCGTGTGATCGCCGAGGCGGAGCCACTTCCCTCGTCGCGGGCGCTCCTGCACGCCGCGTCGCTCTGCCTGGTCGACGACGAGATCAGCCGGGGAGTGCCGGCGGCGGTGGCGATCGGCCACGGCCTGCGCGCCCTGGATGTGCCCGTCGCCGATCCCGGCTTCGAGGCGGCCACCGAACAGGCCCGGCATCTCGACCAGGTACTGGAGAGGCTTCCCGACACCGAGCGCGACCTTGCCGCCGTGGAACACTCCGCCGCACTGGTGGACCGCTACGCCACCTGCGCATCCGAGGATGCGCGTGAGGCGATCCTGTGGTGGGTGCTCAGGGGTGTCCCCGAGGACGCAGGCGGGGTGACGACGGTGGATCGACAGGTCCTCGCCCACGCCGACCACGCGTTCGGCACCGATCCGAGCCCGCTCACGGCGGCGGCACGGGCGCGCGTGGCGTCACGCCTCGCCGAGCTGACCGCGCACCTCGGCGATCCCGAGAGGGCCGTGCGGCTCTACGAACAGCTCGAAGCGCGATTCCCCGGGCACGAGCACGACGAGCGTCTCGTCGTGCCGCTCGCCCTGGCGATGGTCGACCGGGCGCTTCGACTCACCGACATCGGACGACGCGGCGATGCCCTCGAGGCGCTGGCGCAGGTGCCGCAGCGCTACGCACGTGCCGTTGGCGTGGCCGGCGTCTCTGCCGCGATCGCCCAGGCGAGGTACTGGCGGGGACGTCTGCTGCGGGAAGCAGGCGAGCTGGCCGAATCTCGCGGTGTCATCCGCGACACCGTGGATCGCTCGGCCCACGACGCCGACGCCGACGTGCGCATGTGGGCGGCGAACTCACTCTTCTCGGTGTGGCAGTCACCCGGGCTCGATCCGACCGAGATCGATGATGCGCTGCATCGCTTTGCGGACCTGTTTGCCGACGATCCGGACGTGCGCATCAGCCGCCTGGATGCCCGGCGACTCCTCCTTCAGGCGACACGCGCGGCAGAGCGAGGCGAACGCCAAGTGGCGGCGACCCTGCTGCGGGGCCTGGTGACGAAACACGCGGACAGCGACGACCCGGACATCCGCGACACCGTCGAACTCGCGACCGAAAATCAACGAATCCTCGCGATCTCCTCCCCCACCGATGCGGCCCCCGCCTCGCTGGGAGAGGCCCGCTACCGCGATCTTCGCGGACGGCTGTACGAGGCCGACAGAGCGGTCGACGAGGGGCGACACGCGGACGCCGAAGAAGTCCTCGCGGCGATTGCGGCCGACACCGTCACAGACCCCGATCAGAACATCGTCATGCTCGGGCTCGCGGCGCTGGACGTGCTCGGAGGTCTGTTGGTCGACGCGCGGCGGTGGGAGGAACTCGTCGCCGTCGCACGCAGCGCCGCCCTGCGCCGCCCCGGCCTCGACACCCGGGCACGCCGGGTGCACGCGCGTGGCCACCTGAGGCTCGGCATCGCGCTCGGCCGACTCGGCGAGGAGCGTGCCGCGATCGAGGCCTACGAGGCGCTCGAACTACTCGCCGACGGATCGACCGACGGCGACATCATGAGCGCCCGTGAAGTGGCCGCCTACAACCGCGCCGTTCTGATCGACGATCTGGGCGACCCGGTCGCCGCGATCACCGCCTACGACCACGTCCTCGCAGTCCACGACCGGTCCGTCGACTCCCCCGAGCGCCGGCTCCGCCGCGTCAAGACACTGCGCAACAAGGCGCTGCTGCTGACCGGTCTCGGCCGCCTGCCCGAGACGACCCACGCCCACCGGATGATCCTGGACATCGCGGGCGCCTTCCCCGACCCCGAGATCACCGAGCGAGCCCGCAAGTCCGCCTTCGACCTGGCGGCCTGCTACTCGCGGCTCGGCCAGCATCGAGCGGCGTCGGACCTCTACACCTGGATGCGCTCCGCCCGCCATCTCGGTTTCAGCCGTGACGAGCTCAAGAGCATCGCACGCTCCGCCAAGACTGCCGCCCGCGAATCCAAGCGCGCACATCGGTGAAGAGTTGATCCCGGTCGCGCACTCGAGCGCGGCGACTAGGGCAGCAACCCCTGCCGCCCCTGATCCGCACCCGAGAGCACCAGCAGCAGCATCGTGGTGAGCGCCTCGTCCTCGAGCCCGGCGGCCGGGAAGGTGTAGCGCAGGATCACGTCGGCCAGCTTGCCGCGGGTGATCACGGTGATCGACCCGAACTGCATCATCGAGTTCTTCTCGGCAACCTTCTTGTGCAACGCGGGCTTCGCCGGGCGGTCCCAGGCCAGCACCGCGGTCACCGACAGCACGTCCAGGCCGGGCGAGAGGGTCACCGCGCGCAGCGAGCACAGCGCGCCGGCGTACTCGAAACCCAGCGACCCGTCCTCGGACACCCGGACCTCGGTGAAGTGCGACAGCGCTTCCTGCGCTCTGGCCTGGAGGAGTTCGGCCGTCTCGGCGGCCACTACTTGACCCCGCCACTGTGCTTGTTCATTTGACTCCGCCAAACCGTCGGTCGCGGGAGGCGTACTCCACGCAGGCCGCCCACAGGTCGCGGCGGTCGAAGTCGGGGAAGAGCTTCTCCTGGAACACCATCTCCGCGTAGGCGGACTGCCACAGCAGGAAGTTCGACGTCCGCATCTCGCCCGACGGCCGCAGGAACAGGTCGACGTCCGGCATGTCCGGCTCGTCGAGGTACTTCGCGACGGTCGCCTCGGTCACCTTCTCCGGGTTCAGCTGACCCGACGCCACCCGGCGCGCGATTTCCCTTGCCGCATCGGCGATCTCGGCCCTTCCGCCGTAGTTCACGCACATCGTCAGGGTCATCACCGTGTTGTCCTTGGTGAGTTCCTCGGCGATCTCGAGTTCCTTGATGACGGAGGTCCACAGTCGCGGCCGTCGACCGGCCCAGCGCACCCGCACGCCCATCTCGTTCATCTCGTCGCGCCTGCGGCGGATCACGTCGCGGTTGAAGCCCATCAGGAACTTCACCTCGTCGGGGCTGCGCTTCCAGTTCTCGGTGGAGAACGCGTACGCGGAGAGCCACTTGACGCCCACCTCGATGCACCCGCAGACCGAGTCCATCAGGACCGCCTCGCCGCGCTCGTGTCCGGCGGTGCGCGGCAGCCCACGCTCCTGCGCCCAGCGGCCGTTGCCGTCCATCACCAGGGCGACGTGCCGCGGGATGAGTTCGGGCTGCAGGATCGGCGCCCGCGCCCCCGACGGGTGCGGGTCCGGGGGCCGGACGGCCCGGCTAGGCGTGGCTTGCGGTTCGCGTCGTCGAATCACGGTCCCCATCCTGCCCGACCGGGCCAGGCGCCTGCGCCACCGGTGGCGATTCCACCGGCCCGACGCCGGCCGCGGCGGGCGCCGGATCCACCGCCGCGTGCGGCCGGTGCCGTTCGATCAGCGGCAGGGTGCGTAGTTGTCGTTCCAGGTGCCACTGCAGGTGCGCGGCCACCAGCCCGCTGGCCTGGCTGCGGATCGCGCCGGGGACGTCCTCGGTGCGCGCCCAGTCGCCGCGCGCGAGGGCGTCCATCAGGTCCAGCACCCCGGGCGACGGGGTCGCCGCGCCGGGCGGGCGGCAGTGCACGCACACCGCGCCGCCCGCGGCCACGTGGAAGGCCCGGTGCGGACCCGGAGCGGCGCACCGCGCGCACTCCTCCAACGCGGGGGCCCAGCCCGCGAAACCCATGGCCCGCAACAGGAATGCGTCGAGGATCAACTCGGCTGGACGCGCCTGCTCCCCCACCGCGCGCAGGGCCCCGACGGTGAGCTGGTGCAGCCGCGGGGCCGGGGCGCGTTCCTCGCCCGCCAGGCGTTCGGCGGTCTCGAGCACCGCGCACGCGGTGGTGTACCGGCCGTAGTCGTCGACGATGTCGCCGCCGAAGGCGTCGATGGTCTGCACCTGGGTGACGATGTCGAGGTTGCGGCCCGGGTAGAGCTGCACGTCGATGTGCGCGAAGGGCTCGAGCCGGGCGCCGAACTTGGACTTGGTCCGTCGTACGCCCTTCGCCACCGCCCGCACCAGCCCGTGCTGGCGGGTGAGCAGGGTGACGATGCGGTCGGCCTCGCCCAGCTTGTGCTGGCGCAGCACCACCGCATTGTCCCGGTACAACCTCACAGACCCGATCTCCCGTCGCTTCGCTCGCCCGGCGCAATTTCCCCGTCGCTTCGCTCGCCCGTCCAGTCTCCCACGGTGCGGCGACGCTCCCGTGCCCGCGAGGCGGCCGGGTCGCGCGTCCCGCGCCGGCGCCGTCCGTCGGTTCACCGCGCGCGGACCTCCCCCGTCTGCCAAGCTCGACTATGGCCTCGAGACGGATTCTCGTGTTGGCATGCGTTCTCGCACTCCTGTCCGCGTGCGGGTCGAACAATCCGTCCTCCCCCGGCATCGACTCCACGACCACCACCGTCCGGACCACCGCGGCCTCCGCCGATCCGGCCCAGGCCGACGCGGTGATGAAGATCGTGCGCGACGCCATGTCGCAGGCCCACCTGAAGTCGGCGATCGTGCGCGTCACGATGGACGACAAGGAGATCGTCACCGCGGCGCTCGGCGAGTCGATGACCGGCGTCCCCGCCACCACCGACATGCACTTCCGCAACGGCGCGGTGGCCATCTCGTACGTCTCGACGCTGCTGCTCCAGCTCGTCGACGAGAAGAGGGTGAGCCTCGACGACAAGGTGTCGACGTGGCTGCCCGACATCCCGAACTCCGACCGGGTGACGCTCGGCCAGCTCGCCCAGATGACCTCGGGCTACGTCGACTACGTCATCGGCAACACCGAGTTCGACGCCGCCATCTACGCGGACCCCTTCCGCAACTGGACGCCCGAGGAACTCATCTCCTACGGCGTGAACAAGCCGCTGCTCTACGAGCCCGGCACCAACTGGAACTACGCGCACACCAACTACGTGATCCTCGGCCTGGCCCTCGAGAAGATCACCGGTCAGCCGATGACGCAGCTGATGCAGGAGAAGGTGCTCGGGCCGCTGAGGCTGGCGAACACCACCGATCCGGGGACGGCGGCGATCCCCGAACCCGTCCTGCACGCGTTCAGCTCCGAGCGCCGCGAGGCCCTGCAGATCCCCTCCGGCGCGCCGTTCTACGAGGAGTCCAGCTTCTGGAACCCGTCGTGGACCATCACCCACGGCGCCATCCAGACCAGCAACATCTACGACCTGCACGCCACCGCGGTCGCGATCGGCACCGGCAAGCTCCTCTCGCCGGAGTCGTACCAGGCGATGGTGTCGACGGCGCTGCGCGGCAAGACCACCACCCTGCCGGGGTGCACCACCTGCTTCGAGCAGAACATCGGCTACACGTACGGGCTCGGACTCGTCATCACCGGCGACTGGCTGATGCAGAACCCCCTGTTCAGCGGCTACTCGGCGGCCGAGGCCTACCTGCCGTCGAAGAAGATCGCGATCGCCGTCGCCACCACCTACGACCAGGCCGCCTTCGACGGCACCGGCGCCTACACGAACGAGGCCGACCTGCTGTTCCGCAAGATCGGCGCCCAGCTCGCGCCCGACGACGCCCCGCCCATGCCGCCCGCCAAGTAGCCGTCCCCGCCCCAAGTACCGGCGTCCCCAATGTCACATCGGGGACCCCTATGGGTAACCGATGTGACATTGGGGAAGTCACATGCCGCAGCTCATGCGGAAAACTGTTCGCGCAGCGTGAGCTTCTTGAACTTGCCGGTGGCCGTCCTCGGAATGGTGGAGACGATCTCGAACCGCTCCGGCAGCTGCCACCGCGAGAACTCGGTCGACAGGTGCTCACGCAACTGCTCCGGGTCCGCGGTCATGCCGTCCCGGAGCACGAGTACCGCCAGCGGACGCTCGCCCCAACGGGGGTCGGGCACGGCGATCACCGCGGCCTCGGCCACCGACGGGTGTGCCATGAGGTGGTTCTCGAGGTCGACCGAGGAGATCCACTCGCCTCCGGACTTGACCAGGTCCTTGGAGCGATCGCAGATCCGGATGCAGCCGCGGTGGTCGATGCGGACGATGTCTCCGGTACGGAACCAGCCGTCAGCGGTGAAACTGTCGGCGCCCTTGCCGTTGTGGTAGGCCGCAGCCACCCACGGACCGCGCACCTCCAGCTCGCCCATGGCGCGGTCGTCCCACTCGATGAACCCGTCGTCCTCGCTGCGGGCCCGGATGTCGACGAACGGCATGGCGACCCCCTGCCTTGCCCGGAAGGCGTACTGCTCGTCGGCTTCGGCCTCCCGAAGATCCACGGGAAGCCGGCTGACCGTGCCCAGCGGTGCGGTCTCCGTCATTCCCCACGCCTGGACGACCGTCAGACCATGCCGGTCGTACCCCTCGAGCAGGCTGCGCGACACCGCCGCCCCGCCGACGATCAACCGATCGAGGTGGCCCAGATCCCAACGCTGCGGCTGCGCGTCGAGCGCGTCGAGCATCGCCATCCACACCGTGGGCACCCCGGCCGTCATGGTGACCTTCTCCGTGGCGATCAGGTCCAGCACGCTCACCGGATCCAGCTTCGGCCCGGGTAGCACCAGCCGCGCCCCGAGCAGCGCAGCGGCGTAGGGCAGGCCCCACGCGTTGGCGTGGAACATGGGCACGACCGGCATCAGCGTGTCCTGTGTCGACACCCCCAACGAATCGGGCAGTGCCGCGGTCAGCGAATGGAGTACCAGCGCCCGGTGCGAGTACACCACGCCCTTGGGTCGTCCGGTGGTTCCGGACGTGTAACACATTGCGCCGGCACGCCCTTCGTCGAGTACCGGCCACTCCATCGGCTCGGCGGCACCGATCAGGGCCTCGTAGTCGAGGGTCCCCTCGGGTGCCGCGCCGGTGTGCGCGACGACGATGACGTGCTCGAACCGGTGCGCGTGACGGAAGGTGTCCAGCACATCGAGCAGCGATTCGTCGACCACGATCACCCGGTCCTGCGCATCGCCGACGATGAATCCGAGCTCCTCGGCGTGCAACCGTGGATTGAGGGTGTGCACCACCGCCCCCATCGCCGGGACCGCGAAGTACATCTCGAGATGTTCGGCCTGATTCCACAACAGCGTCGCCACCCGGTCACCGTCGGCGACACCGAGCCCCGCCAACGCGGTGGCGAGCCGACGCGAGCGCCGGGCGCACGCCCCGAGGGTGGTCCGGGCGATGCTGCCGTCGGGGCGGCGGGAGACGACCTCCTTGCCACTGTGGAATCGCTCGGCACGCTCGACCACCGCGGTCAGCGTGAGCTGGTAGTCATCCATGGTCAGGCCGTTGATCACGTAACACTCCTTGGTAGGGGAAGAATTCGGCGAAGGTGGTCACGCACGGACCGGGCGAGGGTGCGGCCGCCAGCGGGGGCCACGGGCGGTGTCCGTGGCCCCCGCTCGACTGGGGGCGCCGTCGCAGGTCAGGCGTGGTGGGTGAACCCGACCTGGCCCGGGCGGCGGTTCGGCGCATAACCGAGCTTCGCCAGGGTCTCGTCGGCGTCGGCGTAGGTCTCACCGATCTTGTAGATGTCGCGAGCGTCCTTTCCGGTGGCGACCTCGCGTCCGAGTTCGCCGGCGATCCGGACCAACTGCTGGATCTGCTGAACCGAGGTCATCTTCTCGCCCTTGCGGCCCCAGATGGTGTCCTCGTTGCCGCAGCGGGTGTGCAGGCCCATCGCGATCGCCATCGTGTTGACGGGCAGCACGCTGCGCATGAGGGACTCCAGGGTCAGGGCCGCTCCGTCCGGGACGCGCTGGATGAAGTTCATGATGTTGTACGGGTTCGGTCCCTCCATGCCGCCGCCGATGCCGGTCCAGGTCACATTCAGCGGGCCGGTGTAGACGCCGCGGCGGATGAGACGCTCGACGCTCTCGAGTCCGGTGATGCCGGTCAGCGCGAACAGGGGCTGGATGCCTGCGGCCTGCAGGCGGCGCAGGTGCTCCTCAACCCAGGCCGGGCCGGCCGGGATCGTCATCTCCCGGTACGTCTCCTGCAGTTCCGGACGCGCCAGGGACGTACCCGCGATGTCGTCCGCGGTCAACAGCTCCGCGATGTTCATCTGGCTGGTGTTGATCGCGATCGTGACCTGGTCCGGCTTGGGGTCGAGTTCGGCGAGCATGTGCCGGGTGTCATCCGAGAGCCACTTTGCCTCCGCGCCTTCACCTTCCGGCGCGAACGAGATCGAGCCACCGACCTGGAGGACCATCTCCGGGACGGCCTCGCGCAGCCGACCGAGCAGCTCGTTGAACTTCGAGAGCCGCTTGCTGCCCTTGCCGTCGAGCTCACGGACGTGGATGTGCAGTACCGACGCGCCGGCCTCGTAGCAGTCCACCGCCTGCTGGACGTGCTCGTCCATCGTCAGCGGCAGGTCCTCACGGAAGTCGTTGGGCTCCCACTCGGGGCCGTACGGTGCTGCGGTGATGACCAGCTTGTCCTGGTTCTCCGGGAAGAGTGCATCGTCGTGGAAGTGCATGGTGTTGCTCCTGTCGGGTGTATTGAAAAGCGTTGCCGAGGAAAGGTTCTGACGGAATCGCGGTGGGCGCCGGTCAGATGACGGCGCCGCCGTTGGGGCTGATGACCTGACCGACGAGGTAGTGGGTCTCGCCAGCGAGGTAGACGGCAAGGGAGGCGTACTCCTCGGGAGTGCCGAGTCGGCCCACCGGAACGATCTGGAACAGGCTGCGCTTCTGCGCCTCGGTGGCGTTGTCGAGGTACTCCTGGAACGGAGGCGTCAAGACCCCTCCGCAGGCGATGGCGTTGACGTAGATACCGGCGCCGGCGACGTCGAGTGCGACCGTCTTGGTGAGGCTTGCGACGGCGGCCTTGGTGGCGGAGTATCCGGGGCTGTGCGTGCTGGCCGCGGAGGTGCCGGCGATCGAGGTGATGTTGATGATGCGTCCGTACTGCTGCGGCTCCATGAACTTCAATGCTTCACGGGTGCAGTAGAAGACGCCGTGCACGTTGACGCCCCACCACTTGAGCCAGTCGTCGTCGGTGAGGCCGCTGGTGATGCCGATGGACTGGCGTTCCATGGGCGTGGTGACATAGGCGTAGTGACGGTTACGTCGGTCTTCGTCTGCAGGCGAGTTGGGCACGCGGGCCGCGTTGTTGACCAAGATGTGGACGGTCCCGAACTGCTCGGCAGCCCGGGCGAACATCTCGACGACCTGGTCCTTGGACGAGACGTCGCAGCGCACGGCCAGACTCTTGCGTCCCAGTGCCTCGATCTCGGCGGAGACCTCCGCCAGCTTGTCCTCTTGAAGGTCACACAGGACGAGATCCGCGCCCTCCCGTGCCATGGCGAGCGCGATCGACCTGCCCAGGCCCTGTGCCGCTCCGGTGACGACGGCAACCTTGTCGAGTAGCTGCTGCATTTCTCTGATCTCCTTCAATGAATGGGATGACAGGCCGTGCGACGCTCAGACGGCCGACGGAATCGGATGAGCGGGGATCTATCCCGTGGCCACGAGCGTGTCTGTGGCGGCGGGCGATGCCTCGCCGGAAGCCTTCGACCCCACCACGGCAAGTCGGCGAAGGCCGGCCGGGTAGAGCCTCATGCCAAGGCCCAGGACCACGATCGACACGACGGATGCGAGTGGGACCCACTGCAACGCACCGAGCAGGCCCAGTCGATCGGACAGCAGCCCGACAACGAACGGCCCGAGTGCCAGCCCGAAGACGTTGTTCGCGAGTACGCCCACACCGAGGGCCGAGGCTCGGATCGACGGGTGGGACAGGCTGGCGACGATCGCCGTCGTGGCACCGGAGAATCCGGAACAGAAGAACGCCCCGACGCCGATCAACACCATCTGCACGGGCCCGTTCGCCAGCTGGAAGCCGACCATCAGGCACACCATCGCGATGGCGGCGAACGCGATCGCCGCACTCCACCTGCGTTCGGGTCGCCGGCGACCGAACCGGTCGGCAGCGATGCCACAGAGCACCGTTCCCGCGCCGATCAAGAGCACGAAGACCGCTGCCGCCAACCCGGCATCCGTGGCCGCCATGTCGTGGTAGCGGTTGAAGTAGCTGGGAAGCCAGGCGAGCAGCACACCCGAGACGAAGAACTGGATACCGGCACCGACGTATGCACAGGTCAGAGAGGCGTTCGTCAGCAGGCTCGAAATCGGGGCGCGTCCACTCCCGGAGGCGGGCGCCGCTGAGATCGGCCGGTCGGTGGCATGACGCGCCAGCCGCTGCTCGTTGACGAGGATCCGGAACAGGATGATCAGACACAGACCGAAGGCCGCCATGACCAGGAAGGCCGCACGCCAACCGAGCCGATCCGCGAGCACGCCGCCGAGCGCGACACCGACGACCGAGCCGAAGAACGCCGCACCGAGAATGGCGCCGCTGAGCGAGGCATGCAGGCGCGGGGCAAAGACTCCCAGCATGACGGCCATGCCCACACTCGCGTAGGCGGCCTCGCCGAACCCGAGCAGAAATCGTGCGCCGAGCAGCTGGGAGTAGTTCCCCGCCGCGGCGCACAGGACGGTCGCGACACTCCACAGCACTGCCATGAGGACCACGCTGCGGACGCGACCCCAACGGTCGGCGAGCAGTGACATCGGCAGCGCCAACACACCGACCATCAGGGCGACGACGCTGGTCAGGGCCGCAAGTTGCGAATCCGACAGATCCCACTCCGCTTTCAGCACGGGGAAGACGGAACTGAGTACCTGCCGGGACATGTAGTCCGACATCATCAGCCCGAAGATCAGGGTGAAGACCACCCACGGAAAGATCTTCGAGGGGGCGCCTACGCCGGGGACCGCTCGGGGTGGCGTGGGCGCCGGGGATTCCAGTTCCATGCGAATTCCTGTTCGTGAAGGGCGCGTTGGGGCGACGCGTCTCGGATATGACCGGTTCGGAAAGCTCGCTGCGGTCCTGAACCAAGGTGTGAACTGCACAACGGACGTGCGTCGATGCGGCGGCGCCTTGATTCGAAGGCGCCACATCAAGTCCTGACAGGGCATGCGACGGCCGGGGATTGCCCAGCGGAGCCACCGCGCGGACGGATGCGACCAAGCGCGGTGACTCATGTCACGCTATACGTATTGGGGCAAGATCACTTGGCCCATTGGGACACATTCTTTGGCAGCTTGGGACAGGGGCAATCGATGACGGCGCAGAAGGTACGGAGTTCGGCCCTGACCGGGTACGTCGAGTTGACCCAGTCCCTCGGCGCGGACCCCGATCTGTTCATGCGCGCGGTGGGCATCGACCCGACCGCCCTGGCCATCCCGAACACGTGGCTTCCCGCGGAGCGCGTCGACGAACTGCTCGAGCGCACCGCCGAGGCAACGTCCTGCATGGACTTCGCGGTCAGGATGGCGGACGGAAGGGGCGTGTCGATACTCGGGGCAGTGGGGTTGGCCGCCCGGGAGGAGCCGGACGTCCGCAGCGCGATCGCGCTCATACTGCGCCACATGCGGGTACACAACGAGGCGATCCAGATTCGGCTCGTGGAGTTGAACGGGCTTGCCTCACTGCGGATCGAGCCCGCGCCCGGGATGACGCTCGGTCGCCAGTCCATCGAACTGATCGTCGCGTCGTTGGCCCGGATCCTCAGCGCGTTCCTTCCGGACGGTTGGCGGCCGCTGTCCACGTGCTTCGTCCACGACGCGCCGGCCACACTCGATGTCCATCACCGTGCATTCGGGACGGGTATCGCGTACGAACGGGACTTCAACGGGTTTGTGCTCTACTCGAGCGACCTGGACTCCGTCAACCCGTTGTCGGACCCGATGTTCCAGCCCTACGCGAGGCAGTACCTGGACCTGCTCGCGCCGCCGGAGGATGCCTCCGCCGTCGGACGGGTGCGCGAGATGATCGAGGCGCTCCTGCCGGGCGGAAAGTGCACCGCGGCCCGGATAGCGCGCAGCCTCGGGATGGACCGGCGAACCCTGCACAGACACCTGTCCCAGGCGGGCGAAAACTACTCGTCCGTGGTCGATTCGGTGCGCGCCGATCTCGCGCGGCGGTACGTCACGCGCGGGAACCGGAACCTCACCGACATCGCTGGCGAACTCGGCTTCTCGGACCTGAGTGCCTTCTCGCGCTGGTTCCGCCGACAGTTCGGCATGAGTCCGACCGCATGGGCAGCCCGGGAACGCGAACTCGGCACGCGGTCGCCAGGAGACCCTCCGGCGAGGTAGCACCCCGGCCGGATCCCCCGCGTCTCGCCCGAAACCGGCACGGCCACCCGCCGCCGGCGCTACTGTTCGTTCGAACGAACAGGACGGAGACACCCGGTGACCACTCACGCCGAAGACACCCGCGAGCTGGGGCTCGAGGACACCGCCGCGGCACTGGCGAACGGGACGACCAGTTCCGTCGACCTGGTCCGGCGCAGCCTCGATGCCGCCGAGGCCAGCCAGCCGAGCCTCAACGCCTTCCGGATCCTCCGGCGCGAGGCCGCCCTCGCCGAGGCCGCCGACGCCGACCGCCGCCTGGCCGCGGGTGAGCGCGCACCGCTGCTCGGCGTGCCGATCGCGGTCAAGGACGACGTGGACGTCGCGGGCGAACCCACCGCATTCGGCTGCCCCGGCGAGTTCCCCGCCAAGACCGCGGACTCGGAGTCGGTACGTCGGTTGCGCGCGGCCGGAGCCGTCATCGTCGGCAAGACCAACAGCCCCGAACTGGGCCAGTTCCCGTTGACCGGCGGCAGCTTCGGACATACCCGCAACCCGTGGGCGGCCGACCGGACGCCCGGCGGCTCCTCGGGCGGCAGCGCCGCGGCCGTCGCCGCCGGACTGGTGCCCGCCGCGCTCGGCTCCGACGGCGCCGGGTCGGTGCGGATCCCCGCGTCGTGGACCAACCTGGTCGGCATCAAGCCGCAGCGCGGCCGGGTCTCCACCTGGCCGGAGCCCGAGGCCTTCTACGGACTGACCGTGATCGGCCCGCTGGCCCGCACCGTCGCGGACGCGGCACTGCTGCTGGACCTGGTTTCCGGCTCGCACGAGGGCGACCTGCACCAGCCGCCGCCGGTGACCGTGCGCGACGCCGTCGACCGCGAGCCCGGCCGGCTGCGGATCGCGCTGTCGCTGAAGATCCCCTACACCGCGACCCCTCGCACGCTGGACCCCGAGATCAAGGACGCCGTCGGCACGACCGCACACACACTCCGCAAGCTCGGCCACGAGGTGGTGGTCGCCGACCCCGCCTACGGCATCCTGCTGGGCCTGAACTTCCTGCCCCGCTCGATGGCCGGGATCGAACAGTGGCGCGCGGGACTGCCGGATCCCTCCCTGGTCGACCCGCGCACCCAGGCCAACGCCCGCACCGGCCGACTGCTCGGCGGGCTGCCGCTGCGCGCGTCGCGGGCCGCCGAGCCGCGGATGCGCAGGCGGATCGGCGCCGTCTTCAACGACTTCGACGTGATCCTCGCGCCCAGCACCGCCACCCCGCCGCCGCCGGTCGACGCCATCGACGGGATCGGGCATTTCGAGACCGACAAGGTGATCACCGCGGCCTGCCCGTACACCTGGCCGTGGAATCTGCTCGGCTGGCCGAGCGTCAACGTGCCGGCCGGGTTCACCTCGAACGGGCTGCCGGTCGGCGTACAGCTGATGGGCCACCATGACACCGAGCCGATGCTGGTGTCGTTGGCCGCGCAGCTCGAACGCGAACTACGGTGGGACCGTGAACGTCCCGAGCAGTGGTGGTGAAGTGAGTGGTGGTGAAGTGACCGAGCGGGCACCGGCGCGGGATCGAATTCTCGCGGCGGTGCTGCACGTGATCGGCACGGACGGCATCGCCGCCGTGACGAACCGGCGGATCGCCGCGCAGGCGCAGGTGTCGCTCGGGTCGATCACCTACCACTTCCCCAGCCAGACGGACATGCTGCGCGACGCCCTGCTCGGGTTCGTCACCGAGGAGACCGCGCGGCTGACCGAGTTGGCGGAGCAGTACCGCGACCACGGACTGAGCGTGCAGGACGCCGCCTCGCTCACCGAGCAGGTGGTCCGCGACCTCGGCTGGGCCGCCGAGCGGGTGGCCCCGTTCGAGCTGTACATCCAGGCCGGCCGCGACCCGGCGCTGCAGGAGGCCGCGAGCGAGTGCTTCGCCGCCTACGACACCCTCACCGTCACCATCCTCGAGGCGCTGGGCGTGCCGAACGCGGCGATGCTGGCCCCGACACTGGTCGCCACGGTCGCCGGCCTGCAGCTGCGCCGGCTGGCGACCGGCGCCGCGGGCACGGACATCTCGACCGCGATCCTGCTGCTGGTCAGCGGGGCACAGCCGTGACGTAGGCAACCACCTCCTACGGTTCGAACATCAGCAGCGGTTTGCCCCCGTGCCCGGGAGCTTCGGCCTC
The DNA here is from genome assembly GCF_056402135.1 of Rhodococcus sp. P4_C10. NCBI lineage: Bacteria > Bacillati > Actinomycetota > Actinomycetes > Mycobacteriales > Nocardiaceae > Rhodococcus > Rhodococcus sp. P4_C10. The sequence continues at coordinate 112,005 of NZ_JBFUHZ010000007.1, read as the reverse complement.
CTGCCACGTGCCCGTGACTCCGATCGTGATGATGCGTTGCCCGACGGTCAGACCGTCTGTGCCGCTACCGAGTTCGTCGATCAGTCCGACGGATTCGATTCCGGGCACGGCAGGGAGTTCCGGGGGGTGAGTCCGTACGTCCCGCGGATGGCGTGCAGATCGCCGGCATGGACAGGTACAGCTGTCACCCGGATCCGGGCCTGACCGGGACGTATCGTCACGATGCCTTCGCGGCTCGGGAGCGCGCCCCGACACCCAACAGGGGCAGACAAGTTCGGTCGGCGACGACGGCGGTCAGTTCGGCTGCCACATCGCGTACCACTCGTCCCAGCTCGGCCCGCGCTCCGCGCGGTCCGCGGCGTGTGCGATCCCCTCCAGCATGAAGTCGAGGTAGCGCTCATGCAGTTCGCGGGCGCGCTCGGGGGCCGTGGGCAGCCGGGGACGCAGGTGCACCGTCATGAGCATTATGTCGGCTGGGGTGAAGCTGTCCGGCACCTGACCGCGGTCGCGGGCGACGTCGATCAGTGCCTCGAGTGCCGCCAAAAGGTCCCCTGTGGCCCGGTCCACTTCTGGGTCGCGCGGGAGGTGTCCGCCGAGTGTCGGGATTAGCGGGCTCTCCAGCTCGGCAAGATGGCGGCGAAAGAACACCTCGAGTAGTCGCTGGTCGGGGTCGGTGCGCTCGACGCAGTCACGGGCCAGTTGGGCGAGGTGGTCAATGACATACACCCGCAGGGATTGGGCGAGTTCCTCCTTGGTGCGGTATCGGCGGTAGATGCTGCCGACGCCTACCCCGGCCCGGTCGGCGATCGCGGAAACCGGTGCATCCCAGCCACGTTCGGCGAATATCTCACGGGCGGCGCGCAAGACGCCGATGTCGTTCGACCGAGCCTCCCTGACCCGACCCGGCCCGGTCGGGACCCGGTCGGGTCCGTGCATCTCGTCCTGTCGCATTGCCAGAGGCTATCAATCCGTGGTCTCATATCGGACCGGAACGCTCCGTTCCGATATTCGCCCCAAGTATGGCCGAGCAGGTCGTTGCTCCGAGAGGACCTCCATGAACATGTCGCTGACTGCGCCGAAGCACTTACGTGCGTCGCCGACGCCCGTGCACGCGGGCCTGCTGGTGGCGGCACTCTCGTTCACCGTACTGATCTACTCGATGATGCAGACGCTCCTGGTGCCGGCGCTGCCGGTGCTCGGCGACACCCTCGGCGCCTCGGTTCCGGCGACGGCGTGGATCCTCACCGCCTATCTGATGGCAGGGGCGGTGCTCGCGCCGGTGATCGGGTCTCTCGGCGACCGGTACGGCGACAAGCGCGTCCTCCTCGCCGTTCTGGTGGTGTTCGCGGCCGCCACCTTCGGTGCCGCGCTCACCAGCACCATCGAGATGTTGGTGGTGATGCGCATGCTGCAGGGTGTGAGCACGGCAGCCTTCCCGCTGGCGCTGGCGGTGATGCGGCGCAACTTGTCGGGTCCCGCCATGGCGTCCGGCATCGGCTGGGTCGCCGGCATGCTCGGTCTGGGCGCCGGTGCTGCGCTCGTCCTCGGCGGCCTGATCCTGGAGTACCTGAGCTGGCAGTGGCTGTTCGTCGGCGCCGGCATCCTGATCCTTGTGGCGTTGGTCATGGTGTGGCTGTGGGTGCCGCAAACTGAACGCCCCGCGGTCGCATCGCGGACCGACTGGGCCGGCACGGCGTTCCTCAGCAGCACGCTGGTCGCACTGCTCCTCGCGACGACACAGGGCGGCACCTGGGGATGGACGGCACCGGCGACCCTGGGACTGTTCGCGGTCGCGCTGCTCGCGGCGGTGGCGCTGGTCATCGCAGAACTCCGCCAGCCGAACCCGCTGGTGGATGTCCGCAGTCTCATGGACGCGCCGATGATGCTGACCAGCCTGGTCACCCTCGTCTTGGGCTTCGTTCCGTACGTCTTCTACCTGTGCATCCCGCGCATCTTGCAGGCCCCGCATTCCACCGGCTACGGCAGCGGGTTCACGGTGATCCAGACCGGGCTGGCACTGTTGCCGTCGGCGGTGATGGTCTTCCTCGGTGGGCGGATCGCTTCGGGCATCACCGCACGGTTCGGGCTGCGGACGCCGGCCATTGCCGCGATGGTGCTGATGGGGGTCGGCGCGGCCGGGATGGCCGTGTGGCCCACTCAGATGTGGTCCCTCGTGGTGTTCTTCAGTCTCATCGGCCTGGGCAGCGGGCTCGGATACGCGATCTGTGCGCAGCTCTTGGCCGTACTGGTGCCGCCGACCGAGATGGCGGCGGCGAGCGGCCTCAACAGCGTGATCCGCACGATCGGGTCGGCGATCAGCGCGCCGGTCACCACCGCCGTGCTCCTCGCGGGCGGCCAGGACCGTTCCGCGTTCGTGGGCGCCTTCGCAGTCGCAGTCGTGCTGAGTGTGCTCGGCGCCGGCGCTGCGGCCGGGCTGCGCACCGCTCGGTAGCGGGGTGGCGGCGCCGTACGTGGCCAACCATACGGACGGGCGCGAGTCGATGAGGTCGGCCCGTCGCCGACCGGCTCATGACGCGTCAGCTGATGGATCGAGCCGTGGCACTGTCCAGGAGTTCGGCCGCCCGAACGGTTGGGCACATCCCGCCGGACCCTATGGGAGCGTGGTGATCTGAAAGCGGTCCGGAGCCCGCCGGGGTGAAGATGCGGTGGACCGGATGCAATCTCACTGATTCGAGGTCCGCCCGATCCACGTGACAAGGGCGCTCAGAGTTTGTAACCGATCGTGCGGAGCAATGCCTTGCGGTCTGCGACATCGACGCTCGTCTCCACGCCGGCAGGTGGGCACCCGTCGATCACACCGACAATGCCCCGGCCGAGCTCCGTCTCGGCCACGATGACCTCGACGGGGTTGGCCGTAGCGCAGAAGATGCCGCACACCTCTGGCACCTGCTTCAGCGGGTTCAGGATGTTCACCGGATAGCCTTCCTCGACGAACACGAAGAACGAGTGGCCCGCGCCGACCGTGAGTGCGTTGCGCGTGGCCAACTCGACGAGGCGGTCGTCGTTGCCCGAGCAGCGCACGAGGCGAGGGCCCGAAGCTTCGCAGAACGCCACACCGAACCGGAGGTGGGGACTCACTCCAGCCAGTGCTTCGTGCAGGTCCTCGACGGTCTTGATGAAGTGCGCCTGCCCGACGACAACGTTCATGTCGTCGGGCTTGTCGACCGCCACGATGTGCAACTCCACGATTGCCTCCTCGGTTGCTGCGACTGTGCAGGCCAGCGTCGAAGTAAGTCTGCCTCGCTCCGGTAACGACGGCAACGACGGCAATGGAGGGGTGTTCACCTATGCCGGTTCGGTCTGAGCTGCATGCGGATTGGATAGGTCGACCAGTTGGTAATCACATTTAGTGATGGCTCCAGATCACACAAATCTGGAAGGTTTCCAATCTTCCGAGAGATATTGTCAAGACCTGTGGATCAGCAAGGTTCAGGCGACTCCGTCGGGGTTGTGTCGTTGAGGTGCTTGCCGACGGTTGGCTGGAGCTGAACGAGGACCATCCAGTTGCCTGGGTCCTTGATGTAGGTCGCCCGGATTCGGTATCGCCCTGGATCGAGGGCAATGTGGAGCTGGTTGTCGAGTTCGATCTCAGCTCCCGGCCATGCCGAGTCGAAAAGCATGACGGGCTCTCGAATTTCCCAGACGAGGTCTTCGTCTTGATCCCATGTGATGTGTTCTTGTAATGCTTGCCGCGCGGCGGCGACGAGTTCTTCTTCGGAGTCTGCCGCTGCCCATCGCAGGAACAACCGCTCGGCTGGGAGATATGTCGTGCGAGCGGGTTCGTCTCCAAGGATCCGTGGGACAGTAATCGGCGATAGGTTGACCAGCTATGTCGAACCAGATGATCGCTGTCGCGTATGTAGGCGGGGTGATGCTGTTCGCAGGGATTCTGCTGCTGGGCATCTTTGCGGCCGGACGTCGTGCTCGCGCGGGACGCAAGGCCGGCCGCTACACGTCGCGACCTGGTAACTCGTCGTCCAACTGGTAGTCATCCTCGTCGATCGCATCGGCAGCTCCGAGGTGAGTTGACCGCGGTGTTGACCTCCTACGGTTCGAGGTGCGGTTCGGGGATCGAGTTCAGCAGTGCGTCGAAGTCGTCGCGGTCAGTCATGGCTGGATCGAGCCAGTCAGGTGCGGTTCGCGATGCCTGTTCACGGCCCGTATTCGATACCTCGCCCCAGAGCATTCCCCCGCGATCTCCAGAGCTTCTCTCGGTCACGACCGTGAACATTGCGAGGGCGACGAACTTGGGTGCTGTACGGATCGACCACCGGGCGTCGATCGCTCTTCGTAGATCAGCTGCGACTGCGTCCTGTTCACAGATCGCCACTCAGGTTCTGATATGACGGATGCCGACGGCGGCCCGCCGGAGCTGATAACGGACGGGGTCCAGGCGGTCGCGTGCCAGGTGTAGGTCCGTGCGTGCCGCAATGTGCTCGACTACGTCGTCGACGGCGCGATCGTCGGTATCGACATGTTCAGTGAATCGTTCCGTGACTAGCGCGGTCACACACCGGCTGATCTGTTGCATAGCCCAGGTTTCATCGCTTCCCACAGCGCGACCCAGCCAGTAGCCGGTGCGGGTTTGCAGTCGACGTCGGAGAGTGCCGGGTGACGCGACGAGGGAGAAGTGCCTGACGTCAACGCCTTCGGTGGACAGACCTGCCATGATCTCGTCGAAGTAGTCCGGGTTGACCAGCGTCATCGGGACGATCACTGGACCGTCGTGGGCAGCCACCGCGTCGGCGAGCGTCGCGACTACAGCTGATCGCCACTGGGGTCGGTCCTGAAAGTCGCGTCGCGCGGAGGCCGGAAGCATCTTGTGGATGGCGAATCCGATGAGTTCAGGATCGGCGACGTGAGAGCGAGAGACACGTCGATTCAACTCGAACGCAGTCTGAGTCTTTCCCACACCGAACGCGCCGTTGATCCATATGAGCATTGCTCCGAGCCTAGCGAGCACGGCCGATTCGCGTCGGCGCTGACCTCGTAACAGTCCCACCTGATTCGGAGCGACCGACTGGAACAGCCGTGACCAGCGGACCGATCCGTGCAACGAAAACGAACAAGGCCACCGCTCTTGCGAGTTCGCGATCTCGTCGTCGCAGTTCGTGGATGGATGGACGGGGGCCCAGGCCGATGGAGCAACGACTCCACGGGCACGGGCCGGACTCCGATGCCGTCCACGTGGTCTGGCACACATCCTCATCGACGACAGGCACCCCCGCCTGGCGGAACTGGCAGACGCGCCGGATTCAAAATCGGTATCCGTAAGGGTGTCGGGGTTCGATCCCCCGGCGGGCACCGAACCGGACGGTGTCCGGTGTGACTGGGCTCGTGTGGGTCACTGCCCGAGGCCGTCTCGAACGGGATCCGCCCCACTCCGCCCGTAGGGCTCGGCGCCGGACCGCCCCACGAAGTTCCGTGTGCGAGGTCGCCGGACGACGCGCCGCCGACGGGGCGCCTGCTTTGATGACTGATGCGACGTCAACCCGAGGAGCCGAATTGTCCACCCGCCACGCACCCGACCCCACGACCCTGCACCCGGTCGCGGGACAGCCGCGGGTCGTCCTGCTCAAACCGCTGATCGACAACCCCCTGATCGAGATCGGGGAGTACACCTACTACGACGACCCCGAGTTCGCCGAGCAGTTCGAGACGCGAAACGTGCTGCACCACTACGGTCCCGACCGACTCGTGATCGGAAAGTTCTGCGCCCTCGCCACGGGGACGACCTTCATCATGAACGGCGCGAACCACCGGATGGACGGGGTCTCGACCTTCCCCTTCCCCATCATGGGCGGCGCGTGGGCCGAACACCTCGACCTGGTGACCGACCTGCCCTCGCGGGGCGACACCGTCGTCGGGCACGACGTGTGGATGGGCGGCAACGTCACCGTCATGCCCGGCGTCCGCATCGGCCACGGGGCGATCATCTCCACGGGATCCGTTGTCACCCGCGATGTTCCCGACTACACCGTGGTCGGCGGCAACCCCGCCGTCCACATCAAGGACCGCTTCGCCCCCGACGAGGTTCGGGAACTGCTCGCCCTCGCCTGGTGGGACTGGCCGATCGAGACCGTCACCGAGCACCTGCGGACCATCGCCTCGGGCACCGTCGCCGAGCTGGCCCTGGTCGCTCCGCACTCGTGAGTGGTTGACGGGTCCGTGGACCCTGTTCAGTCTGGGGACATGTGAGACACGAGATGTCTACCCAGATGTGAGAGTCCGTGGACCCGTCAACCACTCACGGGCGGCGCAGCCGCCTAGAAGCCCAAGCGGCCCAGCTGCTTCGGGTCGCGCTGCCAGTCCTTGGCGACCTTCACGTGCAGCTCCAGGAACACGCGGGTGCCGAGCAGCTTCTCGATCTGGGTGCGGGCCTTGGTGCCGACCTCGCGCAGCCGGACGCCGCCCTTGCCGATCACGATGCCCTTCTGGCTGGGCCGCTCCACGTAGAGCAGCGCGTGCACGTCGAGCAGTTCGCCCTGCTTCTCGGTGCGGCCCTCGCGCGGGATGATCTCCTCGATGACGACGGCCAGCGAGTGCGGCAGCTCGTCGCCCAGGCCCTCGAGCGCGGCCTCGCGGATCAGCTCCGCCATCAGCGTCTCCTCGGGCTCGTCGGTGAGCTCCCCGTCCGGGTAGAACGCCGGCCCGGGATCCATCTTCGACGCGAGCAGGTCCACGACGACCTCGACCTGCTCCCCCGACGCGGCCGAGACCGGCACCACCTCGCAGTCCGGGCCCAGCAGCTTCGACAGCGCCAGCAGCTGCTCGGCGACCTTCTCCCGGCTCACCTTGTCGATCTTGGTGACGATGCCGATCAGCGTGGTCTTGGGCGCCATCTGCCGCACCTGGTCGAGGATCCAGCGGTCGCCGGGACCGATCTTCTCGTCGGCGGGGATGCACAGGCCGATCGCGTCGACCTCCGAGTAGGTGTCGCGCACCAGGTCGTTGAGCCGCTGACCGAGCAGCGTCCGCGGCCGGTGCAGGCCGGGGGTGTCGACCAGGATCAGCTGCGAGTTCTCGCGGTGCACGATGCCGCGGATGGTGTGCCGGGTGGTCTGCGGCCGCGACGAGGTGATCGCGATCTTGCTGCCGACCAGCGCGTTGGTCAGCGTCGACTTGCCGGTGTTCGGCCGGCCGACGAAACAGACGAAGCCGGAACGGAATTCGGTCTCAGTACTCACAGTTGTTCTCCATCGGTAGGGCTGTCGGGCGTCCAGCCCATGACGTGCGGTGCCGACCCGTCGGCGCGGGCGGCGATGAGTTTGACGGTCGTGGTCACCTCGGTGAGGGCGAGCACGCCGGGTTCGGCGTTCCAGACGGCCTCGACGATCTCCTGGGCGGTGCCGGTCAGGTCGGCGTCGACCACGGCGGCGGCCTCGAAGCCCTGCGCGCCGCTCGACAGCGCCGCGACCACCGCCGCCTGCAGCGCGGTGAGGGTCAGTGCGTCGAGCGAGACCGGACCGGCGGCGTAGGTGCGGCCGTCGAGGTCCCGCACCGCGGCGCCCTGCCGCCCGCCGGTGCGGCCCATGGCGGCGCGGGCCAGGACCACCAGCTTGGCGTCCTCCTCGGCGAGTTGGTCACTCATGTCGGCCCCTCCCGGTCTCGGTCCGTCCGCCCGGTTCGTCGTCCGGTTCCGGCAGGCGCCACGCCAGCACGGTGTTGATCCGGACCCGGCCACGCGGGTCGCCGCCGCCCTCGGCACGCAGCGCCAGCCCGTGGGTGTTCACCTCGGAGCCGGGCAACGGCACCCGGCCGAGTTCGTAGCCGAGCAGCCCGCCGACGGTCTCGACCTCGTCGTCGTCGATCTCGATGTCGAACAGTTCGCCGAGGTCCTCGACGGGCAGCCGCGCGGACACCCGGAAGCGTCCGTCGCCGAGCGTCTCCACCGGCGGCGTCTCGTCGGTGTCGTACTCGTCGGCGATCTCGCCGACGATCTCCTCGATCACGTCCTCGATGGTCACCAGCCCGGCGATGCCGCCGTACTCGTCGACCAGCAGCGCCATGTGGTTGCGGTCGCGCTGCATCTCGGCGAGCAGGCTGTCGAGCGGCTTGGAGTCCGGCACGAACACCGGTGGCCGCATCACCTCCTCGACGGTGACGCCGCCGCCGCCGTCGGTGGAGTGGTAGGTCCGCGCCACCAGGTCCTTGAGGTACACCACGCCGAGCACGTCGTCGACGTTCTCGCCGATCACCGGGATCCGGGAGTGGCCGCTGCGCACCGCCAGCGACGTGGCCTGGCCGGCCGACTTGTCCGCCTCGATCCACACCATCTCGGTGCGCGGCACCATCACCTCGCGGGCCGGGGTGTCGCCGAGTTCGAAGACGGACTGGATCATCCGGCGTTCCTCGTCGGCCACCACGCCGCGTTCCTGCGCCAGGTCGACGAGCTCGAGCAGCTCGATCTCGGAGGCGAACGGGCCGTTGCGGAAGCCCTTGCCCGGGGTCAGCGCGTTGCCGAGCAGGATCAGCAGCCGGCTGATCGGGCTGAGCAGCACCGCCAGCGCCTGCAGGGGCATCGCCCCGACCAGCGCGATCGAGTACGCGTGCTGACGGCCCACGGTCCGCGGTCCGACGCCGATCGCCACGTAGTTGACCAGGATCATCACCACCGCCGAGATCACCAGCGCCCAGCCGCGGCTGAGCAGGTCCAGCAGCGCGGCGGCCAGCAGCACGGTGGCGCAGATCTCCGCGGCGATCCGCAGCAGCACCACCAGGTTCACGTACCGCGGACGGTCCGAGACGACGGCCAGCAGCCGCTGCGCACCCGGGCGGCCGTCCTTGACCATCTCCTCCACGCGGGCGCGGGAGACCGTGTTGAGCGCCGAGTCGACGGCCGCGAACAGGCCGCCGACCAGGACGAGGACGACGGCCAGCAGGATCAGCCCGATGTCACCGGTCACGGACACTCACGGCTCGCCGGGTTCGCCGAACTCCACGGTAGGCACCGCCTCACTGCTGGGGGCCGTCGACAAACCCGGTCTTGCCGAGCAGCCGCTGGTCGCGGGCGGCCAGCTCGGCCTCCCGCTCGGCGCGGGCCAGGTCCTCGTACCAGTCGGCGAGCAGGCTGTTCTGCAGCGCGAACATCTCCTTCTCCTCCTCCGGCTCGGCGTGGTCGTAGCCGAGCAGGTGCAGGACGCCGTGCACGGTGAGCAGCGCCAGCTCGTGCGCGGTGGAGTGACCGGCCTTGGCGGCCTGGTCGGCGGCGAACGCCGGGCACAGCACGATGTCGCCGAGCATGGCGGGGCCGGGCTCCGGCGCGTCGGGCCGTCCGCCGGGCTCGAGCTCGTCCATCGGGAACGACATCACGTCGGTGGGGCCGGGCAGGTCCATCCACCGCATGTGCAGCTCGGCCATCGTGTCGAGGTCGACGAGGACCATCGACAGCTCGGCGGCCGGGTGCACGTCCATCTGGGCGATGACGAACCGCGCGACGTTGATCAGCTCGGGTTCGGAGACGTCGATCCCGGACTCGTTGGATACCTCAATGCTCATGACAGTCGATCTCCTCGGGCGGCCGCGTGGGTGACGGTGGTGGGGTCCAACGGACGGGGCGGCACTAGCGCCGCTGCGAGCGGGCCGACGCCGACCGCCGGTGCGCCCGGTTGCCGAGCGTCACCTCGTCGACGCGCTCGGCCTCGAAGCGCTCGTAGGCGTCGACGATGTCGGAGACCAGCCGGTGCCGGACCACGTCGGCGCTGGTCAGCTCCGCGAAGTGGATGTCGTCGATGTCGGTGAGGATCTCACTGGCCGCGCGCAGGCCGGAGCGGGCGCCGCCGGGCAGGTCCACCTGGGTGACGTCGCCGGTGACCACGATCTTCGAGCCGAAACCCAGCCGGGTCAGGAACATCTTCATCTGCTCGGCGGTGGTGTTCTGCGCCTCGTCGAGGATGATGAACGCGTCGTTGAGGGTGCGTCCGCGCATGTACGCCAGCGGCGCCACCTCGATCACCCCGGCCTGCATCAGCTTCGGGATGGCCTCGGGATCCATCATGTCGTGCAGCGCGTCGTGCAGCGGCCGCAGGTACGGGTCGATCTTCTCGTGCAGGGTGCCGGGCAGGAAGCCGAGCCGCTCGCCCGCCTCGACCGCGGGCCGGGTCAGGATGATGCGGCTGACGTTCTTGGACTGCAGCGCCTGCACGGCCTTGGCCATGGCCAGGTACGTCTTGCCGGTGCCGGCCGGGCCGATGCCGAACACGATGGTGTTCGCGTCGATCGCGTCCACGTAGCGCTTCTGGTTGACCGTCTTGGGCCGGATGGTCTTGCCGCGCCGGGACAGGATGTCGAGGCTGAGCACCTCGGCCGGGGACTCCCCCATGCCGTCGGTGAGCATCCCGACGCTGCGCCGCACCGCGTCCGGCGTCAGCGACTGGCCGCGGGCGACGAGGACGGCCAGTTCGCCGATCGCCCGCTCGGCCAGGGCGACGTCCGCGCTGGTGCCGGTGAGGGTGATGGTGTTGCCGCGCACGTGGATGTCCGCGGTGAGTGCCCGCTCGAGAGCCTTGAGGTTCTCGTCCGCGGAGCCGAGCAACGGGAGCGCAATTTCGGGGTCGATCTCCATGCTGGAGCGGACCGTACGGTGTGCCGGGCGGTCCCGGCTCCCGTCCGGCGTCGACGCCGAGGTCACCGTGGTCTCACCCATTTCGCTGTCTGCACTCACGTGTTGGCTTCGGCCTGCTTCCCTGACTCGACGAATGCCTGTGCCTGCAGTCTATCGCGGGTCCACGCGGCCACCCACCGAGTTCACCCGGCCGGGACCCGCCGCGGGCAACCGCCCGCCCCCGGCATCCCGGATCCACGCCCGCGCCTGGTCGACCACCGCCGCCTCGCCCGCTAATTCCACTTCGTGCTCGGCCACGGACCGCTCGAGACCGGATCTCGAACCCCACGATTACTCTAGCGCTAGAGTAGTCCCGTGACCGACCATCTGACGGATGCCGAGCTGACCCTGCTCGGCCTCCTGAGTGAGCGCCCCCGGCACGGCTACGACCTCGACCGCGTGATCGAGGACCGAGGCATGCGGGAGTGGACCTCGTTGGGGTTCTCCTCGATCTACTACCTCCTCGACAAGCTCTCTCGCAGAGGCCTTGTCGAGCCGGAGTCCGCGGACGAGCCCCGTTCGCGGCGTGCGACCTACCGGCTCACCGACGAAGGTCACTCGCTGGCGGCGGCCCAGACGCTCGACGCCGTCGACACCCTCACACCGATCCGGGCGAGGGTCCTCGTCGGCATCGCCAACAGCCCGGACCTCGGCACGCCGGAGGTGACGGATCGGCTTCGCCGTCGGGCCGCGCGCCTCCGGGCGCAGCTCGACGCGCTGCGCGAACGGTCGCGGGCGCAGTCGCCGCTCCCCGACCACGCGGCCGCACTCTTCCGTTACAGCGAGGCAATGATCCTGGCCGACATTCAGTGGACCGAGGATCTCGTCTCCCGACAGAAAGCCGCCGGCATGGACAAGTACGACATCAAGAAGGCGCACAAGCAGCTCTACGCACCGAACGCGAAGGCGTTCGCACTCGTCGACGTCCCGGAGCTGACCTACATCGCCGTCGACGGGCACGGCGACCCGAACACGTCGTCCGAGCACACCGCCGCCGTCGAGGCGCTGTACGCCACCGCGTACGCGATCAAGTTCGCCAGCAAGAACGCAGGCGGCCGAGACTTCGTGGTCGGACCGCTCGAAGGTCTGTGGCGCGCCTCCGACATGCGCAGCTTCGTCACCCGCGACAAGGACGGTTGGGACTGGACGATGATGATCGTGCAGCCCGAGTGGATCACCGCGGCCGACATCGAGCGGGCGCGCGCAGAGGCGGGCGCCAAGAAGGATCTACCCGCCCTGGACCGGCTGCGCCCGATCACCCTCGCCGAGGGGCGGAGCGTGCAGATCCTGCACCTCGGCCCCTACGACGACGAGGCACCCACCCTGGCCCGGCTGCACGACGAGTTCATGCCCGAGCACGAACTGACCTTCAACGGCGATCACCACGAGATCTATCTCAGTGACGCCCGCAGGACGGTTCCGGCGAAGCTCCGGACGATCCTCCGTCAACCCGTCCGGTCCGCACAGCCCGTGTCACCGTCGGGTGGGAGCGGTGACGCGCGAGAGGCGTCGCCGGATGAATGACCTCCGCATCGCCGAGGTCACCTTCACCGACACAGACGTCGTCCTGACCCTCGCGAGCGGCGACGTGGTGACGACGCCGATTGTGCGGTACATCCGGGTCGAGAAGGCGGCACCCGCCGAGCGCACCCGCTGGGTGCACGCCGACGACGGGCACGGTGTGAACTGGCCGGAGCTCTGGGAACCCGACGACGAGGGCATGGTGAGCATCTGGGACATCCTCCAAGACCGGCTCTACGAGGCCGCGCTCGGTCGCGTGCAGCAGGCCGGCTGGGACGTGGACGCCCTGTCGCAGCGTGACCACGAGCTGGTCGCGCTGTGGCGGCTGGAGGCCGACGTCAACAACGGCGGGTTCTTGCAGTTCTTCGGCAACTGGGGCGTGCGCAACCATCTCACCGCCGTCGCCGCACTCGAGCTGATCGGTGCATGCCGGGCCGCAGAGCTCGTCCGCAGGATGCATGCGGTGATCGAGCCGTACGCCGACGAGGCCGTCTCACCCGCCGACCTTCCAGGTCTGCTCACCGAGTCCGACCATGACCGGCTGCAGGAGCTGGACGAGGCCTTCTGGGAGTACCCCGACCGGCTCGCGCGGCTCGTCGTGCAGCACTACGGCGCCGGCACGCACGATGAGCACACGAAAAGCACACGACGATCACACGAGGCGCGCAATGACCGAGTTTTTCAAACCCGCGCGGTAGCCGTTGGCGCAGAGCAGATGGAGCACAGGCGTTGATCAGAGTGATGGTAGGAAGCACCGTGCCGGCCGAACACCTCGACAGGGTTCTCGCGCTGTACGACCGGCTGGTGACGGAGACGCGGAAGGAACCTGGTTGCACGAGCTATGAACTCCTGCAACGGGAGGACGATCCACGAGAACTGATGTTGGTCGAGGAGTGGGAATCTCAGGAGCACCTCGACGCGCACACCAGGACGTCCCACTTCGTGTCCATTGTCGGGGAACTGGACCAGCTCGAACGGGCTGCACCAGCACTCATCTACAACCAGGTCTTCTAGGCCGGCAGGTCACCAGCACCTGCCGATGACCCCTGGTCTGGTGGTCGTGGTCAACCAGCTCTCGCGGCTGGTCGTGGATCCGGAGCGGTTCCCGGACGACGGCGAGCCGACCACCGCGTTCGGCCGCGGCGCCGTCTACACCCGCACCTGCGCTGGTTCGCGACTGCGTGCCGAGCCGTACCCGCATGCCGGCGTCCCGTGGGGTGGTGAACACGCGGCCAGCGATTTCCTTGCTGTTTGATCTCTTCAAATCTCTCATAATCAAGACGCCCTTCTTCGCCGCCTACTACGAACCGCGCACAGAACGCGGTGAACCCTGTCGACCACTCCAGCACCTCTGACTGCTGTCGTTGCAGTACTAGGGGATGCGGCCCACCGAATCCCCCGCCGGGTCTCCTGCGGACGCGAAGCTCATCGAGTCCGCAACCGAACCGTGACGCAACGTGACCAGGTCGCGGAAGAAGTTCATCCGCAGCCGCCACGGCGCCGCGTCGCCCTGCTTGGGGAAACTGTCGACCGTGCGCAGCACGTACCCGGCGGCGAAGTCGAGGAACGGCTCCTCTCCCACCGCGGGGTCACGGCGCGGCACGCAGGACGCGTAGCCGCCGGCGTCCATGTGGCCCAGCAGGCGAACGACGTACTCGCACACCAGGTCCGCCTTGAGGGTCCACGACGCGTTGGTGTACCCGACGACGAACGCGAAATTCGGTACCCCGCTGAGCATCATGCCCTTGTAGGCCATGGTCTCCGGGAGCGACACCGTGTCGCCGTCGACGACGATCTCGATGCCGCCGAACGCGATCAGGTTCAGGCCCGTCGCGGTCACGACGATGTCCGCCGGTAGCCGCTTACCCGACCGCAACGTGAGACCGAATTCGGTGAAGGTGACGATGTGGTCGGTCTCGATCTCGACGTCGCCGCGCCGTAGGGCGCGGAACAGGTCACCGTCGGGGACCAGGCACAGACGCTGGTCCCACGGGTCGTACCGCGGCGAGAGATGGGTTTCGATGTCGAAACCCTCACCCACCCGGCCGACCTGGGCCCGCCGGATCAGCGCCCGCGCGGCCCGCGGGAACCGTTGGCACAGCTCGTAGACCGCCACCGAGCGGGTGATGTTCTTGGCCCGGGCCACCGCGTAGGCGGCGCGGGTGGGCAGCACCCGGCGCAGCGCCGAGGCCATGGCGTCCTTCGCCGGCATGGCCACGATGTAGGTGGGTGAACGCTGCAGGATCGTCACCCGCGCACCCAGTTCCGCCAGGGCGGGCCCCAACGTGACGGCGGTCGCACCGCTGCCGATGACGACCACCCGCTTGCCGGCGCAGTCGAGGTCCTCGGGCCAGTGCTGGGGGTGGACGACCCGGCCCGCGAACTGATCGACACCCGCGAAGTCCGGCGTGTACCCCTCGTCGTAGCGGTAGTAGCCGCTGCAGGTCATGACGAAACCGGCGGTGAGCGTGACCCGTCCCCCGGTGTCGCTGCGCCGGGCGTCGACGGTCCACCGACTGTCCGCACTCGACCACGCGATCCGAGTCACCTGGTGCCGGAAGCGGATGTTGCGGTCGATCCCCGCGTCTGCGGCGGTGTCCCGGATGTACTGCAGGATCGACGGGCCGTCGGCGATCGCCTTGCCCCCGGTCCACGGCCGGAACCGGTAACCGAGGGTGTACATGTCGGAGTCGGACCGGATCCCCGGGTAGCGGAACAGGTCCCAGGTGCCGCCGATGCTCTCGCGCGATTCCAGGATCGTGTAGGTCTTGTCCGGGAAGTTCTCCTGCAGATGATGCGCGGCGCCGATTCCGGAGAGTCCGGCCCCGATGATCAAGACGTCGACGTGGTCGGCGGTCGGTTCTGTTCGCATCGCGTGGCGTCCTCCGCTCTTGCTCGTCGAGCCGTGTCAATACTAGTCAACACGTAACCCCCCCGGCCGGGTGCAGAGCTCAGGCCCGCAGCTCGTCCAGTCCCGCAGCCCATCGGGGCGAGTCACCTCTCGTCGCCAGGCGGCCTCGCACCGATGAGTTTCGCCCGCTCGAGACGTCTACCTCCCCTGAACGACAACCGGAGGCGGATCATGCGAATGATGCAGACACTGGCGAACGGTTTCGGCCAGCTGGAATCCCCACGCTGGCACGACGGCCGGCTGTGGTTCGCGGACTGGACGGCCGGGGTGATCCACGCGATCGACCCGGCGGGCCGGATCGAGGCCGTGGTCGAGCATCGGTCGTTGCCACTGTGCTTCGACTTCCTGCCCGACGGGGCACCGGTGCTCGCCTCGGGCCCCGAGCGGGCGCTGCTCCGCCTGTCCCCGGACCGGGCCCTCACGCGCTACGCGGACCTGTCGGCGCTGTCGCCGTACGGCAGCAACGACATCGTCGTCGACGGCCGGGGCAACACCTACGTCAACAACGTCAACTTCGACTTCGCCGCGGGGCCTCCCGCGGGTGAGTCCGCGCCGGGATTCGTGGCACTGGTCTCGACGGACGGGCGCGCCCGCGTGGCCGCCGACGACCTGGCCTTTCCGAACGGCATGGCGGTCACTGCCGACAACGCCACGCTCGTCGTCGCCGAGTCCTACCGTCACCGGCTGACCGCCTTCGACATCGCGGCCGACGCTTCGCTGACGAACCGCCGCGTGTGGGCCGACGTCGGCAACCACTCACCGGACGGCATCTGCCTCGACGGCGAGGGCGCCGCCTGGTACGCGGACGTCGGCGACCGGTGCTGCGTGCGGGTCGCGGAGGGCGGTCAGGTGCTCGACCGGGTGCAACTCGACCGGGGCGCGTTCGCCTGCGCGCTCGGCGGGGCGGACGGCGCCACCCTCTTCGTCGTCGCGGCGCGGTGGCCCGGGGCCGAGCGCTTCACGGACCACACGGCCTGGGACGGCACCGTCGTCAGCACCCCCGCGCCGGCGCCGGGGGCCGGGTGGCCGGGGGCCTGACTCGCGTCGGCGCCCGGCCTGTGTCACTGCGGCGGCGCCGACCAGGGATCGTCGTCGAGCAGCGCCCGCAGGGTGAGGTCCCAGCTGCGGGAACCGCGGGAGAGGAAGTCGTTGTGCCCCTCGCCCGGCACCTCCCAGAACGCCACCGTGTCCCCGGCCGCCGCCGCGGCGTCCCGGTACGCGCGGCTGGCGGCGGCGGGCACCTGGATGTCCTCCGCGCCGTGGATGCAGACCGCCGGGACGCCGATCGGGACCCGGTACACGGGCGAGGCGTCGCGATAGAGCTCCGGCGCGTCCTCGTACCGGGCGCCGAAGAACGCCGCCAGGGCGGCACCGGCGGTGCGACCGGCCGCCCGCGCGGCCAGGTCCATCGCACCCGCCTGCGTGACGACCCGCTCGGGGCGGATCGGGGAATCCCGTTGCCCGGCAACCCACAACGCCAGCTGCGCGCCCGCGGAGTGCCCGACGACCCGGACGTTGCCGAGGTCGAGCGGGATCGGCGACAGGCCGGGCAGCACGCCGCCGACCGCGGCCAGCGCGGCCTCGATGTCGGCACTGGTCTGCTCCCAGCCGCCACCGGCGCCGACCCGGCGGTACTCGACGTTCCACGACGCCACCCCGAGCCGGGACAGTTCGATCGCGAGGGCGGTCGCCAGGTTCAGGTGGAAGTCGGCGCTCCAGTAGCCGCCGTGCACGAGCATCACCACCGGCACCGGCTCGGCGACCGGGACGGAGGGCAGGTACAGGTGCCCGAACTGCTGCGGCTCGGGTCCGTAGTCGACGCGTTGGCGGGGCACCGCTAGTCCTGCAGGGGCCGCGCGGACCAGCGGTCGGTCAGCACGCCGAGCGCACCGAGCGCCACCGCGGCCGCCGTCGAGGTCCGCAGCACCGTCGGGCCCAGCCGCACCGCGACCGCGCCGGCCGCCGTCAGCGCCTCGACCTCCGAGCCGTCCAGGCCGCCCTCCGGGCCGACCACCAGCACCACTTCCGCCACGTCCGCCAGCTCCAGCCCGGCGAGCGCGGTGGTGGCCGACTCGTGCAGCACCCCCACCACCCCGCCGGACGCCGTGACGCGGCGCACCAGCTCGACCACGGCGGCGGTGCGGTGCAGCTCGGTGACCTCCGGAATGTGTGCGCGCCGTGACTGTTTCGCCGCGGCAACCGCCACCGCGCGCCAGCGGGCGACGCCCTTGTCCGCCTTCGGCCCCTCCCAGCGGGCCACGCAGCGCGCGGACTGCCACGGCACGATGGTGTCGACGCCGGCCTCGGTGGCCAGTTCGACGGCCAGCTCGGAGCGCTCGGCCTTCGGCAGCGCCTGCACCAGCGTCACCGTCGGCGTCGCGGGCGGCAGGCTGTCGCGTTCGCCGACCTCGAGGTCGAGCCGGTCCTTGCCGACCGCGACCACCACGGCCCGTGCGATGCCGCCGTGGCCGTCGGAGAGCACCAGGTGCTCACCGACCCGGATGCGGCGCACCGTGGCGGCGTGCCTGCCCTCCTTGCCGTCGAGCACCGCCGGCTGACCGGCAGCGGGCAGCGGGTCCAGGTAGAAGACGGTCGCGGCCATCGGTCAGACCCCGCCCTGTGCGGCCGGCATCCGTCGGTCAGCGGCCACTGAACGCGTCCCGCAGCCGGGAGAAGAGACCGCCGTTGTGCTGCGAACCGGTGGTCACGACCTCGGCGTGGTCCTTGTCGCGCAGGTCCTTGAACTCGCGCAACGCCGCGGCCTGCTTGCCGTCCAGGCGCGAGGGCACCACGACCTCGAGGTGGGCGTGCAGGTCGCCGCGCACGCCGGAGCGCAGCTTCGGCATGCCGTGCCCGCGCACCGACTCGACCGTGCCGGGCTGGGTGCCCGCGGGGATGTCGATCTCCGTCGGCCCGTCGAGGATGGTGTCGACGACGACCTTGGTGCCCAGCGCGGCGTCGGCCATCGGCACCCGGATGGTGCAGTGCAGGTCCTCGCCGTCGCGCACGAAGGTCTCGTGCGGCTGCTCGCTGATCTCGACGTACAGGTCGCCGGACGGTCCGCCGCCGGGACCGACCTCGCCCTGCGACGCCAGCCGGATCCGCATGCCGCTGCTCACGCCGACCGGGACCTTCACCGCGATGTCGCGGCGGGCCCGGACCCGGCCGTCGCCGCCGCACTTGTGGCAGGGGTCGGGGATGGTCTCGCCCGCGCCGCGGCAGGTGGGGCACGGCCGCGACGTCATCACCTGACCGAGGAACGAACGCTGCACCGACTGCACCTCGCCGGCGCCGGCGCAGGTCTCGCAGGTGACGGGCTTGGAGTCGCCGTTGGTGCCGGAGCCGGTGCAGCTGTCGCACAGGATCGCGGTGTCGACGGTGATGTGCTTGGTCACGCCCGTCGCGCATTCGTCGAGCGTCAGCTTGGTGCGCAGCAGCGAGTCCGCGCCGGGCTGGACGCGGCCGCGTGGGCCACGGGCGGCGCCGCCACCGCCGCCGAAGAACGCCTCGAACACGTCGCCGAGACCGCCGCCGAAGCCGGCACCACCGAAGCCGCCGGCACCCCCGCCGCCGCCCTGCGCGAGCGGGTCGCCGCCGAGGTCGACGATGCGCCGCTTCTCCGGGTCGGAGAGCACCTCGTAGGCGGTCGAGATGTCCTTGAACCGGGCCTGCGCGGACTCGTCGGGGTTGACGTCGGGATGCAGCTCCCGGGCCAGCTTGCGGTACGCCCGCTTGATCTCCTGGTCGGTCGCCTTGGATCCGACTCCCAGCAATCCGTAGTAGTCCCGTGCCACGTTCTCGTCTCTCACCCTCGTTGGTTGATCAGCATGAAGAAATATCGGTCAGTAAGCGGGCCCGACCGGGCCCGGAACGCGCGAAGTCCGCGCGTGGTTCAACGCTCGGCGAGCACCTCGCCGATGTACCTGGCAACCGCGGCCACCGAGGCGATTGTTCCCGGGTAGTCCATCCGGGTGGGGCCCAGCACACCCACGCCGCCGAAGCGGGTGCTCGCGGTGCCGTAGCCGGTGGTGATGACGGAGGTGCCGCGGATCTCCTCGACCTGCGTCTCCTCGCCGATCCGGACGGTCACGGTGCCGGCGTCGCCGGTCGCGGCCAGCAGCTTGAGCACGATCACCTGCTCCTCGAGCGCCTCGAGGACGGAGCGCATCGAGCCGGGGAAGCCGGTGAAGTCGGCGGCGTTGCGCGTCAGGTTCGCGGTGCCGCCGAGCACCAGCCGCTCCTCCGGGTGCTCGACGAGGGTCTCGATCAGCACGGTCGCCGACCGCACCACCGCGTTGCGCAGGTGGTCGGGGGCGTCGGCCGCCAGCTCCGAGACGGCGATGGACGCCGCCGCGAGCTTCTTGCCCTCCAGGGCGCCGCCGAGCAGGTCCCGCAGCCGGGCCAGGTTCTCGTCGTCGATGGTGTCGCCCAGTTCGACGATCCGCTGGTCCACCCGGCCGGAGTCGGTGATCAGCACCAGCAGCAGCCGGGCCGGGGTCAGCGCGACCACCTCGAGGTGCCGCACCGACGACGCCGACAGCGTCGGGTACTGCACGACGGCGACCTGGCGGGTCAGCTGCGCCAGCAGCCGGACGCCGCGCCGGAGCACGTCGTCCAGGTCGACGCCGGACTCGAGGAACTCGAGGATGGCCCGGCGCTCGGCCGGCGAGAGCGGCTTGACGTCGGCGATCCGGTCGACGAACTGCCGGTAGCCCTTGTCGGTGGGCACGCGGCCGGAGCTGGTGTGCGGCTGGGCGATGTAGCCCTCGGCCTCGAGCACCGCCATGTCGTTGCGGATGGTCGCGCTGGACACCCCGAGGTTGTGCCGCTCCACGAGTGCCTTCGAGCCGATCGGCTCCTGGGTGGCGACGTAGTCGGCGACGATCGCCCGCAGCACCTCGAATCGTCGGTCCTCGGTACTCGACACGCCGGCTCACCTCCGTTTCCCGGATCACACCGCCGGATTCCCGGCGACGACAGTCGTCCCTGTGTAGCAGGGGTGCGCACACCCCGCTGTCAGTAACCACTCTAGTAGCCGGTCACGACCGCCCCGTGGAGGCCTTACTGTGGGTGGCTGCGCGACACAGACAAGTGCCCGACGGCACACCACCGACTACCGCTACGGATGCATCGATGATTTTCAAGGGCGTGAGGGACGGCAAGCCATACCCCGAGCACGGGTTGTCGGTCCGTGACTGGTCGAAGATCCCACCGCGCCAGGTGCGCCTGGACGAGATCGTCACCACCACCAAGGTGCTCGAGCTGGACCGGCTGCTGTCCGAGGACTCCACCTTCTACGGCGACCTGTTCCCGCACGCGGTCCAGTGGGACGGCGTGATCTACCTCGAGGACGGCCTGCACCGGGCGGTCCGCTCGGCGCTGCGCAACCGCGTCGTGCTGCACGCCCGGGTCTTCGACTACGACGCGATCCGCTGACGCGACCGCAGGCCTTGTCCGCCGCCTCTCGACGCGAGGAGCCACCATCAGCATCGCCAGCGCAATCATGCTGCCGGAACGTGTGCTCACGCGCGGGTTCGGCGAACTCCGCGACCTGGAGCGTCAGTTCATGACGACCCTCGCCATGGCCCGCGGCGTCTTCGACGCGTTCGCCCGATCGTGGACCGGGCGCAGCAACTCGGTGCGCTCATCGATCGGCTCGGCCCCGCCCTCGACGACCTCTCCGAGTTGCTGGTGACCGCCCGGCAGATCGCCGAGAGCGCCGAGCGGATCGCGGTGAGCGCGCAGGGCATCGACGGCAGCGCCGCGATCGTCGCGCGCGACGCCGAGGTGCTGGCTCGCGACGCCGGGCGACTGGCCCGGTTCACCGACCGGATTCCCGGTTGCGGCAAGCGCCAGGCGTGACGCCCCGGCGTTGGTCGCGTCAGATCATCAGGGCGGCGAAACCGACACAGGCGACGGTGAACAAAGCCACGAGCGCGCACAGGACAACGGACCCGGTCACGATCAATGCGGGCGCGCAGGCCAAGATCCCGGAGCCGAGCGCGATGACCGGCGACGATCGGAGTCGGGAGGTCGACGGTTCGGCGGGGACGGGGGCCCGGTCGGCTGCTGGGCGGTTCATGTGATCTCCTGTCCCGGCCTACAGGCCGACGGTCTTTTCGAGGGCGCAGAGTTCGTCGTCGAGGTGACCGAGCAGCGGCTGCAGTAGCGGCACCGTTCGCCGGCAGCCGGTCAGCCCGAACGCGATCTCGTCATCGGTACTGGTGCAGGTGATGTTGAGGGCCTGTCCATCTACCGGGATCGACAGCGGATACAGCGCGGTCAGACGGGCGCCGTTCCAGTACAGAGGCTCAGCCGGCCCGGGAACGTTGGAGATCATCACGTTCGGCGGGCGGATCGGCCCGCCCATTCCGAACATGCCCAGTGCGAGCGGCGCGGCCCCGAGCGCACTCATCGCCAGGGCCTGCGCCGAGCTCATCGCCCGCAGTGCCTGTTTGCCCTCGCGCATGGAGGCCGTCACGGTCGCGAGGCGGTTCGCCGGGTCGGCGAGGTCGGTGGCGAGATTGCACATCAGCACCCCGATCTCGTTGCCTGCCTTGCCCTCCCGCTGCTCGCCACGCAGCGAGACCGGCACCATCGCGATCAGCGGGTCGGCGGGCAGCGCCTCGAGGTCGCCCAGGTAGCCGCGCAGCGCCCCTGAGCACATCGCGAGCACCACGTCGTTTATGGTCGCCTCGGCATGCTTGGCGACCAGCCGTAGCCGTTCGATCGGCCAGGAGCGCACCGCAAACCGTCGGGCCCCACCGATCGGCACGTTGAGCATCGACCCGGGCGCAGAGAGCGAGAGCGATCCGCCACGCCCGTGCAAGGCCCGGTCGACGGTGCCAACGAGCGCGGGCACGAGGCCTCCCAGCTCACCGAGCGCGCCGCGAGCGACACGCAGCGCGGTGGCAGGCACGCCGAGCGGTCCGGGACCGCCCGCCTGCTGGTCCGAGACGAGTCTCAGCGCGCTGCGCTCGCGCACCAGCGGCTCCCATGGCGCGGGCATCTCCCGCCGTGCCGGGTCCGTGCTGAGCCCACGGCGCAGCAGCTTCATCGCCGACACGCCGTCCGCGAGGGCGTGGTGGATCTTCGTGTAGACCGCGAAGCGGCCGTCAGCGAGGCCCTCGATGAGGTGCATCTCCCACAGCGGCCTGCTTCGGTCCAGCAACACGGCGTGCAGGCGGGAGACCAGCTCCAGCAGTTCGGTGATCCCGCCGGGGCGCGGCAGGGCATCGCGACGCACGTGGTACCCGAGGTCGACGTCGACATCCGTCTCCCAGCCCCACTGCCCCAGCGAGGTCACCGACCGACGGGCGCGTTTACGCAACAGCGGCGCGACATCGCCCCGACCCAAGGACGAATCGAGCAGTGCCCGCACATCGCACCCATCGGCGCGATCCGGCGGAGCGAACAGCGCGAGCCCCCCGACATGCATCGGATGGTCACGAGACTCGCCGAGCAGGAACATCGAATCGGTCGGCGCCATCGGCAGCAGCAAGGTTCGGCCTTTCCATGTGCCCGCACCCGGACGATCACGCGGGTCGTGGAGCCGAGGGGGGCGTGTTCTGGATTTTGTCCAGCGGCAACGATGGGACCAACGCTAGGTGCAGCAGCGGCTGAAGACTGTCCCCGAAGCGCGGGGGATGTCCCGATTGCGCAGGTACTTCGAGCGCGCAGGGTTTCGGGCCGGGCTACGTCGTGGTGAGGGTCTTCGACGGCGGTTGCCCGTACCGCTTTCGGTAGTCGATAGCGAAACGGCCGAGGTGCTGGAATCCCCAGCGGTAGGCCACATCGGTGACCGCGACGTCGGACGGGTCTGCCTGGATCAGGTCATCATGGGCCCGCTCGAGCCGCACATCGCGAAGATAGGCCAGTGGCGAGACCCCGACGTACCGCTGGAATCCGTCCTGCAGGGTGCGCACGCTGACACCCACCAGCCGCGCCAGCCCGCTGACGGTCCACGGCTCCTCGGGATGCGCGTGGATCGCATCGATGGCCCGGCTGATTGTGCGCGGGCGGGCCGCGTGTGCGGGCGAGTCGAGGAGCTCACGGCTGTCGTGAGTCGCCGTGAGCAGCAAACCGGTGGTCACGGCATCCACCAGCCGGCTCGAAACCAGCTCGTTGTAGAGCAGGCTGCTGTCGTCGTCGAGTTCCGCGGCGAGGGTTCGAACCAGCGCCAACCAGCTTGCGCCCGACTTGCGGGACAGATCGAGCACGGGGTCGAAGGTCACCGGTTTACCGACCGGCCGGCCGAGTAGCGCGCGAAGCTCGGACTCGAGGTAGGCGCGGTCGAACTTGATGCCGTACACGACGCAGTCCGCGCTCCATCGCGTGATCCTGGTGGAGCGATGCGGGAGGTAGATGGACGCACGCCCGTGGGTGACCACATCGGACTCTCCGCCAGCTTCCGACTGGATGCCGCCCGATATCGGAATGCTCACGTGGTAGGCACTTTCCAACTCGCCGAGGTCGATGCTCACGTCCGCTCCGTACGACAACCGCCCCACGGACACAGGACCGAGCTGCACAGTGCGTAGCGACATGTCGAGGTCGGAATCCGTGGTGAGCTGGGACAGCCGGTGGGGGTAGTACCTCCGACCGACGGCCGCGCGCGCTTCGTCGAGGGTTCGGGCGTGAAATGCCAACACCCGGCGCGTCGGTTCGGGCGCACCCGCTGCAGGCGATTTATCGTGCATCTTTCGCCTCCACACCCAGGCTACGCGCGGCCCGGCCGAAGCAGATCCCACAGGATCACCTGCCCACTTGTGCCGCTGACCCAAACCGCCCGTGGTTGTTGGCCGAATCGGCCAAGCGCGGCGGCTCCCGACGATCGGCCGACCGCCCGTGACCGTTCACTGCCCGGCGACCGGCGAGGTGGTCGGCTCGGTCCCCGACACCGAGCCCGACTCGGTCGACGACGTGGTCGACGAACTCCGCGCCCAGCAGCCCGCCTGGGAGGCCCTCGGACCCAAGGGCCGGGCGATGTGGCTCTTCGCCCTACGGGACTGGTTGCTGGACAACGAGATCCACCTGGCGGATGTGCTCCAGTCGGAGACCGGCAAGCCGCGGACCGAGGCCGGGCTCGAGGTGCCGGTGATCGCCGAGATCATCAACTTCTACGCCGCCCGCGCGCCGCGCGACCTGGCTGACGTGAAGCTCCCGAGCTCCGGTGCGTTCAGCGTCACCAAGTCGCAGCGCAAGACAACCGCCCGCATCCGGTGGTCGGGGTGATCACGCCGTGGAACTTCCCGCTGCTGATGCCCGCCATGGACGTGATCCCCGCGCTGCTCACCGGCGCCGCCGTAATCCTCAAGCCGTCCGAGGTGACCCCGCTGTCCGCGCTCGAACTGGCGCGCGGATGGCGCGAGATCGGCGCGCCGCCGGTGCTGGCCTGCGTCACCGGCCGCGGGGGCACCGGCGCGGCCGTCGTCGACGTCGTCGACATGGTGCAGTTCACCGGCTCCACCGTTCGGGTCGCCAACGACTCGGTCTACGGCCTGTCCGCGACCGTCTGGACCGGCAGCCGCTCCCGCGGGGACGCCATCGCTCGCCGCCTCGAGGCCGGGGCGGTGAACGTCAACGACATGTTCAGCAACCTCTTCTGCTTCGGCCTGCCGCACGGCGGATGGAAGAGCTCCGGGATCGGCGCGCGCTTCGGCGGCGCCTCGGGCCTGCACAAATACTGCCGGGTGCAGGCCGTCACCGCACCCCGGTTCCCCACCCTGACGAACGAACCGCTTTGGTACCCGTACACGCCCTCCCTGGGGCGGGTCGCGGCGCGCCTGCTGCGGGCGATCGTCGCCCGCGACGTTCGTCGCCGATTCTTCGGAAACCGTCGGTGACACTCGGAGGCCAGACCCGATCCCGTCTCCGGCGCAAGCCGATCGAGACGAAGTACGCGGAGATCGAGCGGCTGTACGGGTAGCGGCTCCGCCACCCGCAGTCCGTGCCGGTTGTGTTTAGCGGGTTGACCTGCGACGACGCCGATTTCCGAATTCGACTGCCGACCGGGCTGACTCGCCCTACCCAGACCGATCGGGGGTCGTCCGATGTGGGACACCCAGCCAGCACACTTCGAACGAAGGAACCTCATGTCTCGATCTCTGGCGCGCCGTGGCGCGTCCGTCCTCGTCACCGCGGCTCTGCTCGGCGGCGGCCTGGCCCTCGGTGGGGGCACCGCGTCGGCCGCGGAAGCCACCGGCAGCGCGAGCGGCATCCAGCGCTTGAGTCTCATCGATCTGCCGGCAGCCCTAGCGATAACGCTCGGGCAGGCGACAGGCTCCGTCGACATCGGTCCCAGCCCCTGCTCTGCGGTTGGCGGCTCCGGCATTCACTGTCCCAGCAACACGGAGCTTTTGCTCGACTTCTTGCTGGGAAGCGAGTCTTCCTGAGCTCCCCGTCAGTTCGAGGCCGCAGCCAGTCGGCCGCAACCCCCGCCCGCCCAGGATTCCCGGGCGGGCGGAGTTGCGTACTGAGGGTTCAGCTCAGGATGCCGCGGATGACGCCGTCGGCGAGCAGCCTGCCGCGGTCGGTGAGCACCAGGCAGCCGCCGCCGCGCACCAGCAGCCCGTCCTCGACCGCCTGCTCGGCGGCGGCGAGTTCGCCGGCGTCCAGGTCCGTCACCGGCAGCCCGGTGCGCAGCCGCAGCGCCAGCATCACCCGCTAGCCGAGGTTGTGCCGGCAGGCCGCGGTGTCACCGTCGACCGCGACGCCGCCGCCCGCCGCCCAGTCGTTCCGCAACCTGCGCAACCGTTACCGCCCACCGGTCGGGTAGTTGTCGATGGCCCGCTGCAGCCGGTCCACCGCCTCGCGCAGCTGGGTCAGCGCCGCATCGAGCTCGGCCCGGTCCGGAGCCGGCGGTGCGACCGGACCGACTGCGGTCGGCGGCTGGGGCGGGGGCGGACCCGGGCCGCCACCCGGCGCGGTGGCGACGTGCCCGGTGCCCGACCCGAACACCTGGTCCAGGGCCTCCGCGAGGGTCGGCGCGTACCCTACCCGGACGCCGCCGGTGGCTCCGGGCTCGCGGTAGCCGACCAGCAGCCGGGCCAACTGCGGGAACGTCGAGGTGTTCCCCGCCGTCGAAATCCGTTCCGTGAACAGAGGTTCCACGTACAGCACCCCACCGTCCGCGATCGGCAGCGTCAGCAGGTTGCCGTACTGGATCCGGTTGGACCGCTCGAGCAGCGTCCGCTCCGACGCCACCCGAGTGTCGGAGATCATCGAGTTCTGGATCTGCTGCGGCCCCTGGGTCAGCGTGTCCGTCGGCAGCCGCAGCACGGTGATCTTCCCGTAGTCCTCCGGGTCCGCGTGCGCGGAGATGTACGCGGACAGGAACTCCCGGTTGAACCCGACCATCGCGCTCGCCAGCCGGAACGACGGCTGCGCTGTCTCCTCGTCCCCGACGAGCACGTAGAACGGCATCTGGTAGGGGTTCGTCTCGACGGTCGGGTCACTCGGCACCGACCAGAAGGCATTGGTGGTGAAGAAGTCCCGCGGATCGTCGACGTGGTACTTGGCCAGCATCTCGCGCTGGATCTTGAACAGGTCCTCGGGATACCGGAAGTGCTCCCGCACGCCGGCCGGGATCGCCTCCTCCGGTTGGACGGTACCCGGGAATGCCCGCATCCACGTGGCCAGCACCGGATCCTGCCGGTCCACCTGATACAGCGTGACGGTGCCGTCGTAGGCGTCGACGGTGGCCTTCACCGAGTTCCGGAGGTAGGAGACCTCGCGGCCCCGCTGCCCCGGCAGGTCCCCGGCCACCAGCGCATCGAGCGAACTGCGCTGGGCGTACGGATAGCCGTCGACGGTGGTGTACGCGTCCACAATCCACACGATCCGCCCGTCAACCACGGCCGGGTACGGGTCGTGGTCGGTGGTCAGCCACGGCGCCACCCGGTGCACCCGGTCGGCCGGCGCCCGGTTGTAGAGGATCTTCGACTCCGGCCCGATCGCCTTCGAGAACAGAATGTTGCGTTCGGCATACTTCACCGCGAACGCCACGCGGTTGAACCAGTTTCCGATGTTCACCCCGCCCGACCCCGCGTAGGTGTACGTGGAGGTGTCGGTGTCGTACTCGCGCGGCCCCGAGCCCGTGGGCCCGCCGACGACGGCATAGTCGGGGTCGTCCTGCGCGATCACCTCGCCGAAGTAGATTCGCGGCTGCTCCACCGGGATCACCTGGTGCCCGGCGGCCTGGGTGGCGAGGTCGCTGACCGCGTACACCGGGTACCCACTGTTGCTGCTCGACGAGTCCCCCGCGGCGTCAAGCACGGCGGCGTTGACCTGGTTCGCGGGCGCGGCGACGAAGCCGTTGCCATGGGTGTAGACGGTGCGCCGGTTCACCCACTGAGTCTGGTTTCCGGTGAGGTGACGCGGGGTCAGCTCCCGCGCGGCGACGACGTAGTCGCGCAGCCGGCCGGCGACGACGTACCGGTCCAGGTCCAGCGTCGGCGGGAAGCTGTAGAAGTTCTTGAGCTGCTGTTGCTGGACGAAGGTGCGCGAGAGCACGTTCGGGTCCAGCAGTCGGGCGTTCGCGATGGTCGTCACGTCCGCGGGCACGTCGCGCGGAGCGGCGGACCCGATGCCCGGGTAGTCCCGGTACTCGACCTTGTCGAGACCGATCCCGTACGCCTGCCGGGTGGCGGCGATATTGCGCTCGATGTAGACCCGCTCCAGGTCGGCGGCGTTCGGCCGGACCACGAACTGCTCGACGCCCAACGGCAGCAGGGCCCCGACCAGGACCGAGCTGACCACCAGGAGAATCGCGGCCATCGCCGGGATCCGCAGGTCCCGCATCACCACCGCCGCAAAGAACGCCCCCGCGCAGATCACCGCGATGGCGACGAGGATCAGCCGGGCCGGCAACACCGCGTTGATGTCGGTGTAGCCGCCGCCGGTGAACGTCGGCTCCTTGCGTCCGCTCGACAGCAGCGCGTACCGATCCAGCCAGTACGCAACGGCCTTGAGCAGTATGAAGGTTCCCACCAGCACCGCGCACTGGATGCGGGCGGGGCGGCCGACGCGGCTGCCGTTGCCGGACAACCGAATCCCGCCGAGCACGTAGTGCGCGAGCAGCGCGGCCAGCAGCGCCAGGAAGACAGCGACGAACAGCCAGTTCAGCACGGACCGGTAGAACGGCAGGTCGAAGACGTAGAACCCGACGTCCAGCCCGAACTGCGGGTCGGTGACGCCGAATGCCCCGCCGTGCAGGAAGAGCCGCACCGCCATCCAGTTCGACTGCGCGATCAGCCCGCACAGCACGCCGACGGTCACCGGGACCCACAGGGCGAACACCCGCGGCCGGCGCGCGACGACGGCCCGGACCACCTCGATCGGGTCGTCCGGCTCGGCCCGGGGCACCATCAGCGGCCGAGTCCGGTACGCCGCCAGCACCGTCGCCACCAGTACGCCTGTGACGAGCACCGTCACCGCCACGAACAGCAGCAGTCGGGTGATCAGCACGGACGACCAGACCGAGCGGTACCCGACCTCCCCGAACCACAGCCAGTCGGTGTAGACGTCCACCAGCACGGGGACGACGAACAGCGCCGCCACCAGCACCACCGAGGTCAAGAGCAGCCAACGGCCGCGGCGCGAGAGCACCGGCCGCGACGGCGTACGTGGATCTTCCGCGGGTGCCATACCCACTTCCTGACCGCGTCCCCGCCCCACCGTCGATTCTACGGAGGGCCGCGGGTTCCCGCGGCCGGCCGCGTGCCGGTCAGCTCAGGATGTCGCGCACCACGGCGTCGGCGAGCAGCCGGCCGCGGTCGGTGAGCACCAGGTGGCCGTCGCCGCGCACCAGCAGCCCGTCCGCGACCGCCTGCTCGGCGGCGGCGAGTTCGCCGGCGTCCAGGTCCGTCACCGGCAGCCCGGTCCGCAGCCGCAGTGCCAGCATCACCCGCTCGGTGTGCCGGTCCTCGGCGGTGAGCACCTCGCTGCCGCCCACCGGCAGCCGGCCCGACGCCAGCTGGTCGGCGTAGCGCGCCGGGTGCTTGACGTTCCACCAGCGCACCCCGCCGACGTGGCTGTGCGCGCCCGGACCGGCGCCCCACCAGTCGCCGCCGTCCCAGTAGCCGAGGTTGTGCCGGCAGGCCGCGGTGTCACCGTCGACCGCGACGCCGCCGTCCGCCGCCCAGTTGGACACCTCGTACCAGCTCAGGCCGGCGCCGGCGAGCGTCGCGTCGATCCGCTCGTACCGGGACGCGAGGACGTCGTCGTCGGGCGCGGGCAGCTCGCCGCGGCGTACCCGGCGGGCCAGCGCGGTGCCGTCCTCGACGATCAGCGCGTACGCCGAGACGTGGTCGACCCCCGCGGAGAGCACCGCCGCCAGGGTCGCGTCCAGGTCCTCGTCGCGTTCGCCGGGTGTGCCGTAGATCATGTCCAGGTTGACGTGCTCGAAGCCCGCGGCCCGCGCCTCGAGCGCCGCGGCGGCCGCCCGCCCGGGGGTGTGGGTGCGGTCGAGCACCGCGAGCACGTGCGCGGCGGCGGACTGCATGCCCAGCGAGACCCGGGTGTACCCCGCGTCCCGGATCCGGCCGAAGAACTCGGGCGAGGTGGACTCCGGGTTCGACTCGGTGGTCACCTCGGCGCCCGGGGCCAGGCCGAAGCTGTCGCGGACCGCGCCGAGCACGTCGGCCAGTCCGTCGCCGCCGAGCAGCGACGGCGTGCCGCCGCCGACGAACACCGTCTGCGCGGCCGGGACGGCGCCGCCTGCGGAGCCGAGCATCCTTGCCCCCGCGTCGAGTTCGCGCCGCAGGCCCTCGAGCCAGGACTGCGGCGACGCCGAGGTGCCGAGCTCACCGGCGGTGTAGGTGTTGAAGTCGCAGTACCCGCAGCGGGTCGCGCAGAACGGGACGTGCACGTAGATGCCGAAGGGCCGCGTCCCCACCCCCGCCAGCGCGTCGGCCGACAGCACGAAGTCCGGTTGCCCGTCAGCCCCGCCCACACCGGCCGCCGGTGCTGTCGTCGGTCCACTGATGTCGCTGGTCGTGCCGCGGGCTGTACTCACCCCTCCAGTGTCCCATCGCCGCGGACCCGCCCCCGCCGAACTCCCGGGTCCCGACCGCCTCCACCCCGGCCAGACCGGTTCCGCGCCGATGTGTCACGGATCACACCGGCCCCTGCCTGCGCATTTCCCCCAGTTTCGGGGGAAATACCGCCAGGGGGTCGGCTTTGCGGAGCTGATCTGGCACGATAGCGACTGTGACCGGACTTGGGATTGCGCTCGTGGCTCGACGCCACGTCGATCTCAAGCGTGTCTGTAGCTGTCTGCCCTTCTCTGCGTAGACGCATTCCGCCAGCCCCCTTGTTGTCCCGGCCGGTCTCGGATGTGGCACGGGGACAGCCCTCCTTGTGACTGCATGCCCTCTTCAGGACCGGCGCCCTAGATCTTGGAGCGCCCGATGTCGCAGACAGTCGACACTTCACCTCCCGCGCGCCCAGCGCGCGCCGCCCGCCCCGTCAAGACCCGTGCCGAGGGCCAGTGGGCCCTCGGCTACCGCGAGCCCCTGAACGCCAACGAGCAGGCCAAGAAGGACGACAACCCGCTCAACGTTCGCGCCCGCATCGAGAACATCTACTCGAAGCAGGGCTTCGACAGCATCGACAAGTCCGACCTGCGTGGCCGGATGCGCTGGTGGGGCCTCTACACCCAGCGCGAGCAGGGCTACGACGGCACCTTCACCGGCGACGAGAACATCGACCTGCTCGAGGCCCGGTACTTCATGATGCGGGTGCGCTGCGACGCCGGTGCCCTGAACGTCGAGCAGCTGCGCACCCTCGGCGGCATCTCCACCGAGTTCGGTCGCGACACCGCCGACCTCTCCGACCGCGAGAACGTCCAGTACCACTGGATCGAGATCGAGAACGTCCCGGAGATCTGGAAGCGCCTCGAGTCCGTCGGCCTGCACACCACCGAGGCCTGCGGCGACTGCCCGCGCGTGGTGCTCGGCTCCCCGCTGGCCGGCGAATCCCTCGACGAGGTTCTCGACGCGACCCCGGCGATCGACGAGATCGTGCGCCGCTACATCGGCAAGCCCGAGTACTCGAACCTGCCGCGCAAGTTCAAGACCGCCATCTCCGGCCAGCAGGACGTGGTGCACGAGATCAACGACGTCGCCTTCGTCGGCGTCAACCACCCCGAGCACGGCCCCGGCCTGGACCTGTGGGTCGGCGGCGGGCTGTCCACCAACCCGATGCTCGCGCAGCGCGTCGGCGCCTGGGTGCCGCTCGACGAGGTGCCGGACGTGTGGGAGGCCGTGGTCTCGATCTTCCGCGACTACGGCTACCGCCGGCTGCGTTCCAAGGCGCGGCTGAAGTTCCTGATCAAGGACTGGGGCATCGAGAAGTTCCGCGAGGTGCTCGAGACCGAGTACCTGAAGCGGAAGCTGATCGACGGCCCGGCACCGGCGAAGCCGGAGCGGCCGATCGACCACATCGGCGTGCAGAAGCTGCGCAACGGGCTCAACGCGATCGGCTTCTCCCCCATCGCGGGCCGGGTGTCGGGCACCGTCCTGACCAAGGTGGCCGAGGCGGTGGCCGCCGTCGGCTCCGACCGCGTCCGCTTCACCCCGTACCAGAAGCTGATCGTGCTCGACGTGCCGGACGACAAGGTCGAATGGCTGATCGAGGAGCTCAAGCCGCTCGGCCTGCACGGGCGTCCGTCGCACTGGCGGCGAAACCTGTTGGCGTGCAGCGGCATCGAGTTCTGCAAGCTGTCCTTCACCGAGACCCGAAAGCGCTCCCAGGTGCTCGCACCGGAACTCGAGGAGCGCCTGGCGGACGTCAACGCCAACCTGGACGTGCCGATCACGGTGAACATCAACGGCTGCCCCAACTCCTGCGGCCGGTCCCAGATCGCCGACATCGGCTTCAAGGGCATGCTCGTCGACGACGGCGCGGGCAACCAGATCGAGGGCTTCCAGGTGCACCTGGGCGGCAGCCTCGGCCTCGACGCCGGTTTCGGCCGCAAGCTGCGCCAGCACAAGGTGACCAGCGAGGAGCTGGGCGACTACATCGAGCGCGTGGTGCGTCAGTTCGTCAAGCACCGCAACGAGGGCGAGCGCTTCGCCGAGTGGACAGTCCGAGCAGACGAGGAGGACCTGCGATGAGCATCGACCTTTCCAGCGCAACCGAGGACGACCTGAGGGAGCTCGCCTCGCAGGGGGCGGCGAGCCTCGACGGGGCGTCCGCGCTCGAGCTGCTGCAGTGGACCGAGGACACCTTCGGCAACGACTTCATCGTCGCGTCGAACATGCAGGACGGCGTGCTGGTGCACCTGGCGACCCAGGTGCACCCCGGCGTGGACGTGCTCTTCCTCGACACCGGCTACCACTTCGCGGAGACCATCGGCACCCGGGACGCCGTCGAGGCGGTGTACGGACCGCGGATCGTCAACGCCGCGGCCGAGGCCAGCGTCGCCGAGCAGGACGCGGCCGAGGGCAAGGACCTCTTCGCCCGGGACGCCGCCCGCTGCTGCGCGCTGCGCAAGGTGGCGCCGCTCAAGGCCACCCTGCAGAACTACCGCGCCTGGGTCACCGGGATCCGGCGGGTGGAGGCCCCCACCCGGGCCAACGCGCCGCTGATCTCGTTCGACGACGCCTTCGGACTGGTGAAGATCAACCCGATCGCCGCCTGGTCCGACGACGACATGCAGGCCTACATCGACAAGCACTCGATTCTGGTGAATCCGCTTGTCGACGAGGGCTATCCGTCCATCGGGTGCGCACCCTGCACCGCCAAGCCAGCACCCGGCTCCGATCCGCGCAGCGGACGGTGGGCCGGCCAGTCCAAGACAGAATGCGGGTTGCACGCCTCATGACTGCTGAATTGACCGACATCCGACCGCTTCTCGACGGCGCCTCCTTCGACACACTGGACGCGCTCGAGTCCGAGGCCATCCACATCTTCCGGGAGGTGGCCGGCGAGTTCGAGCGCCCGGTGATCCTCTTCTCCGGCGGCAAGGACTCCACGGTGCTGCTGCACCTGGCGATCAAGGCCTTCTGGCCCGCGCCGGTGCCGTTCGCGCTGCTGCACGTCGACACCGGGCACAACCTGCAGGAGGTGCTGGACTTCCGCGACCACGTCGTCGCCAAGTACAACCTGCGCCTGCACGTGGCCAAGGTGGAGGACTACCTCGCCGACGGCCGGCTCACCGAGCGGCCGGACGGCATCCGGAACCCGCTGCAGACCGTGCCGCTGCTCGACGCGATCGCCGAGAACCGCTTCGACGCGGTCTTCGGCGGTGCCCGACGCGACGAGGAGCGGGCCCGCGCGAAGGAGCGGATCTTCTCGCTGCGCAACTCCTTCGGGCAGTGGGACCCGAAGAAGCAGCGTCCGGAGCTGTGGAACCTGTACAACGGGCGGCACTCCCCCGGCGAGCAGGTCCGGGTGTTCCCGCTGAGCAACTTCACCGAGCTCGACATCTGGCGGTACATCGCCCGCGACAACGTCGAGCTCGCCAGCATCTACTACGCCCACCAGCGCCCGGTCTACCAGCGCGACGGCATGTGGATGACCCCCGGAGTGTGGGGCGGACCCGCCGAGAACGAAGAGCTGCAGACGCTCTCGGTGCGCTACCGCACCGTCGGCGACGGCTCGACCACCGGCGCGGTGCTGTCCGAGGCCGCCGACAACGAGGCGATCCTCGCCGAGGTCGCCGCGTCCCGACTGACCGAACGCGGCGCCACCCGAGGCGACGACCGAGTTTCCGAAGCGGCCATGGAAGACCGCAAGCGAGAGGGCTACTTCTGATGAGCGACCTGTTGAGGCTCGCTACCGCGGGCAGCGTCGACGACGGCAAGTCCACCCTGGTGGGCCGGCTGTTGTACGACACCAAATCCGTGCTCGCCGACCAGATCGACGCCGTCACCCGGGCCTCGGTGGACCGCGGCCTGGATACCCCGGACCTGTCGCTGCTGGTCGACGGCCTGCGTGCCGAGCGTGAGCAGGGCATCACCATCGACGTGGCGTACCGCTACTTCGCGACGCCCAACCGCACGTTCGTCCTCGCCGACACCCCGGGCCACGTGCAGTACACCCGCAACACGGTCTCCGGCGCGTCCACCGCGCAGCTGGTGATCCTGCTGGTGGACGCGCGCAAGGGCGTCATCTCGCAGACCCGCAAGCACGCGGCGGTGCTCGCCCTGCTGGGCGTCCCGCGACTGGTGCTGGCGGTCAACAAGATCGACCTCGTCGAGGATCCGGCCCAGGTGTTCGCGGACATCTGCGCCGAGTTCACGTCGCTGACCTCGTCGCTGGGCTGGGCGGCCGAGGACGTCGTGGAGATCCCGGTCTCGGCGCTGCACGGCGACAACGTCGCGGTGCGCTCGGAGAACACCCCGTACTACGACGGCCCCACCCTGATCGAGCACCTCGAGTCGATCCCGGTGGACGCCGAACCGCACCGGGTGGGCCTGCGCTTCCCCGTGCAGTACGTGATCCGGCCGCGCACCGCCGAGTTCCCCGACTACCGCGGCTACGCCGGTCAGGTCGCCGCCGGGTCGGTCACACCGGGCGACGACGTCGTGGTGCTGCCCTCGGGCATCCGCACCACGGTGACCCGCATCGACACCGCCGACGGCGAGCTCGACTCCGCGCACGCCGGCCGCAGCGTCACGCTGATCCTCGCCGACGACGTCGACATCTCGCGCGGCGACACCATCGCCTCCCCGCAGGACGCGCCGGAGCCGATCGGCGAGTTCGACGCCACCGTGTGCTGGCTCGCGGAGAAGCCGCTGCGCCCCGGCGCCCGGCTGCTGCTCAAGCACGGCACCCGCACCACGCAGGCGATCGTGGGCTCCATCGTGGAGCGGTTCGACGAGCAGGACCTCACCACCGAGGCGAACCCGGACACGCTCGCGCTCAACGAGATCGGCAAGATCTCGGTGCGCGTCGCGGAGCCGATCGTGGCGGACGACTACCGCCTCAACCGGCACACCGGCAGCTTCCTGCTGATCGACCCCGCGGGCGGCAACACGCTGGCCGCGGGCCTGGTCGGCGACGCCATCGCGGCCATCGAGCTCGGCGAGCGCGTCTAGCGATGTCCTCGACGCCGGCCGTCCCGCTGATCGCTGTCGCCCACGGCAGCCGCGACCCCCGCTCCGCGCGGGCGGTCGCGGCCGCCGTGGCGGCGATCCGCGCCCGGCGACCGGACCTGGACGTGCGGCTGTGTTTCCTGGACCTGTCCGCGCCGTCGGTGGACCAGACGATCGACACCGTGGCGGTGCAGGGGCACTCGGCCGCCGTGGTGGTTCCCCTGCTGCTCGGCCGGGCGTTCCACGCCCGGGTGGACCTGCCGGGCCTGCTCGCCGCCGCCGCCTTGCGGCACCCGGGCCTGGACCTGGTGCAGGCCGAGGTGCTCGGCGACGACGACCGCCTGGTCGAGGCGGTCCGCGACCGGGCGGTGGCCGCGGGGGCCACGCTCGGTGACCCCGAGGTCGGCGTGGTCCTGGCGGCGGTCGGCTCGTCGTCCGAGACGGCCAACGCGCGGACCGCAGCGATCGGCCCCCGGCTGCTGGCCGGCACCGGGTGGTCCGGCGTGGCGACCTGCTTCGCCACCGCCGGACCCGCACTGCCGGAGGCGGTCTCGCGCCTGCAGTCACGGGGCGCCGGCAAGATCGTGATCGCGCCCTGGTTCCTGGCGCCCGGCCTGCTCACCGACCGCATCGACGCGACCGCCGACGTGCACGCCCCGGACGCGTTGCGCGCCGACGTGATCGGTGCGCATCCGCTGCTGGCCGAGGTGGCCCTGGACCGCTACCGCGCCGGCGCCGCGGACCTGTTCACCGCGGTCCGCACCGAACTCTCCGCCTGACCCGACGCTCCGCCTGACCCGCCAGGGGCTCAGAGCAGTTCGGCCCGCAACTGCGCCGCCGACTTCGGCGAGAGCAGTCCGGGCGCCACGTCGTAGACGGTCTGCGCACCGATCTGCCCGGCGGCGTTCATCCGGTGCACCGCGCGCGCGTAGGCGGTGAGGACGCTGGCCGTGAACTCGGGGTTGCTGCCCAGGTTGAGGCTGTACTCGACGACCTGCCGGTTGCCCCCTCCGGTGTCGCCGCTGCGGATCACGAACCCGCCGTGCGGCATCCCCGCATGGTCGCGCGCCAGGACGTCGGCGTCGACGAAGTGCACGGCGGTGTCGTACTCGTCGAAGTAGTCGGGCATCGTCACGATCGACTTGCGCACCACGTCGGCGTCGGCGCCCTCCGCGAGCACCACGAAGCACTCGCGGACGTGCTTCTGCCGGGTGCTCAACGTCGGCCGGGTGCCGCTGCGCACCTCGGCGATGGCGTCCGCGGACGGCAGCGTGTACTGCACGGCGGCCGCGACGCCCGGCACCCGGCGCACCGCGTCGGAATGCCCCTGGCTGACTCCGCGGCCCCAGAACGTGTAGGTCTCGCCCACCGGCAGGATGGCCTCGCCGTAGACCCGGTTGATCGAGAACAGGCCCGGGTCCCAGCCGGTGGAGATCAGTGCCGTCCGGCCGGCGGCGCGGGCGGGGGCGTCCACCGCGGCGTGGTACTCGGGAATGCGGGCATGGGTGTCGAAGCTGTCGACCGTGTTGAACCGGGCGGCCAGTTCCGGGCCCTGCTCCGGCAGGTCCGACTTCGAGCCGCCGCACAGGATCAGCACGTCGACCTCGTCCTCCTGCCCGGCCAGCGCGTCCCAGCCGAACACCCGGGTGCCCGGCAGCTGCGGCGTCACGGTCGCCGGGTCACGCCGGGTGAACACCCCCACGAGGGTCATGTCCGGGTTGGCCGCGACCGCGGACTCGACTCCTCGACCGAGGTTTCCGTAACCCGCGATGCCGATCCGGATCTGTGCGCTCACTGCTCGTGCCTCCTGACGGCAGACGGCCGTCGTCTGTCCGCCGACCCACGCTACCGAGCGGGTCGGCGACCACACCGCCCACCTCACAGCGCCGAGCGGGACACTGTGAGGTATGGCCGTCGCGGTGAGCAGCCCGGGCCCCCGATTGCCTCTGGCGTACGCCGTCGAACTGGCAGAGACTGGAGTCGAGGCAAAAGGAGACTCCACGATGACCACAGCACCGATCCGACACGGAATCGTGGCAGGCATCGACGGATCGGACAGCGCAATGGACGCCGCACGATGGGCCGCGGGAGCCGCCCAACGGTTCGACGAGCCGCTCCATCTGGCCCATCTGCTGCCCAAGACGCCGAAATCTGCCGCCGGCACGTCCACCGAACCCGAGGAGAAGCTGGACGACCAGCTGCTGGCCGAGGGCGACGAACTGCTCGACGCGGCCGAGAAGGCGGTCCGCGAGGCCAACCCCGACGTCGTCGTCGAGCGCAGCGTCAAGCACGGACCACCGGCCCGCGGGCTGGTGGACCTGTCCCGGACCGCGCGGATGCTGGTGCTCGGCCGGGCCGGGACCAGCGAGATGCAGTCGGTCTTCCTCGGCTCGGACGTCATCCGCGTGGCGAACAACGCCAAGTGCCCCGTGGCCGTCTGGCGCGGGACCCATGCCCCCGACGACACCGCCTCGCGTCCCGTCGTGGTGGGGGTGGACGGCAGCAAGCTCAGCGACCTGGCGGTGGCCCACGCCTTCGAGTTCGCGGCCTTCTTCGAGGTCCCGCTGATCGCCGTGCACTGCTGGCGGGAGGTCGCCGGCTTCGGCGGCTACTCCGAGGCCAGGCGGTTCTCCGATCTCGAGGTCCACGAGCAGCGCAGCGACGCCCGCCTGGCCGAGCGCCTGGCGGGGTGGGGCGAGCGGTACCCCGACGTGAAGGTCACCCGCAGCGTGGAGCGGGTCGGCCCGAACGTCGCGCTGCTCGAGCACACGGAGGAGGCCCAGCTGGTGGTCGTGGGCAGTCACGGACGCAACCCGTTCGTCGCCTCGCTGATCGGCTCGACCAGCCAGAGCCTGATCCATCACGCGTTGTGCCCGGTGCTGGTCTGCCGCGAGGGGTGAGGGCGCCGGTGTGACGTCCGACATGCTTCCTTTACCTCAACCCGAGTTGAGGTCCTAGCGTTGGTGGCGCGAGATCGACACGGCAACGGACGCCTCGTCCGCACCGTCTGATCACCCCTCGCCGGCCCCCTCGAAAGGATCCCCATGTCGAACTACGTGCTGCCCGAACTCGACTACGACTACTCGGCGCTCGAGCCCCACATCTCCGGCGAGATCATGGAGCTGCACCACGGCAAGCACCACGCCGCCTACGTCGCCGGCGCCAACACCGCACTCGAGCAGCTCGCCGAGGCCCGCGAGGACGGCACCATCGCCACGAAGGCGCCGCTGCTGAGCAAGAACCTCGCCTTCCACCTCGGCGGCCACACCAACCACTCGATCTTCTGGAAGAACCTCTCGCCGAACGGCGGTGACCGGCCGACCGGCGAACTGGCCGCCGCGATCGACTCCGACTTCGGTTCGTTCGACAAGTTCGTCGCCCACTTCACCGCGGTCGCCAACACCCTGCAGGGCTCCGGCTGGGCGGTGCTGGCGTGGGACGCGATCGGCCGGCGACTGGTCGTCGAGCAGCTCACCGACCAGCAGGGCAACATCAGCATCGGGATCACCCCCGTGCTCATGCTCGACATGTGGGAGCACGCCTTCTACCTGCAGTACCGCAACGTCAAGGCCGACTACGTCAAGGCCTACTGGAACGTCGTGAACTGGGCCGACGTGGCCGAGCGCTTCGCGGCCGCCACCGCCTAGGCACTGCGTGCCTGTGCGCCTTTCTGGTGGCTGGAGCGACCAGAAAGGCGCACGGGCGGCGCAGCCGCCTCAGGACGGGATGGCGGGGATCAGCGTGGCGCGGGCGTAGACGGTCTCGCCCTCCTGCAGCTGCAGCGCCTCGCTGTCGCCGCGGGTCACCTGCGCGGCGAACAGGTCGCCGGTGGCCGCGTTGCGCAGCTCCACCCGCACCTCGAACCCGAGGTGCACCACCCGCTCGACCGTGGCGCGGGTGACGCCCGCGGACTCCGCGGTGCCGGCCTTCTGGGCGACCGCCATGCTCGGGTCGCGCCCGACGCGGATGTCGTGCGGCCGGACCAGCTGGCCGTTGAGCTTGGCCACCGGACCGAGGAACGACATCACGAAGTGGTTCGCCGGCCGGTCGTAGAGGTCCCGCGGGGTCCCGACCTGCTCGATCCGCCCCTTGTTGAGCACCGCGATCCGGTCGGCGACGTCGAGCGCCTCCTCCTGGTCGTGGGTGACCAACACGGTGGTCACGTGCACCTCGTCGTGCAGGCGCCGCAACCAGGTCCGCAGGTCCTCGCGCACCTTGGCGTCGAGCGCGCCGAACGGCTCGTCGAGCAGCAGCACCTGCGGGTCCACCGCCAGCGCGCGGGCCAGCGCCATCCGCTGACGCTGACCACCCGACAGCTGCGCCGGGTAGCGGTGCTGGAACCCGTCGAGACCGACGATCTCGAGCAGGTCGTTGACCTTCTTGGTGATCTCGTTCTTCGGCCGCTTGCGGATCTTCAGGCCGAACGCGACGTTGTCCCGCACCGTCATGTGCTTGAACGCCGCGTAGTGCTGGAAGACGAACCCGATGTCCCGCTTCTGCGGCGGCACGCCGGTCACGTCCTTGCCGGCGATGGTGATGGTGCCGCCGTCCGGGTTCTCCAGGCCGGCGATCGACCGCAGCAGCGTCGACTTCCCCGAGCCCGACGGCCCCAGCAGCGCGGTCAGCGACCCGGCCGGGATCTCCAGGGTCAGGTCGTCCAGCGCGGCGAAGTCGCCGTAGTTCTTTCGCGCCCCGATCACGGAGATCATGCGTTGCTCCTCTTGCGGTCCAGCAGCGTCATCAGCAGCAGCGTCACCAGGGCGATGCCCATCAGCAGTGTCGCCGCGCAGTACGCGCCGTAGGTGTTGTGGTCGTCGATGTAGCGCGAGTGCACCAGCAGCGTCAGGGTCTGGGAGACGCCCGGGAACCCGGACGAGACCATGATCACCGCGCCGAACTCGCCGAGCGCGCGGGCCACGGTGAGCACCACGCCGTAGGTCAGTCCCCACCGGATCGCCGGCAGCGTGATCCGCCAGAAGGTCTGCCACTTGGACGCCCCGAGGGTGGCCGCGGCCTGTTCCTGCTCGTCGCCGATCTCGTGCAGCACCGGTTCGACCTCACGCACCACGAACGGCAGCGTGACGAAGATGGTCGCCAGCACCATGCCGGGCAGGCCGAAGATGACCTGGAACCCCCACGAGTCGAGCGCACCGAACCAGCCGTTGACGCCCCACAGCAGGATCAGCGAGACGCCGACCACGATCGGGGACACCGCGAACGGCAGGTCCACCAGCGCCTGCATCAGCCCGCGGCCGGGGAACCGGCCCCGGACCAGCGCCAGCGCCGTGACCACGCCGAACGCCACGTTGATCGGCACCACGATGGCCACGATCAGCAGCGACAGGTTCAGCGCCGAGATGGCCGCCGGCGTGGAGATCGCCTCGATGAACGAGGCGATGCCGCGCTCGAAGGTGCGCCACAGGATCACCATGATCGGCACCAGCAGCAGCATGAACAGGTAGCCGAGCGCGACCACCCGCATGCTCAGCCGGGCCGGGGTCGAGACGTTCACTGGGAATGCTCCTGACGTCGCTGGTTACGGCCGGCCACCACACGCAGCACGAGCAGCGTCAGGAACGAGATCGCCAGCAACGCCACCGAGATCGCGGCGGCGTCGACCGGCCGGTCGATCTCGATGCGCTGCTGGATCAGCTGCGAGGCCATCTGGGTCTCGTGCGGGATGTTGCCGCCGATCAGGACCACCGAGCCGTACTCGCCGATGGCCCGGGCGAACGCCAGCCCCGCGCCGCCGATCATCGCCGGGGCGAGCGTCGGCAGCACCACCTTCCGGAAGATCGTCAGGTTGCTCGCGCCGAGCGACGCCGCGGCCTGCTCGACGTCCCGGTCGAGTTCGATCAGCACCGGCTGCACCGACCGGACCACGAACGGCAGCGTCACGAACGCCAGCGCCACCACCAGGCCGGGCTGGGTCGCGTTGAGCTCGATGTGCACCGGGCTGTTCGGGCCGTACAGCGAGAGCAGCACGATGCTCGCCACGATCGTCGGCAGCGCGAACGGCAGGTCGATCAGCGCGTTGACGACGCGCTTGCCGGGGAACTCGTCGCGCACCAGCACCCACGCGATCAGGGTGCCCATCACCACGTTGATCAGGGCCACCACCACGGACACGCCGATGGTGATCCGCAGCGACGCAAGCGCCGCCGGGCTGGTGACCGCCTCCCAGAAGCCGGCCAGTCCGTCCTCGAGCGAGGTCACCGTCAGCGCCGCGAGCGGCAGCAGCACGATGACGCTGAGCCAGAGCATCGCCACGCCGATGCCGAGCGGGCCGACGGTGCCGGTGACCGAGGACCAGCCGCGGCGCCGCCGGGCCTT
This sequence comes from Rhodococcus sp. P4_C10, assembly GCF_056402135.1. NCBI lineage: Bacteria > Bacillati > Actinomycetota > Actinomycetes > Mycobacteriales > Nocardiaceae > Rhodococcus > Rhodococcus sp. P4_C10. The sequence goes on along the minus strand of NZ_JBFUHZ010000007.1, from coordinate 70,574 downwards.
CGGCGCGGGCGCCGGGCCGGACGCGACGTCGGCGGCCGACGGGGAGCCGATCTGGGACACCGCTCCCCCCGTCGCCGTGTCGGTCGCACTCGTCACGGTCAGGCTACTTGCTGACGCCGTCATAGATCCTCGCGATCGTTCCGGAATCCTTCTTGAACAGGGAGTCGTCGATGGCCTTCCACCCGCCCAGGTCCTCGACCGTCCACAGCTTCGCCGGGGCCGGGAAGTCCGCGGCGAACTCGGCGGCGACCGCGGGGTCGACCGGGCGGAAGCCGGACTCGGCCCAGAGCTTCTGCGCCTCGGGGGTGAACAGGAAGTCCTTGAACGCCGTCGCCTGCTCGGGGTTCTTGCTGTTCTCCAGCACCGCAACCGGGTTCTCGATCTTGAAGGTGGTCGGCGGGGTGACGTGCTCGACGGGGTCGCCGTTGCGCTCGGCGAAGAGCGCCTCGTTCTCGTAGCTCAGCAGCACGTCGCCGCGGCCCTGCAGGAACGTCTCCGTCGCCTCGCGGCCGGACTTCGGCTGCACCTTCACGTGGTCGGTGACCAGTGCGTTGACGTAGTCGAGTCCGGCCTGCGGGTTCGCGCCGCCGTCACTCTTGGCCGCGTAGGGGGCCAGCAGGTTCCACTTCGCCGACCCGGAGCTGAACGGGTTCGGGGTGATCACCTCGATGCCCGGCGCCAGCAGGTCGTCCCAGTCCTTGATGCCCTTGGGGTTGCCCTCGCGCACCACGACGGTGACCACCGAGCCGAACGGAATGCCGTGGTAGGCATCGGCATTCCAGTCCTCGCTCACCAGACCGGCATCGACGAGCCGGGTGATGTCCGGCTCGACGGAGAAGTTGACGACGTCGGCCGGCGCCCCGTCCTTGACCTTGCGGGACTGGTCGCCCGACGCCCCGTAGGACGGCTGGACCCGCACGTCCTTGCCCGCCTCCGTCTGCTGGAAGGCGGGGACAACCGCGTCGAAACCGACCTTGGGCACCGCGTACGCGAACAGGTTGATGGTGGTCGCGTCGCCGTCGGCGCCTGACTCACCGCCGATCACGTCGGAGGAACCGCCGCTGCAGGCGGTCAGGGCCACCGTCGCGGCGGTGAGGACCGCGGTGAGGAGGAGTCCGGGACGGGTGACACGTGAGCGAATGCTCATGAGGGTTGTGCCTTTCACGACTGCGCCACGAGGGCGAGAGGATTCGTCGATCACAGACCACACGAACGCCACGCCCGGGCGGGCGTGGTGTCGGGGTGACCGAGGAGAAAGAGAGAAAGGTGCCCACTGACGTGGGGCGAACCGGCCGCGGCGTCAGCCGCAGGGCGGGGACGTCAACAACAGTCGATGTCGGCGACCGCAAGCATGCCGACAGCGATCAACGCCAACTCATGGCGGACCTGGTGCACGACGGTTGCAGACACGCGGGTGAATCTATCAGAGCCCGCGGCTCGGCTCGAACCGMGCCGCGGACACGGGGGGCTAGCGGGTCAGCAGCCAGCCGACCAGGACCAAGAGGATCAGTGCGATCAGCGCGAGGGTCACTCGTGAACGGGGCATCAGTGCTCACCTCCGACCACGGTCGGGGCCGGCACCGACGCACGGTCACGACCGAGCAGCGCAAATACCCGGGCGAGCACCAGATCGAATCCTCGGGCGATGCCGAAGGCCGCCGGCAGCACCACGCCCATCACCAGCAACAGTTGCGGGACGTACGGCAGGCCGATGAGCCACAGCTCGGCTCCGTCCCACCAACTGGCGATCTGATTCACGGACCCACCCTATCGTCCGGCTCCCGGGTGGACGCCCGCGCCCGGCGGGCAGATGATGAGCTGATGGGAACCTCCGAGGACGCCGAGCTCCCCGCCAACCTGCCCGCCGTCGTCGACTCGACGCACCGCAGCACCTTCCCGCCGATCGACGACTACGCATTCCTCTCCGACTGCGAGAGCACCTGCCTGATCTCCCGCAGCGGCGCCGTCGAGTGGATGTGCCTGCCGCGCCCGGACTCCCCCAGCGTGTTCGGGGCCGTCCTGGACCGCAGCGCCGGGCACTTCCGGATCGGGCCCTACGGGCAGAACGTGCCGGCCGCGCGCCGGTACCTGCCGGGCGGCCTGATCGTCGAGACCACCTGGCAGACCGAGACCGGCTGGCTGGTGGTCCGCGACGCCCTGGTGATGGGTCCGTGGCACAACAACACCCACCGCTCCCGCACCCACAAGCGCACCCCGACCGACTGGGACGCCGAACACATCCTGCTGCGCACCGTCAAGTGCGTGAGCGGGACGGTCGAGCTGGAGATGAGCTGCGAGCCCGCCTTCGACTACCACCGGTCCACCGCACGCTGGGAGTACACCGGCAAGGTGTACGAGGAGGCCACCGCGACCTGCGAGGCCAGCGCGCTCGGCGAGCAGCCGACGCTGCGGGTGACCACCAACCTCAAGCTCGGGCTCGAGGGCCGCGAGGCCCGGGCCCGCACCCGGATGTTCGAGGGCGACAACGTCTTCGTCGCCCTGACCTGGGCCGACCAGCCGATGCCGACGACCTTCGAGGAGGCCGCGGACAAGATGTGGAAGACCGCCGAGTGCTGGCGGCAGTGGATCAACATCGGCCGCTTCCCCGACCACCCGTGGCGGGGCTACCTGCAGCGCAGCGCCCTGACCCTCAAGGGGCTCACCTACGCGCCCACCGGTGCCCTGCTCGCCGCATCGACCACGTCCCTGCCGGAAACCCCCGGCGGCGAACGGAACTGGGACTACCGCTACGCGTGGGTCCGGGACTCCACCTTCGCCCTGTGGGGCCTGTACACCCTGGGCCTGGACCGGGAGGCCAACGACTTCTTCGCGTTCATCTCCGACGTCTCGCAGTCCGACGACGGGCACCCGAACCCGCTGCAGGTGATGTACGGCATCGGCGGCGAGCACTCCCTCGAGGAGCAGGAGCTCAGCCACCTGTCCGGCTACGACGGCGCCCGTCCGGTGCGGATCGGCAACGGCGCGTACACCCAGGACCAGCACGACATCTGGGGCACCATGCTGGACTCGGTGTACCTGCACGTCCGCTCCCGCGACCAGGTGCCGGACGCGCTGTGGCCGCTGCTCAAACGCCAGGTCGAGGAGGCGATCAAGCACTGGCGCAAGCCCGACCGCGGCATCTGGGAGGTGCGCGGCGAACCGCAGCACTTCACCACCTCCAAGCTGATGTGCTGGGTGGCCCTCGACCGCGGCGTCAAGCTCGCCACCCTGCACGGGGAGAAGTCGTACGCCCGGCAGTGGTCCGAGATCGCCGAAGAGATCCGGGCCGACATCCTCGAGCACGGCGTGGACGAACGCGGCGTGTTCACCCAGCGGTACGGGCACCCGTCGCTGGACGCGTCGCTGCTGCTGGTCCCGCTGCTGCGGTTCCTGCCGGCCGACGACCACCGGGTCCGCGCGACCGTGCTGTCCATCGCCGACGAGCTGACGGAGGGCGGGCTGGTGCTGCGGTACCGGGTCGAGACCACCGACGACGGCCTCTCCGGCGACGAGGGCACGTTCACCATCTGCTCGTTCTGGCTGGTGTCCGCGCTGGTCGAGATCGGCGAACTGCCCCGCGCCAAGCGGCTGTGCGAGCGTCTGCTCGGCTACGCCAGCCCGCTGAAGCTGTACGCGGAGGAGATCGACGCCCGCACCGGCCGGCATCTCGGCAACTTCCCGCAGGCGTTCACGCACCTGGCGCTGATCAACGCCGTCGTGCACGTGATCCGAGCCGAGGAGTCCGCCGCCTCCGGCACCTTCCAGCCCGCGCACTCCCCCACGTAGGCCGTCCGCCCTCCCTCCGCCGTTCCCCAATGTCACATTGGGTGCCCCGGGGATACCCGATGTGACATTGGGGACCCGACATCCGGGCACTTAACCGAGCCGACGGCCGCCCGCGCTCAGGCGAACCGGCGCAGCAACCGTTCCGCGTCGGCCGCGATCGCCCGCACCACGTCGCCCGCCGGACGTTCCGACGTCACCAGCCCCGCGACCTCCCCCGCGTACACGACGCCCTGCCGGGGGTCGGCCGGATCGTATGCGGCCGAAAGGGTTTCGTTGTCGGCGCCGCGACCGTCCCACTTGTCGGTGTAGTCGTTGGCCAGCGCCCGGCCGCCCCAGCGGGCCGGCCACGGCTGGTCGCGCGCCTGGTCGAAGACGGACGTGTACACCGTGTCGGCGCTGCCGGCCTCGATCAGCCGCCGCCGCGCGTAGTCCGGGCCGATGGTCTCGGGGCTCGCGAGCAGCGCGGTGCCGATCAGCGCGCCCTCCGCGCCCGCGGCGACGACGGCGGCCAGGCCGCGTCCGGTGCCGATGCCGCCGGCCGCGAGGACCGGCAGGCTGGTCGCGTCGAGCACCTCCTGCAGCAGCGGCAGCGTCCCGATCCGGCCGGTGTGGCCGCCGGCCTCACCGCCCTGCGCGATCACGAAGTCGACCCCCGCGCGTTCGACGACGCGCAGGTCCTCGACGGTGTTCACCTGCGACACCGCCAGCGCGCCCGCCGCGTGCACCCGCTCGACGTAGGGCGCCGGGTCGCCGAACGACAGGGAGACCACCCGGGGCTTCTCCGCGAGCGCCGCCCCGAGCAGCGTGTCGTCGTCGTCGAGCGCCCACGTCATCAGCCCGATACCCAGTGCGCCGCCGCCGATCTCGCGCGCGACCGCGGACTCGGCGGCGATCCACTCCGGCGTCGCGTAGCGCGCGGCGCCGAGCAGCCCGAGCCCACCGGCCCGGGTCACCTCGCCGGCGAGCTTGCCGCCGGCCCGGCCGCCCATCGGCGCACCGAGGATCGGCACATCCAGTCCCAGTTCACGGGTCAGCCAGGTGTCGATCACGGCACGCTCCTTCGGTTCCGGACGGCCGGCGTCGGTCCGCCGGACTACTTCTTGGGCTTCTCGCCGACCGACTCGGACGTCAGCGCCGCCACGAAGGCTTCCTGCGGGACCTCGACACGGCCGATGGTCTTCATCCGCTTCTTGCCCTCCTTCTGCTTCTCGAGCAGCTTGCGCTTGCGGCTGATGTCGCCGCCGTAGCACTTGGCGAGCACGTCCTTGCGGATCGCGCGGATGTTCTCGCGAGAGATGATCTTCGAGCCGATCGCCGCCTGGATCGGGACCTCGAACTGCTGACGCGGGATGAGCTCACGCAGCTTCGAGGTCATCCGGCCGCCGTACGCGCCCGCGTTGGTGCGGTGCACGATCGAGGAGAACGCGTCGACCGCCTCGCCCTGCAGCAGGATGTCGACCTTGACCAGGTCCGACTGCTGCTCGCCGGACTCCTCGTAGTCGAGGCTGGCGTAGCCCTTGGTCCGCGACTTGAGGGCGTCGAAGAAGTCGAACATGATCTCGCCCATCGGCAGCGTGTAGCGCAGCTCGACGCGCGTCTCCGACAGGTAGTCCATGCCGCCGAGTTCGCCGCGGCGGCTCTGACACAGTTCCATGATCGCGCCGGTGTACTCGCTCGGCGCGATGACGGTGCACTTGGCCATCGGCTCGTACACCTCGCGCACCTTGCCCTCGGGCCAGTACGACGGGTTGGTCACCTCGTGCTCGGCGCCGTCCTCCATCACCACGCGGTAGACCACGTTGGGTGCGGTGGAGATGAGCTCGAGGCCGAACTCGCGCTCGAGGCGGTCGCGGGTGATCTCCATGTGCAGCAGGCCGAGGAAGCCGCAGCGGAAGCCGAAGCCCAGCGCCACGGACGTTTCCGGCTCGTAGGCCAGCGCGGCGTCGTTGAGGCGCAGCTTGTCCAGGGCGTCGCGCAGCACCGGGTAGTCGGAGCCGTCCATCGGGTACAGGCCGGAGTAGACCATCGGCTTGGGGTCACGGTAGCCGACCAGTGGCTCGGTCGCGCCGTTGCGGAAGGTGGTGACGGTGTCGCCGACCCGCGACTGGCGGACGTCCTTCACACCGGTGATCAGGTAGCCGACCTCGCCGACGCCCAGGCCGGTGGTGGCCTTGGGTTCGGGCGAGATGATGCCCACCTCGAGCAGCTCGTGGGTGGTGCCGGTCGACATCATCGTGACCTTCTCGCGGGGACGGATCTTGCCGTCCACCACGCGCACGTAGGTGACGACGCCACGGTAGGCGTCGTACACCGAGTCGAAGATCATCGCGCGGGCCGGGCCGTCCGCGTCGCCCACCGGGGCGGGCACCTGACGGATCACCTCGTCGAGCAGTTCCTTGACGCCGACGCCCGTCTTGCCGGACACGCGAAGCACGTCGCCGGGCTCGCAGCCGGTGATGTGCGCGATCTCCTCCGCGTAGCGCTCAGGGTCGGCGGCGGGCAGGTCGATCTTGTTCAGGACCGGGATGATCTTGAGGTCCTTCTCCATCGCGAGATAGAGGTTGGCCAGCGTCTGCGCCTCGATGCCCTGGGCGGCGTCGACGAGGAGCACCGCGCCCTCACAGGCCTCGAGCGCGCGCGAGACCTCGTAGGTGAAGTCGACGTGGCCGGGGGTGTCGATCAGGTGGATGACGTATTCCTCGTCGTCCATCGTCCACGGCAGGCGGACGTTCTGGGCCTTGATGGTGATGCCGCGCTCGCGCTCGATGTCCATCCGGTCCAGGTACTGGGCACGCATCGCCCGCTCCTCGACCACACCGGTGAGCTGCAGCATCCGGTCCGCCAGCGTCGACTTGCCGTGGTCGATGTGCGCGATGATGCAGAAGTTCCGGATCCGGGAGGGATCCGTGAACGTCGTGTCGGCGAAGCTGCTGATGGCGAACCCCTTAACTGGACGGCACCGACCCGCTTTCGGGCCGCTGTCTCCATAGCAGGATATCCGTATCGCACGGCCGTGAATGCCGCGGTGTGCGTCGGCGGCGCAGGTCCGCCGCGATCGCGCCGGCGGGCGGTCGAGAAGATCTACACCGATCGGTCCGCGATCGGGTTCTGCGCGAGGTCCCCGGCGAGCAGAACGATCTGCGCCGCCGACCGGAATCACCCACCGTGCCGCGGGTGTCTGGGCGTGGCTCATCGGAACCCCGGCCCACGGGCCGCCTGGTCGGCCACCCGGATTTCACGCCGGAGGAAGTCGACAGCGGCGATCCGGCGTGTCAGTTGCGTGGTGCCGCGGCCTGGCGGCGCCATGCCAGGTCGCGGAGCCGGACCCAGTCGACGGTGGGTGCGGCGGGGTGTACCCCCGGGCGGTCGCGGGGTACCCGGACCCGGAGCCCGCCGGGCTCGATCGTGCAGCGCACGGGGGTGTCGAGGAGCAGCGATTCCCCGTCGACCCCGACCGGGGTCTCGGGTGCGTCGGCGTCGACGACCACCTCGGTCGCGGTGTTCTGGGTCAGGCCACGGACATTGACCCGGCCGAGGAGGCCGACCGCCTGGCGGGCGCTCGCAGCCGACACGGTCACTACTCCGAGTACGCCGCGGTCGAGCCGGTCTCGACGGCTCAGTCCGGCGAGATCGCTGGTGCCGTAGGGGTTGTTGCTCACCAGCACGGCCTGCGGGTTCCGCACGGTGAGGTTCCCGATTTCCGCGACGAGCGGCGAGCCCGCTTGTCCGGCGAGCAGGTCCGGGAGCATCTGGAGCACGGTCCCGGTCTTGTCGTCGCGGTAGGCCGGACTGCGGACCACCTCGGCGTAGACCCCGAAGGAGGCGTTGTTGACGAACGGCCTGCCGTTGATCCGGCCGAGGTCGACGGCGAGCTCGACCCCGTCGCGGAGGGCTTCGAGACAGCGGCTGGGATCGGCGCGGTCGAGGCCGAGGTCCATCGCGAAGTGGTTGCGCGTCCCGGCGCTGATCACCAGGAACGGCAGGTCGTGCTCGGCCGCGACCCCCGCGACGAGAGCCTGGGTCCCGTCGCCGCCGGCCACGCCGAGCAGGTCGGCTCCGCGCGCGACCGCCTGCCGGGCCAGTTCGGTGACGTCGACGGTTCCGGGCCCTTCGAGCAGGACGACCTCGGCGCCCAGTTCCTCGGCCTTGCGCTGGAGGTCGAATCTCGCGACCTTGCCGCCGCCGGAGTGTGGGTTCATGATCAGGATCGGACGCCGTGCGGGTGTGGCAAGCACCTCGTCGACGACCGTGTCCGACTGCCGTCCACGCAGGGCGGCGCGGGCGCAGAGCACGGCGAGGACCACCAGCACGAGGGACGCCAGCACGACGGCGAGCAGGTCGGCGCGGACGAAGAGGACCAGCACGACGATCGGCGTGAGCACCGCGATGGCCAGCGAAATCCAGCGCAGGACACCGCGACTGGCGAGGAACCAGTAGAGCGCCATCACGCCGACGACGAGGCCTCCGATCCCGACGAGGAGCACCCCTGCGGTGCTCAGCAGACCGGCGAACACCAGCGGCACCACCGCCGCGAGAATCGCGAGGGCGAACGCGGCCCGCGCCCACCAGCGCCGGGACCGGGTCGCGCTGTCGGAGGTGGCGGACCGGTCGTTGCTCGGCATCAGGACTCCCGTCGTGCGGTGATCCTGCCGTCGTCGATCGCCTCGAGCAGCGCGGCGTGGTCGCGGGCGTTCTGGTCGGCGTAGGTCTCGGCGAACTCGGCAAGTGCTCTGTCGAAGTCGTCGTCCGAGCCGAGGTACCCGGCGATGGCAAACCGGTCGCCGGCGCGTGCATGCGCGAATGCGAGCACGCGGGCGCACAGCCGGCCGTAGAGGGCCATCAGGTCGGCGGACATGGTCTCGATGACCGCCGAGCCCTTGCCGTCGCGCAGTTGGCGGACGTAATAGTCCCGGACCGTCCCGTGCGCGTCGGGCCCCTGTTGCCAGCCGAGCAAAATGTCGCTGGCGGCCTGTATCACCCTCTGCCCATCCACGACGCGTTCGCCCTGGTTCGCATAGGACGGGCCCTCCAGGTATCCGGCGAGGACCGACTGGCCTGCCTCCTTGGCCTGCAGGAACAGCGGGTCGCCGCCGGGGCCGAGGAGGAGAATGATCCAGGCCCGGGTGCCGACGCTGCCCACGCCGACGACCTTCCGAGCCGTCTGGACGTATTCGAATCGATCGAAAAGGACACGTCGCGCGGGTTCGAGGGTGTCGCGATACTCCCGTAGTCGCTGGATCAGCTCGCGGTTGATCCGCTCGGCTTCGACATCGCCGAGGATCTCCTCGATGGGGGCGATCAGCGGCGGCGCGCTCACGATCCGCGGCTGCCCGTTGCTCATGGTGGTCAATTTCGACAGCGCCTGCATGCTGTCGCGGCCCCAGGACTTGCGAATCGTCTTCTGGACACGTTTGCGGGTCGAGGAGTCCAGGACGTCGCGGAACTCGTCCAGCTGCGAGGCGGCGTCGATGTGGGCGTAGCAGACCGCGAGCTCGCCGCGGGCGGCCTGGTACGCCATCGTCTCGCGGTACTCGGCCGCGCAGGCGCGGGCGATCCGTTTGCGCTGTTTGCCACTGAACTCGTTCTGGCGCCCGGCCACAGCCAGGCTCGCGATGAGTCGTTTGACATCCCATTCGAACGGTCCGGGATAGGTCTCGTCGAAGTCGTTCACGTCGAAGGCGAGTTCGCGTTCGGGCGTCGCGAAGAGTCCGAAGTTGCTCAGGTGGGCGTCCCCGCAGAGCTGGGTGTACAGACCCGTGTTCGGGGCCTGTGAGAGGTCGTCGGCCATCACCAGCGCAGCGCCTCGGTAGAACGCGAACGGCGAGTCGGCCATCCGCCCGTACCGGATTGGGAGGAGTTCCGGGACCCGGCTGGAGGCCTGGGACTCGAGCAGCCCGACAGGGTCACGGTCGCTGGTCGGAGCGTGTTCGGCGATGGCGCCGAACGGGGTCCGGCGCCGGACCTTTTCGCCGTGTTCGATGCGGGCCGCCCGGGTCGGGTGGCCGACCCCGCCTGCGGGTCGCAGATCGGGAAAGGTGTCCAGTTCGGTCATGGCGTGATCCCTTGGGTGATGTTGTCCGCGGATGAGGGGAGGTCCGCCCTGGCGAGCGGCATGCCGTCGTCACTTCTGTGGGCCAGCCTGTCCCGGATGGGATCGCTGTCCTCACCGTCTCCGCGTACTCGACCGTCGGATTCTGGACATCCTGGCGGTCTCGGACACGGGGCGGGCGGTGGTCGCCGCCCATTTGATCGCAAGCGGGGCGCACCTGGGCATCGGCGGCGGAGCCGTCGAAAGCTCACGCGCGAGCCAGGCGCCCACGGATCCCGCCCAGCGGTTTCGCCGCCAGGCGGGACCAGGCCGTGCACGGGCGCACCCGTCAGGACTTGGACGCCTCGTCGATCTCCTTGCTGACCTGTTCGGGGTCCGCCTCGAGCTGCTTCTTGGTCACCTTGGATGCGCGTTCGAGCGCCTTCTCGACGCGCGCCTCGAGATCCGTCGCCGCGATGACGATCAACCCGCTGTCACCCTCGTCGAGCAGCTCGCCCACCTCCTTGAGGTCGGAGCGGCTCATCCCGGCCGCGACATGCCCGCCGAGCGCACCGAGACCGGCGCCACCCGCGCCGCCCAGCAACAGCCCGGCCCCGAGCCCGACGGCTGGGAACAGGGCCACCAGCGCGCCCCCGACCAGGCCGATGCCGAGTCCGCCCCAGGCGCCCTGCCGAGTCGGCTGCTCATGCTTCTTGACGATCTTGACCTTGCCCTTGTCCGTCCTGGTGATGACGGCCGCGTCGTAGGTGTCGACCAGGTGGGCCTCGACGTAGAGATCGTGGACGGCGTCGTAGTCGGCGATCGCGGCGTCCTCCGAGTCGTAGACCGCTGCAAGCAGAGCGAATGTGTCGAGGGCCATGATTTCCTCCGAATGAATTGGTCGACGGTGGGCCAGTGGACGCCGGCGATGAGTCGCTACCCGGTTGACGTAACGGCGATACCCAGGACACGAACCGCCTGGCCGTCGCACAGGGGCGGCGGCCGGGGACGGATCGGACCTGGCAGTACCTACCGGCAGTCCGGATGCCGAAGCCCAGAGGTCGAGCGCGATGCATTTGACGTCCGGCTTCCAGCCTCGGCAGCCGCGGCGCCGGGCGCATCCCCCAAAACGGGTGAACGCCCGCCAACTACCGGTACGACGCACGAGCTGCAGGTTCCGGGCGCGCGCGCTCGACCTCGTGCAGTGGGAACTGCAGATCCTCGGAACCGAACAGCCTCCGCCCCAGCCTCGTCGAGGCGGGGGTGGAGGCTGTGTCGGGGCTCTCAGGAAGAGGTCGTGGCGTACGTGACGAGCGCAATGCCGACGCCGGGGCCGCCGTCGGGCAGCTGCACCAGCGGACTCCTGGTGAACTTCAGTTCGGTGGGGTCCGACACCCAAATCGGGCTTCCGGCGTTCGCATGCCAAGACTCACGCATGTTGACCCGGATCCAACTGGTCAGGGCGCCGGGTTCAACCCAGAAGGTGTCCGGTGCGACCGGCCCCGCACCCACGAACTTCGTCGTAGGTGAGCTGAGAGCGTTCTTGTCGCCCACCCGCCGATACTCGGTCCTGGGGTTGCTCGACTTCGTACCGGGGTATTCCTTGGTTCCGACCTCCTCGTAGATCGGAACCCCCGCGTTCCAAGCCGCGATCAGTGCCTGGCTCGTCATTCCCTGGGGCGCGGCAATGTCGCCGACACCTGCGCCCGCCGCGAAAGTGGTGACGGGCGCCAGCGGATCCGTCGTTGCGCCCGCCGGTGCCGCCACGGCAATACCGATCGCGACCGCGACCACGCCCCCAGCTACTGCGCGTTTGGCTGAAATGCCCATGTCGATATCCCCCTCCTGGTTGGTGCCCTGTGGTGGGCGAAGGGGGTGCCGAACAAACCGCCCCCAACTGCTTCCCATCCCCAATGTCGGTAATGGATGCGTGGCCGTTACAAGAGGATTGGGAACTTTCGAGGCCCCGAGTCCTGGCGCGTGCCGGCGCTTCCTCCCACGTCAGTTACCGGACCGGACCGAGTCGCTCCATGCCGGCATTCGAATCTCTGAAGCATTGGCAGAAGCACTGGACGTCTCCCGGACGATCGGACCGGTCGTGCACTACTCGCCCCGCTTCCTCCACGGCCGCATTCGCTCACCCAATCATTCGCAGAATCGAACGGCCATTCCTCCACCAGCCAACGGATGGCAATTCGCCCACCCTCAGACAGGGACAATTGCCGCATCCAGCGGCCGACAGAACCGGATCGATTCCCGATGCCCTCGGCCTATCGCAGAACTGGCCACCGATACCTCTTGGCGCCGGTCACGAGAATCCCTGCCGTAAAGACGACGACAACTGCGACGCGTGACGTCTTGAACTTGCCGTCGGCTGGCGTACGTGAAGACATGGCGACCACCCCTCCGCTTCGCCCCAGAGTCCGGAACTGCCCCCGGACGGGGCTGGGCGACCAACGATAATTCGAAACGTAGCAATTTTCCAGCAAATAGATTTTCAGTGCGGCGCAGGCGATGACCGTACGGTCGCTCGGACCGCCCACGACGACGAGTTTTCGCCTCGCGACCGGTCGCCAGCTGTGGCAGAGCAGCGTGCAGAAGGACGGAGAGCCGATGTCACGCCCATTGGTGAACTTCATCGCGATCATCGCCCGTCGCTCCGGCGGGACGAGCTGAAGCCATGCTGATCTACTCGATGGGCGTCTCGGTGGACGGCTTCATCGCCGACCGCGAGGGCGCGTTCGGGTGGACGGTCCCTAACGAGGAGCAGTTTCGTTTCCACACCACGCAGGCGCGCGAGCTCGGCGGTTATCTTTGCGGCCGTAGGCTTTACGAGACGATGCTGCCCTGGGAGACGGATCCGTCGCTGCGCGACAACGAGCTCAGGTCGGCGTTCGCCGACGTCTGGTGCTCGATCCCGAAGGTCGTCTTCAGCCGCACGCTCGACAGCGTCCAGGGCAACGCCCGGCTCGCGACGGCGTCACTGGCCGAGGAGACCGCTACGGCGCTCGACGCGACCGACAAAGACGTCTCGATCGGCGGCGCCGGCCTGGCCGCGGCGGCTGTCGAGCTCGGCCTCGTCGACGAGCTGCGCATGTTCCGCAATCCGGTAGTCGTCGGTGGCGGGACGCCGTTCCTGCGGCCGGTCACCGAACGAACATACTTCCCTGGGGCGGGCGGCGTTTCGCGTTCCCCCATCAGGGTGTTTGCGTTGCGGACGGTGCCCTCGAAGCATCAACGCGGGAGCACCCGCGGATGAGACGAATGTGCCGCGACACACCTGGCGGCGGACGTAGGCTGACAGCATCTTCGGCCGGCGTCGGTGCTCGGGACCGGGTGCGGGCCGCCAGGCCGGGAGGTCCGTCGATGAGACAACGTCACCGTCTACGCCGGGCATCGATCGTCGCCGGGGCCGGCGTCGCACTGCTCGTCGCCGCACAGCCGGCCGCCGCCGCGCCGACCGACACCGTCTTCCCCATTCCCGTCGTAGGCGTCGGGTGGATGAATCCGCCCGGACTCCCCACCGGGGGCAGCATGTACGTGACCGCCAGCACCGACCCGGCGACGCCGGGCGTCACGCGATTCTCCAACGACCGCTACTGCTGCGTCTTCATTCATTGGCGAAACGTCGCGACCGGCGCGGCCGGGATCGCGTACCTCGGGTATCCGAGCGTCGAGGCCCAGACCGGGTCCGGAACCGTGGTCGCCGCCGTCACGGTGCCGACCGGCCCGCCCGGGTACCCGGCACTCATGCTCCTGCCCGGCGCCGGCGCCTGGACGGCCCCCTGACCGACGGAGTGTGTTCTCCGCGACGCTTCCGGCCGTGGACAGCCCAGAGAACCGCGATCATCCGGAAGATTCTCCAGCACAACCGATTACGTCGACATCGAGGACACCGGCATCAGACCCAGGGGAACGTCGGCACGAATCCCCCAGGCTTGACGGTGTGCCCACGTACACCGAGCCGGCGCCGGACAACTACCCGAAACGGACTCTCACTCGGCCAGAACCGCCGCCCCCTCGCACGGAAGGCTCGAGCTCGTGAGGACGACGAGTCGCTGGGTCGCCCGGGTCATCGCGACGTAGCGGTCGACCGCGCCCTCGATGCCGTCACCGAACTGCTCGGGGTCGACCAGGACGACCAGGTCGAACTCGAGGCCCTTCGCCAGTTCCGGGGTCAGCGACCGGACGCGGGTCGTCGCCGGGAACGTCCTGCTGCCGACGTCACCGGTGCCGATGACGCAGGCGATCCCGTCGGCATTCTCCGCGAGCCAGGTGTCGAGGACCGCGTCCAGCTCCGCGACGGACCCGTGGGCGACGGGGATGCCGCTGCTGCGGATGGAGGTCGGCACGTTGGCGTCCGGCAGCGCGGCCCGGATGACCGGCTCGGCCTCGGCCATCACCTCGGCCGGCGTCCGGTAGTTGATGCTCAGGGAGGCCAGGTCCATCCGGTCGAGCCCGATCCGCGCGAGCCGGTCCTGCCAGGACTCCGTGAACCCGTGCCGGGCCTGGGCGCGGTCGCCGACGATGGTGAAGCTCCGAGAAGGGCAGCGCAGCAGCAGCATCCGCCACTGCGCGTCGGTCAGTTCCTGCGCCTCGTCCACCACGATGTGCGCGAACGGACCGGCGAGCGCATCTTGATTGACGCGAGTCGGGTCGACGGCAGGCAGGGCGGCCTCGTCGACCAGCATCTCCTGCAGGTCCTGCTGCCGCAGCTGCGTCATCAGGCCCTCGCCGTCGGCGTAGGTGTCGGACGCGATCAGGTCGTCGATGACCCTGGACCGCTGCTCGCGCTCGGCCGCGACGGCGGCGTTGTGCCGACGCTGACGTCGTGACGCCTCGGGATCTCCGAGCCGCTGCCGTGCGGCGTCGAGCAGCGGCAGGTCGGAGACAGTCCACGCTTTCGCATCCGCGCGCTGCAGCTTCCGAACCTCGTCGGGGCTGAGCCAGGGCGCGCACTTGCGCAGGTAGGCGGGCACCGACCACAGGTCGGCGACGAGGTCGGCCGCCTCGATCAGCGTCCATGCGTTGTCGAGGGTGGTGCGCAGTTCGTCGTTGCGTTGCAGCGACTTCCGGAGCTGGGCAACCGGGACGTCACCGTCGTACTTGTCCACCAGGATCGTCAGCAGCAGCTCCCAGATCTGCTCGCGGGCTTCGTTGTGCGGGGTCCCCGGCTCCGGCGCCCCGAACGCCTCGGCCCAGTCGTCGGCGCCGAGCCATATGTCGGACCACTCGGACGCGACAGTCATCCCCTTGGTCGGCGGCTGCTCGTAGAACCTGACGGCCGCCTCGATCGCCTTCACCAGATCCGCCGACGACTTCAGGCGGGCCACCTCCGGGTCGGTCTCGTCCCGGGCTGCGGCACCCTCGGCGACCAGGTCGCGCAGTGTGCACAGCTGCACGCTGTCCTCGCCGAGGCTGGGCAGCACGTCGGCTACGTAGGCGAGGTAGGGCTCGTGCGGACCGACGAACAGCACGCCGTGACGGAGCCGGGGGTCGGAGTAGAGCAGGTACGCCGCGCGGTGCAGCGCGACAACGGTCTTGCCGGTGCCGGGACCGCCGTCGACGACGAGCGCGCCGCGAGATCCCGCGCGCACGATGGCGTCCTGGTCGGCCGCGATGGTGCCGAGCACGTCCCGCATCCGGGGCGACCGGTTGCTGCCCAGGCTGGCGATGAAGGCGGACTGGTCGTCGAGCGCGGCGTTGGCCTCCAACCCGTCGGGTGTGAACACCTCGTCCCAGTAGTCGCTGACCCGGTCACGGGCCCAGCGATACCTACGGCGGCTGGCCAGGCCCATCGGGTTGGCGTGGGTCGCCCCGAAGAACGGCTCGGCAGCGGGCGAGCGCCAGTCGACCAGCAGCTGGTTGCCCGCGCTGTCCATGAGGCCGAGTCGTCCGACGTACACGGCCTCGGAGTTGTCCGCCCCGACCATGCGTCCGAGGCACAGGTCCAGGCCGTAGCGACGCAGGGCGCGCAGCTCGGCGCCCAGCCGGTGGACCATCATGTCCCGCTCCATCGCCTCCTGGCCCATGCGGCGGGGCGCCTTTCGCTCCGCGTCGATGCGGTTGGACAGGTCCGCGATGGACCTCTCGAGACTTTCCGCGAGGGCCGCGAGGTGCCGCTCGTCGTCGGCGATCAGCGTCGGGTCGGCCTTGGGGGCGAGGCGGTCGCGAAGGTCGAACGCACTGGTGGTCAGAGGGCTCACAGCATCAGCTCCGAAGTCCGTAGGTTTTGGCCTGGCCAGCGATTCTGCGGCACCACCCGGGCCTTGCCGCAAGCCCCGGGGTCGGCTATAAATTGAAAATGGAAGGGAGTACGTACCCCTTTCATTCGGGTCGGCGACCGACACTCGACGAACCTCGCCACGATCACGGATCCGGAACACCTGGCCCACTGCCGGCGGCTACGCGCCCACCACGCCGAGCACCAGGACACCGTCCACGCCCGACACCTCCGCGCTCCCCCACCCTTCCGAGCGCATCAGCCCCCGTCGAAACACGCTCCGTACCCGCCTGTTTCGAATGTCGCGGTCGAACAGTACGTCGCCTCCGGGTAGTACGCACCCATGCTCGCCGCCGGGTCGGTGTGCTGGTCCTGCGAGGCCTGCACCGACTGCGGGTAGAACTGCCGGCTCGGCAGCATGTGCCGCAAGAACAGCACCTTCCGCGGCACGGCCGTCGAACCCCAGGGCAGGACCGTCACGGTCGGATCCGCCTGGGCTCGTGGCGGGACGTCGGCCGGCGCGGCCACCACGTAGGTGTAGTTCCCCGCGTCGTCGACCCGGGTCTGGAAGTCCGCCGCGCAGGCAACCACCGGGTACGGCGAGACCTGGTCGTTCTGGCACATCGACCAGTAGCGGACCTGGGTGCCCGGCTCGGTCGGCAGCGCGCCGGCGCGGGTGTCCGGGAAGGTCGGGGCCCGGCCGCGGACCACCACGATCCGGCCGGGCTGATAGGTCAGGCCGGCGCCGAGGTACTTGTTGTCACCGTTGGGGAAGAGCCCGGACGTGCTGGCCGGGTTGACGAAGGTGGCCTCGGGCACGCCGCCCGGGAAGGCGCCGGACGCGGCGCCGGCGATGACGTTGTCGAACGCCGCCGTCAGCGCCTGACCGACCGGACCGTTCTGCACGGTCGCGGGGTCGAACGCCGCCGCGCAGGTGGGCACCGGTGTCCGGACCGCGCCGTTGCCACGGACCAGCGTCACGTCCGGTAGCGGCACGCCCCCGGGAGCCGAGTTCGGGTCGTCGGGGACGTACACCCGGATGATCAGGAACCCGAGCGGCGCGGACTGGCCGGCGGCGGGCAGGCCCCGGATCTGGTTGACCGAGTGGTCGGCGGCGCCGGGCACCACCGTCGCATGCCAACGCCGTGCGGACTCGGGCGCAGCCGCCGCGGTGGGATCGGCAAACGGGTTGCCGCTGCCGGGGTCCGGTGCGATCTGGTCGTCCCGCAGCGTGTCGACGGTCCCGAAGTCGGTGCCGTAGGTGTTCAGGGACATGTACCGCGCGTCGGGGAAGGTGCCGCTCAACTCGATGTGCTCATCGGGGGTCAGTGCGTACGGCAGCACCCAGTACGTCGCGTTGACGTCCGGGAACGCCACGTTGAGCACCTGACTGTCCGACATGAACTGCCAGGCGCAACCGGGCTGGGACGCCGGCTGGGCCCGTTGCGCCGCACCGGCCGGAACCGCCGAGAGCGACGCGCACAGCACGGCGGCGGCCGCGAACGCGACAGATCTCGAGCGTGGCAACGAGTCAGCTCTGCCCATGACCCACCGGTCCCGTCTCGTCGGGTGCGGAGCGCAACGCGGTCGCGAATTCCAGTAAACACCCAGCGCCACGGCCATGTCGGCGCTCTCGTGGCAATACTGTGTCGTCATGAACTCTGCACGGGACTTCGTCGAGCTGTTGACCCTGGAACCTCTCGGCGTGGACGTCTACCGCGGCACCTGCCATTCGGGGTCCCCGATGCGCGCGTTCGGCGGACAGGTGGCCGCGCAGTCGCTGATCGCCGCCGGTCACACGGTCGGCGAGGAACGGGTGGCGCACTCCCTGCACGGCTACTTCATCCGCGGCGGACGCACGGACCAGCCGATCGAGTACCACGTCGACCGCACCCGGGACGGCGGTTCCTTCACCACCCGACGGGTCACCGCCGAGCAGGACGGCAAGGCGATCTTCAGCCTCTCCGCGTCCTTCCAGGTCCCCGAGGTCGGCACCGACCACCAGCCGACGATGCCGCAGGTGCCCAGGCCGGAGGAGCTCACCGCCGACAAGCACAAGTGGACGGCCTGGTTCGACGACGAACCCCCGGTGCCGGCGCTGGTCCTCGACCTCCGGTTCGTCGGCGACAGCACCGTCGGCCTGCCCGACGTCGGGAACGGCCCGCGGCAGCGGTTCTGGGTTCGGGTGCGGGACGACCTGCCCGACGAGAGCCTGCTGCACACGTGCGCGCTGACCTACATCTCCGACGTCAACCTGGTCCGCACCGTGAACCTGACCCGGGGCACCAGTTCCACCCCGCGCCAGGTGGCCTCGCTCGACCACGCGGTGTGGCTGCACCGCCCGTTCCGCGCCGACGAGTGGCTGCTGTTCACCCAGGAGGTCCCCAACGCGTCGGGCGGCCGCGGTCTGGCCCGGGGCCAGATCTACTCCGAGGACGGGGTACTCGTCGCCTCGGTGATGCAGGAGGCCCTCCTGCGCGACACCCCGCCCAGCGCCTAGGACTTCTCCAGGAATTCGATCTTGTCGATCGCCAGCGCGGCGGTGACCATCGAGGCCAGGCCGGGGTGCGCGGTCAGCTCGGGGTCCGCGGTCACCACCTTCTGCGCGAACTCCCGGGCCGCCTCGATGACGTCCTCGTGGTCCAGCAGCGAGAGCAGCCGCAGCGTCGACAGGCTGCCGGACTGGGCGGCGCCGAGCACGTCACCCTCCCGCCGCTGCGCCAGGTCCAGCTGCGCGAGTTCGAAGCCGTCGTTGGTGCCGGCGACCGCGGTGAGCCGCTGGTACGCGGGCGACTGGGGGCTCATCTCCGTGATCAGGATGCACAGGCCCTGGTGCCCGCCGCGGCCGACCCGGCCACGCAACTGGTGCAGCTGACTGACGCCGAACCGGTCCGCGTCCTGGAGCACCATCACCGTCGCGTTCGGCACGTCCACGCCGACCTCCACCACCGTGGTGCACACCAGCACGTCGATCCGGCCGGCCGTGAAGTCCTTCATCACGGCGTCCTTCTCGTCGGACGGCAGCCGGCCGTGCAGCAGCCCCACCTCCAGCGACGAGAGCGCGCCGAAGCGGAGCTCGTCGAACAGCGCGAGCGCCGCGACGGTGTTCTGTTCCTTCGCGTCGGGCCCCTCGTCGTCACCCTCCCCGATCCGCGAGCACACCACGTACGCCTGCCGGCCCTGCGCCACCTCCTCGCGGATCCGTTCCCAGGCCCGGTCCACCCATGCCGGCTTCTCGCTGGCGGAGACCACCCGGCTGACGATCGGCGACCGGCCCCGCGGCAGCTCCCGCAGCGTGGAGGTCTCGAGGTCGCCGAGCACGGTCATCGCGATGGTCCGGGGAATCGGCGTCGCGGTCATCACCAGCAGGTGCGGGCTCAGTCCCTCGCGGGCACGGCCGCGCAGGGCATCGCGCTGCTCGACACCGAAGCGGTGCTGCTCGTCGACCACCACCATGCCGAGGTTGAAGAACTCCACGCCGTCCTGGATGAGGGCGTGCGTCCCGATCACGATGCCGGCGTCACCGGTGACCGCCTCGAGCAAGGCCGTCCGGCGCGCCGCGACGGGCATCGACCCGGTCAGCAGGGTGACCCGGGTGGCATTCCCGGCGGCGTCGAGTTCCCCTGCGGTGCCGAGGTTTCCGAGCATCTGACGGATCGACCGCGCGTGCTGGGCGGCGAGCACCTCGGTGGGTGCGAGCAGCGCGCACTGGTGTCCGCTGTCCACCACCTGCAGCATGGCCCTCAGCGCGACGATGGTCTTACCCGAGCCCACCTCGCCCTGCAACAGGCGGTTCATCGGGTGTGGACGGGTCAGGTCCGCCGAAATCTCCTCCGCCACGGCCTGCTGGCCGTCGGTGAGGGTGAACGGCAGCATCGCGTCGAACGCCGCGGCGATGCCGTCCGGCTTCGGTGGGCACGCCGGGGCGACGCGACCCTCGGCGGTGTGCCGACGTTGCGCCAGCACCAGCTGCAGCGCCGCGGCCTCGTCGAACCGGAGCCGCTCACGGGCCCGGACCACCTCCTCCTGCGTCTCCGGCAGGTGCACCAGGCGCAGTGCCTCGTCCAGCCCGATCAGGCCGTGCTCGCGCCGGACCGACTCGGGCAGCGGGTCCTCCACGTCGTCGAGCTGGTCCAGCACCTGACGCATGCACCGCATCAGGGTCCAGCTCTCCACGTCACGGGTCGCCGGGTACAGCGGGATGAGGCTGCGTTCGAAGACCGACATGTCCACGCCGGAGCCGTCCTGCGCGCTGCGCGCCATCCCCGCCAGCTCACCCGCACCGCGGATGCTGCCCGAGACGATGTCCTCCTCGCCCGGCTCCGGCAGGAGCAGGTAGCTCGGGTGGGTCAGTTCGGGCTTGTTGTTGAAGTACTTCACCTTGCCCGAGAACATCGCCCGGGTGCCGGTGCGGACCAGGTGCTTGACCTTCTGCCCGTTGAAGAAGGTGGCGTCGATGCTCTGCTGGTCCGCGGCGTCCTTCTGGTCGGGGACCAGGGTCGCCTTGAGCAGGAAGCCGCGCCCGGACCGCATTGCCCGCAGGTCCGTCTTGCTCACCCGCGCGACGACGGTGAGGTGCGCGCCCTCTTCCGGGCGCTGGTCCACCAGCCCCGTGCCCCGGGTCGCGTAGCGGTGCGGGTAGTGCCGCAGCAGGTCCTGCACGGTGCTGATGTCGAAGACCTCGGCCAGTGCGGCCGCCGTCTTCTGTCCGAGCAGGTGGTCGAGTCGATCCGTCAGTGTTGCCAATGTTCCTTCTCGTCCCTACTCGACGCCGAGTTGCAGCAGGTCGCCGTCCTGGCCACCGGGGTAGACCAAGACCTCCACCCCCGGATGGTGCCGGTCGACGTGGTCGATGAGCATGTCCGCGAGTCCGTCCGGCGCGGCGGCGCCGAGCAACAGGGTGACCATCTCGCCGCCCACCCCGAGCACCTGGTCCAGCAGTCGCCTTCCGGCCTCCGACGCATCGGGCGCGATCACCACCACCTCGTGACCGATCAGGCCCAGACCGTCTCCGGGTTCACAGGTGCCGACCAGGGTCAGGGCCCGTTCCGGGGCAATCCGCAGCGACCCCCACCGGGTGCTGGCCGCGGCCTCCGACATGGTGAACGCGTCGTCCGCCGCGACCCGCGACGGGTCGTGCACGGCCAGCGCCGCCAGCCCCTGCACCGTCGACGAACTCGGCAGCATCAGTACCGAATGGTTCTCGTTGCGAGCCGCCACGCTGACGGCCACCAGTTCCTGTGCGGACAGGGCACCGTTCGGCAGCACCAGGACCTCGCCGTGCCCGACGTCGCGGATTGCCGCGAGCAACTGCCCGGGGGTCACCGACTGCTTGTACCGCAGCACCTCGGCGCCCTCCTCCTCGAACAGGTCCGCCGCACCCGCACCCGCGACCACCGCCAGGATGCCGCGGGTGGCGGCCGGCGCCGGGCCGAGGCGGCGACGCTGGTCGAGGACGAAGCACGAGATCCGAACCTGATGGGGGCGGCCGGCGGCGAGACCCGCCTCCACGGCCGCACCGGGGTCTGCGCAGTGCACGTGCACGGAGTACGCACCGGCCCCGTCACCGACGATGATCACCGAGTCGCCGAGCGCGTCGAGGTCGGACCGCAACGCGCCGACCCGCACGTCGTCGCTGTCGGCGAGCAGATACATCACCTCGTAGTCCTGGTCGTCCGCCTGATCCACGCAGTCCGGCGTCGGGACCTCGACCTCGACGACCGGCACCCGGGGCACCGCCACGCCGAGGTCGACCCGTTCCGGGGTCTCGCCCGTCACCACGCCGACCAGCGCGTCGAGGATCACCACCAGGCCCAGGCCGCCCGCGTCGACGACGCCGGCCAGTCCGAGGGCGGCGAGCTGGGACGGGGTTCGGGCGAGCGCCTCGGCGGCTGCGTCCGCCGCGGCGCGGACCACGTCGGACAGCGGGGTGTCGTGCGGGCAGGCGCTGGCGGCGGCGGCCCCGTGCCGCAGCACCGTCACGATGGTGCCCTCGACGGGCACGCTGATCGCCTCGGCGGCGAGAACCGAGGCCTCGTTCAGTGCGGACCGGGCGGTGGCGGCGTCGAGGCGCCCGCAGTCGGCGGCCTCCGCGATGCCACGCAGCACCTGGGAGAGGATCACGCCGGAGTTGCCGCGGGCTCCCGCCACTGCCCCGCGGGCCAGGGCGGCCGCGACCTCGCTCACCGACGCGTCCGACGCCGTCAACGCCTCGGCGGCCGCCGCGCGCATCGTGACGAGGAGGTTGGTGCCGGTGTCGGAGTCCGGGACCGGGAAGACGTTGAGCCGGTTGATCTCGTCGCAACGGCTCTCGAGGCCGTCCACACAGGCCCGCGCCCAGCGCCCCAGGGCCGTACCGTCCACGCTGTCCAGGGCCTTGAACACGTCGCTTCGTTTCCTCCGCCCGAGTGGGTATTGTCGACCTCGCAAGACTAGCGGTCGGGTCGGACAGTGCGCCCCGAGCGATGCGCAGGCGAGGCCGGTTTGGTCAATCGAGGCAAATACGGCTAGTCTTTCGGGGTTGCCTCGCAAGGGTCGCTTCAGTGTCTCCTGTTCGTAGGCAGGCTCAATCGCTCCACCTGCAAGACAATTTCAGTTTCCATTCACTTAAATCAAGGAGTTCGCGACTATGGCTGCCGTCTGCGACGTATGCGCCAAGGGGCCCGGCTTCGGTAAGTCGGTCTCGCACTCGCACCGGCGTACCAACCGTCGCTGGAACCCGAACATTCAGACTGTCCGGGCCCAGGTTGGAACCGGTAACCGTCAGAGGCTCAACGTGTGCACCTCTTGCCTCAAGGCAGGCAAGGTTGTCCGCGGCTGATACCTCTCAGCGCATCGACTGTGCCCCGGCACCCTTTGGGTGTCGGGGCACAGTCATGTCCGGGGCAATGTCCGGGGCACGCACATCGGGAGCACGGTAGTCCTACCAGTCGGTCCGCGGTGCAGGTTGGGCTCCGGACGACAGATATGGTCGTCGAGTGACTTTCTTCGATGATCTCAGCCAGGTGCGCCTCGAAGGCGACGTTCTCCGCATTGCCATCGCCACCGACGCCAACGGCACCTCTCTCGACTTCGACGGCGTCGCCCAGGGCACCCACGCGCTCCGCGCACTGAGCGCCGGCACCATCGCCGCCCGCAGCGTGTTGCTGGTCGGCGAGGGCGCCAACTTCTGCGCCGGCGGCAACGTCCGCGCATTCGCGAACGCCGAGGACCGCGGCGCGTTCGTCGGCGGCCTCGCCGGGACGCTGCACGACTTCGTCCGAGAGCTCGACGCCACCGAGGTCCCCGTGGTCGCCGCCGTGCACGGCTGGGCAACCGGCGCCGGGATGAGCCTGGTGTGCGCCGCGGACATCGCCATCGGCGGTCCCGCCACCAAGCTCCGCCCCGCCTACCCCTCGATCGGCTACACCCCGGACGGCGGCATGTCCTGGTCGCTGCCGCGGATCGTCGGCATCGCCAAGGCCCGTGAGCTGCTGCTGACCGACGCCGTGATCAGCGGCGAGGAGGCCGCCCGGCTCGGCGTGCTCAGCCGCCTGGTCGGCGACGACGAGATCAAGGACGAGGCGCTGCGGGTGGCGCGCACCCTGGCCGCGGGGCCGACGAGTTCCTACGTCGGCATCAAGAAGCTCCTCGCCCGGTCCGGGCAGGCCACCCTCTCCGAGCAGCTCGACGCGGAGACGGCATCGATCGCTGTGGCCGCGGAGTCCCCCGCGGGCCGCGAGGGTGTCAACGCGTTCGTGGAGAAGCGCCGCGCGGACTTCGCGGGCCTCTAGGGCAGCCGCCAGTCGACCGGCTTCTCCCCGAGTCCGTCGAGAAGCCGGTTGACCCGGCTGAACGGGCGCGACCCGAAGAACCCGCGGCGGGCGGAGAGCGGCGACGGGTGGGCGGACTCGATCACCGGGGCGCCGCCGAGCATCGGCTTGAGCGTTCCCGCGTCGCGGCCCCAGAGGACCGCCACCACCGGGCGCGGCGTCCCGTCCGGGCCGCGGCGCTCGACGAGCGCCCGGATCGCCTGTTCGGTGACCTGCTCCCAGCCCTTGCGCCGGTGCGAGGCGGCCTCCCCCGGCTGCACGGTGAGCACCCGGTTCAGCAGCAGCACGCCGCGGGCGGCCCACGGGGTGAGGTCACCCGACGTGGGCGTCGGGAAGCCCAGGTCCTCGGTGTACTCGGTGAAGATGTTGACGAGGCTGCGTGGCACCGGCCGCACATCCGGCGCCACCGAGAAGCTCAGTCCCACTGCATGTCCCGGGGTCGGATACGGATCCTGCCCGACGATCAGGACACGCACGTCGTCGAAGGGCTGCGCGAACGCGCGGAGCACCAGCTCGTCCGCGGGCAGGTAGCCGCGGCCCTGCTCGGTCTCCTCGCGGAGGAACTCCCGCATCGCGGCAACCCGATCCGCCACCGGGCCCAGCGCCCGCGCCCAACCCGGTTCCACGAGTTCGTCCAGGGACGCCCCGGCCATCAGTCCAGCCTGCGCAGCGACTCGCGGTAGTACGCGGAGTTCGCCGCGTACATCTTCACGTTCAGCTCCACGTGCCCGAGCGGAACCTCGTAGCCCTCGCGGATCTTCGCGGGCACGCCGAGCGCCATCCGCCGTGCCGGCACCTCGAAATTGAACGGCACCACCGCGCCCGCGCCGACGATCGCCCCGTCGCCGACCCGCGAGCCGTTGAGCACCACCGAGCCCGACGCGATCAGGCAGTCGTCGCCGATCACCGCCCCCTCGATGTGCGCGTTGTGACCGACCACGCAGCCCGCACCGATCACGGTCGCGTCCACCATGGTGCAGTGGATGACGGTCCCGTCCTGGATGTTGGTGTTCGCGCCGATGCTGATCGTCCCGTAGTCCCCGCGCAGGACCGCCTGGGGCCAGACCGAGGCCCCGGCCGCGAGGGTCACCGCGCCGATGACGACGGCGTCGGGATGGACGTAGGCGTCGGGATGGATGTCGGGCACGCGGTCGCCGAGGGCGTAGACGGTCATGGGTGCATGTTAGCCACGTGCGGTGGCGGCAAAGTTCCGGCGTCGTCCGATAGTCTGCGCCGGGTTGCCGTACGGATCACAAAGGGGATTGAACGTGAAGATTGTCTTCCTGCACGGCATCGGCGACGGGGACCCGGCCGCCGGGTGGCTCGAGGGGCTCAACCGGGGCCTCGTCCGTGATCGCTTCGAGCCGATCGATCAGGCGGACACCTGCGCGCCTCGCTACGCATCCTTCCTCTCTACCGACGGGATCTCGGCGAAGCTCCCGGCCACCACCTACAAGGCGGGCGACGAAACAACCGGCCGGCGCGAGTTCGAGCGCCGACAGGCCCGAGTCCGCCGGGTACTCGGACTCGATCCGGTGTCCTCGGCAGTCGGATTCCACCGCGTGCCCGAGCAGGTCCTCGACCCCACCCGACAGGCCGCTCTCCGGTTCGTCAACCGCTTCGACCTGCCTCAGGTCAGGCGTTACGTCGGCAGCGAGGCGGTGCGCGGCGCCGTGCTACGACGAATCCTCGACCAGATCCCGGCCACCGGCGAGATCATGCTGATCGGCCACAGTCTCGGCAGTGTCATCGCAATCGACCTCCTCGACCACCTCCCGGCGGAAGTGCACGTCCGTCGATTCATCACCATCGGCAGCCCCGCGAATGCGAAGGTCTTGCACGAGGGAAGTGAACGCCTGCTCAAGAAGTTCCCGTACCGGCGTGTCGACGACTGGACAAACTTCCTCAACATCGGCGACCACGTCACCGGCGGACGCGGCCTCGGTGCCACCTTCACTGCCGCGCAGGATTTCCGGATCGACGTCGGCCTCCTGGAACACTCTGCGGCCGCCTACCTCGGCCACGAGTCCGCCACCCGACTGATCGCCGATCTGCTGTATCCGACAAAGGTTGTCGCTCTGCGTAGTTCCGAGGTGGCAGTCCGGCTCACCGACTCCGAGGCGTCCGCCCTACTGGTCCTGCACTACGCCCAGTTGGTGGCCCGGTGCATCAAGGACAAGGACCGCGCGACCCGCTATCGATCCGCACTCGACATGACCCGCGACAATGTTGCGGCCCGACTCGCCGAGCAGGCCGCGGCAGAAGGCCGTCCCCCGGCACCCGAGCTCACGGCGCTCCAGGGCGGCGAGATGCCCGCACTGCCCCAACGCTGGGAACTCTCCCGAGCGGTCAACGCCCTCGTCGCGCTCGCCGTCACCAATGTCGTCGAACCGTTCGAGATCGACGTGGCCAGGGCGCCTCTCGATGCGCTGCCCGAGATCGCCGAGGCTCTCGGGTTTCGGCGGGATGCCGGGGAGAAGATCGGCAGGGCAATCACCGAGGTACAGCAGTCGGTCGACCGCCGAGGCGGAGTTCCGTGGGGGCGCGTCCTCACCGTCGCGGCGGGTGTGGCGCTCGTCGCGGCGGGTCCGGTCGGTCTTGCCGTCGCCGCACCCGCCTCGGTGTTCGGGGCAGCGGCGATCACAGGCGGCCTGGCAGCCTTCGGACCCGGCGGAATGGTCGGCGGACTCGCACTGCTCGGCGGTCTCGCCTCGACCGGAGCCGCCGTCGCCGCCACCGGGGTGGCCGGCAGCTCGGATGTCGACCACGTCATTCCGGACGCGGTCACCCTCGTCCTGCGGGTCGCCACCGAGCATGCACGCAAGCTGCTCGACCTCGAGTACGACGAACAACTCTGGTACCTGCTCGCGAATGCAGAGATCCAGCTGTCCGGGCAGATCAATCACCTCTCGGCATTCAGCGATCCCAAGTCGGCCAAGATCACCCAGCTCACCGCCGCCCGCACCACGGTCACGCGACTGATGACATTCCTGATCGAGAAGGGTCTCGCACCACGGGCACTCGACTGCGCCGAATCGACGGCTCCCGATGACAGCGAGCGGCTGCCGGTCGAGGTCTAGGAGAAGCTCTGCCACCCGCCGGCGCCGGCCCAGTTGCGGCCGTCCACGTGAACCCCGTCACCCGCGCGCACCACGCCGATCCGTCGCCAGCCCTCCGGCAGCGCGGCACCGGCGGGGAAGGTCGCGGCCAGCGCGTGATCCTCGCCACCGGTGAACACCCACTCCCGCGCGTCGGCGCCGAGTGCCGTGGCGGCGGCCCGCAGCTGCGCATCCGGCTCGAGCAGGGTCGTGTCGAGGTCGACGCCGACACCCGAGGCCACACTCAGGTGCCCGAGGTCCGCCACCAACCCGTCGGAGATGTCCGTCATCGCGGTCGCGCCGGCCCGCGCGGCCGCCGGCCCACATCGGTAGGGCGGCGTCGGGACCTGATGCGCACCAACGAGTTCCGGAAAGTCTTCCGAGCCGGCGAGTAGCGCGGCCAGCCCCGCGGCGGACCAGCCGAGCCGGCCCGCGACCGCCACCTGGTCACCGGCCCGCGCGCCCGACCGCAGCACCGGGTCGTGGCCGCCGAGGTCACCGAGCACGGTGATCGAGATCACCACCTGTTCCGACTGCACCATGTCGCCGCCGATCACGCCTGCCCCGAATTCGGCCACCTCGGACCAGATCCCGTCGGTCAGCGCGTCCGTCACCGACACCGGGGTGTCGGCGGGACAGCCGAGCGCCACCAGGAACGAGGTGGGCCAGGCACCCATCGAGACGATGTCGGCACCGTTCTGCGCCACCGCCTTGCGCCCGACCTGCTCCGGGCTCGACCAGTCCAGCCGAAAGTGTCTGCCCTGCACCAACATGTCGGTCGACGCCACCACCCGGCCGTCCGCGGCGCGGACCACCGCGGCGTCGTCTCCCGGCCCCAGCAACGTGGACGCGGGCTGCACGCGACCGGCCACCGCGCGGTCGATCACCGCGAACTCACCGACGTCGGCGACCGTACGACCGGCGTCCGGATCCGTCGAGTTGATGGCGCACCTCCGAGAAATCACACTGCGGTACCTTGGGAAGGCAGCCGGGACTGCCCCGGCCACGCACGACGCGAACCAGAGCCAAGGCGACTCTACCGAGGTCACCGTGGCACTGCGCCGGGAAGGGCTCCATCACCGAGGTGGACGCACCCGCGCGTCGACCAGCCGGATGACTGAGAGCACAGGACGATGACCGAACCCACCCAGCCCCCAGGCTCCACCGACACTGCCGCCGACACCGACGACTCGCCCACCCGCCGCAACCCGGCGCTGATCGCCGCCGCGGTGGCCCTGCCGGTGGCGATGGTCGTGGGCATCCTGGTCGCCGCGGTGATGGCCGGCAAGAACCCGGTCCTCGAACCCGTCGCGCTGGGCACCGTCCCGGCCGCGGCCGCCGGTTCCCCCGAGTGCGCGAGCCTGATCGGCTCACTGCCCGAGCAGCTCGGCGACTTCGACCGCGCAGAACTCGTCGACCCGGCGCCCGAGGGCGCCGCGGCCTGGCAGAACGTCGACGCCCAGGAGATCGTGCTGCGCTGCGGTGTCGACCGGCCGGGCGAGTTCAACGCGGCGAGCGCGCTGCAGGTGATCGACGGGGTTCAGTGGTTCGAGATCCCCGGCGGCGAGGGCCTCGACGCCAGCACCTGGTTCGCCGTCGACCGCGGCGTCTACGTGGCGCTGACCGTCCCGTACGGCCTGGGGCCGAGCCCCCTGCAGGACGCGTCCGGCGCCGTGGCGGCCGCGCTCGAGGCCAAGCCGATCGACCCGGCGGCCGTGCCGGCGCCCGTCCCCAACCCCTAGCCCCTCACCAACCGAAGTCCCTCCCCGACCGAAGTCCCTCACCAACCGACTCCGCCCSAGCGAACGAGACGTTCGACTCGGGCGGAGTGCTGTGGCCGGGGCTCAGCGCAGGCCGGTCCCCCGGGCCAACGCGGTCTCGACGAGGGTGCTCACCAGCGTCGCGTTGTCGATGCCGGCGGCCTCCCACATCCGCGGGTACATCGAGATCGAGGTGAAGCCGGGCATCGTGTTGATCTCGTTGATCACCGGACCGTTCTCGGTGACGAAGAAGTCGACCCGGGACAGGCCCTGGCAGTCCAGCGCAGCGAACGCGCGGACCGCGAGCGCCCGGATCTCCTCGCTGACGTCGTCGTCCAGCTTGGCGGGCACGTCGAACTCACAGATGTCGTCGAGGTACTTGGTGTCGAAGTCGTAGAAGGAATCCTCGTCGGCACTCACCTCCGGCATCCGGATCTCCGCGACGACACTGGAACGCACTGTGCCGTCAGGGAACTCGAGCACTCCGCACTCCACCTCCCGGCCCACGATCGCGGCCTCGACGATGACCTTCGGGTCGTGGCTGCGGGCCTCGGCGATCGCCTCTTCCAGCTTGTCCCAGCTCGACACCCGAGAGATGCCGATCGACGATCCACCGCGTGCGGGCTTGACGAATACCGGCAGGCCGAGGTCCGCGCGGTCCGCCGCGGAGAGGGTGGCGGTGCCCGGGCGCAGCACCACCTGGCGGCCGACGGGCAGTCCCTCGGCGGCGAGCAGCTTCTTGGTGAACTCCTTGTCCATGCCGGCCGCGCTGGCCAGCACCCCGGGTCCGACGTACGGCACCCCGGCAAGCTCGAGCAGTCCCTGGACGGTGCCGTCCTCGCCGTACGCACCGTGCAGTACGGGGAACACCACGTCCACCGAGGTGAGGACCTTGCCTGCCTCCGTCGCCGCGAGGGAGACCACCGCGCCGGCCCGGGTCGGGTCCGCGGTCAGCGCGAGTGCGGTGCCCCCGGCGTCGACGGTCGGCATCGTGCGCCCGTCGATCGACAGCGCGGAGGCGTCGGCGGGGCCGAGCACCCAGGCGCCCTCCTCGGTGATGCCGATCGGGATCGCCTCGTAACGCTCGGGATCGAGGTTGCGCAGCACACTACCAGCGGATACACAGGAAACAGAGTGCTCACTGCTGCGACCACCGAAGACCACAGCCACCCTCGTACGCGGATTACTCACCCACAAACAGTACCGGCTCACACGCCCACGAGCCCGCTCGGTACCGGCGTCGACCGGCGCTCATTCCGGCTTGACGCGCCTGCCCAACAGCAGGCCGACGGCCTCCCGCACCGACATGCCCTCGTGGCACACCCGGTGCACGGCGTCGGTCAGCGGCATCTCCACCCCGTGGCGCAGGGCCAGTGCCCGGACCGAGGTGCAGGACTTCACACCCTCGGCGACCTGCCCGTTGGTGGCGGCCTGCGCACTCGCCATGTCGCCGCCCGCACCGAGGTGCGCGCCGAAGGTGCGGTTCCGAGAGAGCGGCGACGAGCAGGTCGCGACCAGGTCACCGACGCCGGCGAGTCCGGCGAGCGTCGCCGGGTTGGCGCCGAGCGCCACGCCCAGCCTGATCATCTCCGCCAGACCCCGGGTGATGATCGAGGCGCTGGTGTTCTCCCCCAGCCCGATGCCCGACGCCATGCCGCAGGCCAGTGCGATGACGTTCTTGCACGCCCCGCCGATCTCGCAACCGACCACGTCGGAGTTGGTGTACGGGCGGAAATAACCTGTTGCACAAGCCTTCTGAAGCTCCAATGCCCGATCCGAGTCGGTGCACGCAATGACCGTCGCGGCCGGCTGGCCGACAGCGATCTCCTTCGCCAGGTTCGGCCCGGAGAGCACCGCCACCCGAGACGGGTCCGCGCCGGTCACCTCGACGATCACCTCGCTCATCCGCATCAGGGTGCCACTCTCGATGCCCTTGGCCAGCGAGAGCATCGTCGCGTCCGCCCCGATCGAGGGCGCCCACACCGCGAGGTTCTCGCGCAGCGACTGCGACGGCACCGCCAACACCACCACGGAGGCCCCGTCCAGTGCCTCGCGATAGTCGCTCGTCGCCTTCAGCGTCGACGGGAGGTCCACCCCGTCGAGGTAGAACCGATTGACGTGGTCGGTCGAGATTGCCTCGGCCACTTCCGTTCTGCGCGCCCAGAGCGTCACATCGGTGCCGGCATCGGCCAGCACCTTCGCAAATGCCGTGCCCCACGAACCCGCACCCAGTACTGCCGCCCTGCCCATGGAAGTCCCTCCGCCGATGCTGCACCTGAAACGCATTCTGACAGTAATCGGCCCGTCAGGTGCCGCGGTCCCTCTCACCGGTACCCGTGCTGGCAGGATCGATGCCATGGACACCGCACTCCACCTGCCGCCGCACCGCGCGCACGTGCTGATCGCGGTCAAGGACCTGGGTCGGGCCAAGACCCGGCTGGCCACTCGTCTGCTGCCCACCGAACGGACCGACCTCGTGTTGGCGATGCTGCGCGACACCGTCGCCGCCGCCCGCACGGCGTCCGCGGTCGGTGAGATCACGGTGATCACGCCGGACCCGACGGTGGTCGCCGTCGCCGAGGAGTGCGGGGTCGGATGGCTGCCGGACCCGCCGTCGCCGGGCGACGATCCCCTCAACGCCGTGCTGCGCGCAGCGGCCGCGCACCCCGGCGCCCGCCCCGGCCGCACTGCGGTGGTGGCCCTGCAGGGCGATCTGCCGTGCCTGCTCGGCAGCGAACTGGACGCGGCACTCGCCGCCGCCCGGAATCACCCCCGGGCGATCGTCGTCGACCACCACGGCACCGGCACCGCGGCGCTGATTGTCGGCGAACCGGCCGTGGGGCTGGACCCCCGCTTCGGGCCCGATTCCGCGGCACGTCACCTCGGTTCCGGCGCAACGGCTTTGACCGGCGACTGGCCGGGCCTGCGGCTCGACGTGGACACGGCCGCCGACCTCGACGCGGCCGCCGCGCTCGGCCCCGGGCCGGCGACCGCGGAGCAACTGCGCCGGATCGGCTGGCACAGCGGCGCCGCACCCACCCGAAAATTCACCTGACATCTCCGCCATCGATTGTCGCGCACTCGCGATCTGAGGGATGATCGAGCTGTGACCAATGCCGAGAACGTCCGACACGAGCCCGGATCCAAGCCCGCCGCCGCGGTGAGCGAACGCGAGCGGTTCGCCGCGGTCACGAACCACCTGCCGGTAATTCCCACCGCGCCGCCCGCGGCCACCCCGCT
Source organism: Rhodococcus sp. P4_C10 (assembly GCF_056402135.1). Classification (NCBI taxonomy): domain Bacteria; kingdom Bacillati; phylum Actinomycetota; class Actinomycetes; order Mycobacteriales; family Nocardiaceae; genus Rhodococcus; species Rhodococcus sp. P4_C10. The sequence continues at coordinate 38,628 of NZ_JBFUHZ010000007.1, read as the reverse complement.
GCCCGTCGACGGCTCCCTGGCCCCGCTGCCGGAGGACCGCTACCTCAACCGGGAGCTGAGCTGGCTCGACTTCAACACCCGGGTGCTCACCCTCGCCCAGGACCCGTCGCTGCCACTGCTCGAGCGCGCCAAGTTCCTCGCGATCTTCGCCTCGAACCTCGACGAGTTCTACATGGTCCGGGTCGCCGGGCTCAAGCGACGGGACGAGACCGGGCTGTCGGTTCGCTCGGCGGACGGGCTGAGCCCGCGTGAGCAGCTTGCGCTGATCAACCGCCGATCGCAGCAGATCGCCGAGAAGCACGCGCGGACGTTTCTCGACATGGTGCTCCCCGCCCTGGCCGACAAGGGCATCTCCATCATCGGCTGGTCGGACCTGACGACCGACGAGGAGCGCAGGCTCTCGGAGTACTTCCAGGAGCAGGTGTTCCCGGTGCTGACCCCACTGGCGGTGGACCCGGCCCACCCCTTCCCCTACATCAGCGGCCTGAGCCTGAACCTCGCCGTGACGGTCAAGGACCGCACCACCGGCGGCGAGCACTTCGCCCGGGTCAAGGTGCCCGACAACGTCGACCGCTTCGTCCGCGTCAACCGCCCGGACTCGCCGTCGTCCATCCCGGCCTTCCTGCCGACCGAGGCGCTGATCGCGGCGCACCTGGACACCCTGTTCCCCGGCATGGAGATCGTCGAACACCACGCGTTCCGGGTCACCCGCAACGCCGACTTCGAGGTCGAGGAGGACCGGGACGAGGACCTGCTGCAGGCCCTCGAACGCGAACTCGCCCGCCGCCGGTTCGGTTCTCCGGTTCGGCTCGAGGTGGCCGACGACATGACCGAGCACATGCTCGAACTTCTGTTGCGCGAGCTCGACGTGGACCCCGGCGACGTGATCCAGCTACCCGGACTGCTCGACCTGTCCTGCATGTGGCAGGTCTACGGGGTCGAACGCGCCGACCTCAAGGACGCGCCGTACGTGCCGGCCACCCATCCGGCGTTCGGCGAGCGGGAGACCCCGAAGAGCGTGTTCTCCACGCTGCGGGACGGCGACGTGCTGGTGCACCACCCGTACGACTCCTTCTCGACCAGCGTGCAGCGCTTCATCGAACAGGCGGCGGCGGACCCGCACGTGCTGGCAATCAAGCAGACCCTCTACCGCACCTCCGGCGACTCCCCGATCGTCAACGCCCTCATCGACGCCGCCGAGGCGGGCAAGCAGGTGGTCGCGCTGGTGGAGATCAAGGCGCGCTTCGACGAGCAGGCGAACATCAAGTGGGCGCGCAAGCTGGAGCAGGCCGGCGTGCACGTGGTGTACGGACTGGTCGGTCTCAAGACCCACTGCAAGACTTGCCTTGTGGTCCGGCGCGAGGGCTCCACGATCCGCCGGTACTGCCACATCGGTACCGGCAACTACAACCCGAAGACCGCCCGGATGTACGAGGACGTCGGCCTGTTCAGCGCCGCACCGGAGATCGGGGCCGACCTGACCGACCTGTTCAACTCGCTGACCGGCTACTCGCGAAAGGCGAAGTACCGCAACCTCCTCGTCGCCCCCTACAGTGTCCGGTCCGGCATCGTGGAGCGGATCGCCGCGGAGGTGGCGCACCAGCAGGCGGGCCGCCCGGCCGGGGTGCGCCTCAAGGCGAATGCCCTGGTGGACGAGCAGGTCATCGACGCCCTCTACCGTGCCTCGCAGGCCGGCGTGCCCGTCCAGGTGGTGGTACGCGGGATCTGCGCCCTCAAGCCGGGAGTGCCGGGCCTGAGCGAGAACATCGAGGTGCGTTCGATTCTCGGCCGCTTCCTCGAGCACTCCCGCATCCTGCACTTCGTCGGGGGGAACGAGTTCTGGATCGGCAGCGCCGACATGATGCACCGCAACCTGGACCGCCGCGTCGAGGTCATGGCGCAGGTCAAGGACCCGCGACTGGCCGATCAGCTCAGCGGCATCTTCGACTCGGCGCTCGAACCGACCACTCGCTGCTGGGTGCTCGAGCCGGACGGACGCTGGGTGGCCTCGCCGGCCCGCGGCGAGAAGGTGCGCGAGCACCAACAGGAACTGATGCGCAGCCGACGCGGAGGCGGGGCCTGATCCGGCACACCGCCGGTACCCGGTTCCGCCCACAGAGAGGAAGTTCGTGAGCTCGAAGTCGGACCGACCGATCAAGGCAAACATCTTCGCCGCCGGCGCGGTGCTCTGGCGCAAGTCGCCCACGAACCCGTACGAGATCGAGATCGGGCTGATCCACCGTCCTCGCTACGACGACTGGTCCTTCCCCAAGGGCAAGCTCGACCCGGGCGAGACGCCTGTCGTCGCGGCCCTGCGTGAGGTGGAGGAGGAGACCGGGCACCGGGTCCAACTCGGCCGCCACGTCACCCGGGTCGCCTACGAGATCCCGGGCCACCGCAAGCGCAAGCGGGTCGACTACTGGGCGGCCGAGGCACGCGGCGGCGAGTTCGTGCCCAACAACGAGGTCGACGAACTCCGGTGGCTCGCCCCCGACGACGTGCCGGGCGCGCTGTCCTACTCGGTGGACCTGAAGGTGACGCGACGGTTCATCTCGGTGCCTGCCGACACCACCACCGTGCTCGTGGTCCGGCACGCCAAGGCGGGCAGCCGCGCCCGGTACACGGGTCCGGACCCCGAACGTCCGCTGGACAAGCACGGACGCACCCAGGCGCTCGCGCTGTCCCCGGTGTTGCAGGCGTTCGGCGCCACGGAGATTCACGCGGCCGACCGGGTCCGCTGCGTCCAGACGGTGGAACCGCTGGCCGGCGCGCTCGGCGTCGACATCGGCCTCGAGCCGGCGCTGACCGAGGAGGCCTACACCGAGGATCCCGCACGGGCCCGCGCGCTCGTCCGCAAGATCGCCGCGCGCGGCGGCGTCCAGGTGATCTGCACCCAGGGCCTCGTGATCCCCGACCTGCTCCAGTGGTGGGCGCAGCGCGACGGCATCGCCCTCCCCCCGGCCCGCAACCGGAAGGGCAGCATCTGGGTCCTGTCGCTGTCCGGCGGCAAACTCGTGGACGCCAACCACATCGACAGCGCGCTTCCTGACCTCTGAGAGCGCCGCCCGGCCACTCCCCGGGCCCGCCCCTGATCAGCACGCCGACGCGTGCACAGTCGGTCTACTTGCGCGCAGCCTTCTTGGCGGGCGCCTTCTTCGCGGGCGCCTTCTTGGCCGGTGCGGCCTTCTTCGCGACGGTCTTCTTGGCCGGTACAGCCTTCTTGGCCGGCGTCACCTTCTTCGCGACCGTCTTCTTGGCCGGTGCCGCCGCCTTCTTCACAACGGCCTTCTTCACGGGCGCTGCCTTCTTGGCCGGCGTCACCTTCTTCGCGACCGTCTTCTTCGCGGGCGCCGCCTTCTTGGCCGGTGTCACCTTGGCGGGCGTCACCTTCTTCGCGACCGTCTTCTTCGCGGGCGCCGCCTTCTTGGCCGGCGTCACCTTCTTCGCGGGCGCCGCCTTCTTGGCCGCGGTCTTCTTCGCCGCTGCCTTCTTGGCCGGAGCCGCTGCCGCGGAACCACGCTTGACGGCCGGGCCGCTGGCGGGAAGCTTCTGCTTGCCCGCGATTACGGCCTTGAACTGAGCGCCGGGGCGGAAGGCGGGCACCGAGGTCGGCTTGACCTTGACGGTCTCGCCGGTGCGCGGGTTGCGAGCCACTCGGGCCGCGCGCCGACGCTGCTCGAAGACACCGAAGCCGGTGATCGTCACGTTCTCACCGGAGTGCACCGCGCGGACGATGATGTCGACGATGTGCTCGACGGCCTCCGTCGCGCCGCGCCTGTCCGAGTTCAGTCGCTCGGTGAGCTGATCAATGAGCTCTGCCTTGTTCATGGATATTCCTCCGCAAACCAAATGGCCCATTGTCGGACCGACTATGAATCACGGTAAACCTGAAAAGAGCAGGAGTCTATGTGCCACGCCAATTCTCATGCCGCTCTCAGTGGCGTGGCACACCGGACGGTACCCGTTTTTGGTTAGCCCGTCACATCAGTTCGCGTCGTCCACCCGGGCCGGAAGGGTGACCGGTTTCCATGAAGGCCTTGACTTTTCGAAGCTGGAAATGGCGTCTACCTGGCGCAACGTCAATCCGATGTCGTCGAGACCCTCGAGCAGACGCCACCGCGTGTAGTCGTCAATCGTGAAGGGCACCACCAACGTTCCGGCTGTGACGGTGCGCTCTGTGAGATCCACGACAACTTCGAGACCGGGCTGCTCTTCGAGTGCCTTCCAGAGCAACTCGACGTCGGACTGCTCCACCTGAGCCGCCAGCAGACCCGCCTTGCCGGCGTTGCCGCGGAAGATGTCTGCGAACCGAGATGCGATCACAACCCGAAATCCGAAGTCCGAGAGTGCCCACACCGCGTGCTCGCGGGAGGAGCCGGTGCCGAAGTCCGGGCCGGCCACCAGAACCGAACCCCTGTCGTAGGGCGGGATGTTGAGGATGAACCCGGGGTCGTTACGCCAGGCGGCGAACAACCCGTCCTCGAAACCGGTACGCGTGACGCGCTTTAGGAAGACCGCCGGAATGATCTGGTCGGTGTCGACATTGGACCGCCGCAGGGGGACGCCGATGCCCGTGTGAGTCGTAAAGGCTTCCATCGAGATATCTCCTGTCGTTCGAAGTGGTCTTCAGTCCAGGTCGGCCGGTGCGGACAGCGTGCCGCGCACCGCCGTCGCCGCCGCCACCAGCGGGGAGACCAGGTGAGTGCGCCCGCCCTTGCCCTGCCGACCCTCGAAGTTGCGGTTGGAGGTCGACGCCGATCGCTCCCCCGGTGCCAACTGGTCCGGGTTCATCCCGAGGCACATCGAGCAGCCGGCCTGCCGCCACTCCGCTCCCGCCGCGGTGAAAATCTCGCCCAGGCCCTCCTTCTCGGCCTCGACTCGCACCCGCATCGAGCCCGGGACGATGAGCATCCGCACGCCGTCGGCCACCTTGCGGCCCTCCAGCACGCTCGCCACCTCACGAAGATCCTCGATGCGCCCGTTGGTGCAGGATCCGACGAACACGGTGTCCACGGCGACCTCACGCAGCGGTGTGCCCGCCTCCAGGCCCATGTAGGCCAACGCCTTCTCGGCCGAGGCCCGCTCGCCCTCGTCGACGATGTCCGCCGGGTTCGGCACCGACTCACCGAGGGGGGCGCCCTGCCCCGGGTTGGTGCCCCAGGTGACGAACGGGGTCAACGTGTTCGCGTCGATGCGCACCTCGTTGTCGAACACCGCGCCGTCGTCGGTCTTCAGCTGTGACCAGGCCGCCACGGCCGCATCCCAGTCCGCACCCTGCGGAGCGTGCGGGCGACCCTTGATGAACTCGTAGGTCGTCTCGTCGGGCGCGATCATGCCGGCCCGTGCGCCCGCCTCGATGGACATGTTGCAGATGGTCATTCGCGCTTCCATCGACAGCTTCCGGATGGCCTCGCCGCGGTACTCGAGCACGTAGCCCTGACCGCCGCCGGTGCCGATCTTCGCGATCACGGCGAGGATCAGGTCCTTGCTCGTCACCCCGGGCTGCAGCTCGCCGTCGACGGTGACAGCCATCGTCTTGAAGGGGCGCAGCGACAGCGTCTGCGTCGCCATCACGTGCTCCACCTCGCTGGTGCCGATACCCATTGCGAGGGCACCGAAGGCGCCGTGCGTCGAGGTGTGGCTGTCACCGCACACGACGGTCATGCCGGGCTGGGTCAGACCCAACTGGGGGCCGACCACGTGCACGATGCCCTGGTCCAGGTCGCCCATCGGGTGCAGGCGCACACCGAACTCCTCGCAGTTGCGGCGGAGGGTCTCGACCTGGGTGCGCGAGACCGGGTCGGCGATCGGCTTGTCGATGTCCACGGTGGGCACGTTGTGGTCCTCGGTGGCGATCGTGAGATCCGGGCGCCGCAACGGGCGACCTGCGAGCCGGAGCCCGTCGAAGGCCTGCGGGCTGGTCACCTCGTGCACCAGATGCAGGTCGATGTAGATCAGGTCGGGATTGCGCCCGGAACCCTCGCCCTCACCCTTGACGACGACGTGGTCGTCCCACACCTTCTCCGCCAGGGTGCGTCCTGTGCTCGCCATGCTCTCCACCTCTTCGTGATTCGTCCGGGCCGAAGGTCCTGCCGGGCCTCGGCAACCTCCGACACCCATCATCTCTCGGTTCGCGGGCGAACCGTCCCGAGCTTCCATCTCAGCATTCGAGAAGATAGTATCGACCTATGAGACAGCATAGCGGCCCTCCCGCTGCCAGCGGGATCGGGGTGCTCGACAAGGCAATGGCGGTCCTGTACGCAGTGGCCGAGCAGCCGTGCAATCTGGGCGAACTGTGTGCCCGCACCGGACTGCCCCGAGCGACGGCCCACCGACTCGCAGTCGGCCTGGAGGTCCACCGACTCCTGGCCCGCGACGGCGACGGGTTGTGGCGCCCCGGCCCCGGACTCGCGGAGCTTGCCCCCACCGCCCACGACAGCCTGCTCGAGGCGGCGTCACTCATCCTGCCCCGCCTTCGCGAGATCACCGGCGAGAGCGTCCAGCTGTACCGGCGCGAGGGCCTGCAGCGCGTCTGCATCGCGGCCATGGAACCGCCGACCGGCCTGCGCGACACCGTGCTCGTCGGCGCCCGGCTGCCGATGACGGCAGGCTCCGGCGCCAAGGTGCTGCTCGCGTGGGCGGACCCCCAGGTGCAGCGGACCGTCCTCGCCGACGCACTGTTCAGCGAGCGGGTGCTCGTCGAGGTACGCAAGCGCGGATGGGCACAGAGCGCGGCCGAGCGCGAGGCAGGCGTCGCAAGCGTGGCCGCACCCGTGCGCGACCGCGCCGGCGTCGTGATCGCCGCGATCTCCGTCTCCGGCCCCATCGACCGGATGGGCCGTCGGCCGGGTGCCCGCTGGGCGGCCGACCTGCTCGCGGCGGCCGAGGCGCTGCACAAGCGGCTCTGACTCCCCGGAGGCGCCCCCTCACCCGGGGACGCCTCCGGAGCGCCCGCCGAGAACCACTGTGCCGTGGCCCATGCCGTGGCACAGTGCATGCGAGAAACAGATTCCGATCCCCATGGAGGACCTCGCAGTGGGCACCAACCAACGATCTCAGATCACGATGGCTGATACCGAGATCACGCAATTCGTCGAGCGCAGCCGAGTCGCCACCATGGCCACTGTCGGCCCGAACGGCGCCCCGCACCTGATCGCCATGTGGTACGCGCTGATCGACGGCGAACTGTGGTTCGAGACGAAGTCCAAGTCCCAGAAGGCCGTGAACCTCCGCCGCGACAACCGGATCACCGTGATGATCGAGGACGGCCAGACCTACGACACCCTGCGTGGCGTGTCCTTCGAGGGCACCGCCGAGATCGTCGACGACGCCGACGCGCTGTGGCAGGTCGGAGTGAGCATCTGGGAGCGCTACACCGGCCCGTACACCACGGACGTCGACCCGGCCATCGAGATGATGCTGCACAAGCGTGTGGCGGTGCGGGTCAGGCCGGAGCGGGTGCGGTCCTGGGACCACCGCAAGCTCGGCCTGCCCGAGCTGCCGATCGGCGGCACCACCGCGCAGTACCTGTGACCACGGGTAATTGACGGGCCCCGAGGCCGTCACCGCGGTACGGTCACGATGCGACCGACAAACAGGAGGAACGCATCGTGACCGAGTCCGAGAACGAACAGATCAAGCAGCAGTTCCGCGAGGCGCTCGACCGCAAGAACGAGAAGAGCGCGGGTCCGGGAGCCGCCACCGCCGGCGACTCGAAGATCCACCACACGCACGGACCGGCGGACCACAAGCGAGAATTCCGCCGCAAGAGCGGATAGGCCGTATCACCGCGTGACACAACGAGAGAGACCCCCCGGCATGAGCCGGAGGGTCTCTCTCGATTTGTAGCCCCGACGGGATTCGAACCCGCGCTACCGCCTTGAGAGGGCGGCGTCCTAGGCCGCTAGACGACGGGGCCAGGAACTTGATGGTGCGTGATCTCGGTGATGCGTGGAACTTGGGTGGTACCTGCGTCAGGGATGAAACCCTGCGCCAAAAGAAAACCCCCCGATCGCTGATCGGAGGGCAATTCCCTGGTAGCCCCGACGGGATTCGAACCCGCGCTACCGCCTTGAGAGGGCGGCGTCCTAGGCCGCTAGACGACGGGGCCAGAACATTTTCAAGGTGCGCCGCCACATGCTCGCGACACGGTGGAACTCTTCCTATTTCGAAACGATCCTGTCGGATCAGATCAACGGTGGAAGCTCGGCTAGCTTAGCTGGCCGGAGTTCAGAGTCAAAATCGGCTTCAAACCAAATTTGGCTGAACTCTCCGCTGGGGTACCAGGACTCGAACCTAGAATGGCGGTACCAGAAACCGCTGTGTTGCCAATTACACCATACCCCAATGCTGTTCCGGGCTCGTCCTTGCCTTTCGGCTTGGCCGCTCCCTTCCAACGAGGAGAACACTATCAAAGCCCCCCACCGTTTCTCCAAATCGGCTGGTCAGAGGGCCAAATTTGCCCTCTGACCGCCAATCGGAAGCTATTTACCCGAGCTGCGCGCGGGCGGAACGCAGCCGGCCGAGCGTCTTCTCGCGACCGAGCAGTTCCATCGACTCGTACAGCGGCGGGCTGATGTGGGACCCGGTCACCGCGACGCGCACCGGGGCGAACGCCTTGCGCGGCTTGAGTTCCAGACCGTCGATCAGGGCGCCCTTGAGCGACTCCTCCAGGTCCGCCGTCGCCCACGTCTGCAACGCGTCCAGCGCGGCGATCGTGGCGTCCAGCACGGGCGCGGAATCGGCGCCGAGGTTCTTGGCGGCGGCCGCGGGGTCGATCGCGAACTCGGACTCGTCCACGAAGAGGAACTTCAACAGGTCCCACGCGTCGGACAGCACGACGATGCGGGTCTGCACGAGGTCCGCCGCGACGTCGAAGGCCTGGGCGTCCACCGAGTCCACCGGGTGGCCGTGCATCGTCAGGAACTCGCGCAGACGGCCGGAGAAGTCCTCGGGGGCCAGCAACCGGATCTGCTCCGCGTTGATGGCGTCGGCCTTCTTCTGGTCGAAGCGGGCCGGATTGGAGTTCACCTTCGAGATGTCGAAGGCCTCGACCATCTCGGCGAGGCTGAACACGTCGTGGTCGTCCGCGATGCTCCAGCCCAGCAGCGCCAGGTAGTTGAGCAGGCCCTCGGGGATGAACCCGCGGTCGCGGTGGATGAACAGGTTCGACTCGGGGTCGCGCTTGGAGAGCTTCTTGTTGCCCTGTCCCATCACGAAGGGCAGGTGCCCGAACTCGGGGGTGGACTCGGCCACCCCGATGCGCTGCATCGCCTCGTAGAGGGCCAGCTGACGCGGCGTGGAGGACAACAGGTCCTCGCCACGCAGCACGTGGGTGATGTTCATCAACGCGTCGTCGACGGGGTTCACCAGGGTGTACAGCGGGACGCCGTTGCCGCGGGTGAGGGCGAAGTCCGGCACCGTGCCGGCCTTGAAGGTGGTCTCGCCGCGGACCAGGTCGTGCCATGTCAGGTCGTGGTCGGGCATCCGCAGACGCACCACGGGCTTGCGGCCCTCGTCGAGGTACGCCTGCCGCTGCTCGGCCGTCAGGTCACGGTCGAAGTTGTCGTAGCCGAGCTTCGGGTCGCGGCCGGCGGCCTTGTGCCGGGCCTCCACCTCCTCGGGCGTCGAGAAGGACTCGTAGGCCTCACCCGCGGCGAGCAGCTTGGCCACCACCTCGAGGTGGAGGTCGCGGCGCTGCGACTGCCGGTACGGCTCGTGCGGCCCGCCGACCTCCGGCCCCTCGTCCCAGGTCAGGCCGAGCCAGCGCAGCGCGTCGAGGATCGCCTGGTACGACTCTTCCGAGTCGCGGGCGGCGTCGGTGTCCTCGATCCGGAACACGAACTTGCCACCGTGATGCCGCGCGTAGGCCCAGTTGAACAGGGCCGTGCGGATCAACCCGACATGCGGGGTTCCGGTGGGAGACGGACAGAATCGGACGCGCACTTCGCTGGTGGTCATGGCTCACTAGGGTCTGCGAGGGTGGATTGGTCCCTTACAGGCTAGTCGCCGCCACCAGCGCAGTGGCATCCGATGCGTGGGCTCAGCCCTTGGCCGCCACCGGGTTGGTGAGGGTGCCGATTCCCTCGATGGTCACGCTGACGGTGTCGCCGGCGACGATCGGTCCCACACCCTCGGGCGTGCCGGTGAGGATGACGTCGCCGGGCAGCAGCGTCATCACGGCCGAGACCCACTCGATGATCTTCGGAATGTCGTGCAGGAGCAGCGAAGTGCGGCTCCGCTGCTTGACCTCGCCGCCCACCTCGGTCTTGATCTCCAGGTCGGACGCGTCGAGCGTGGTCTCGATCCAGGGTCCGAGCGGGCAGAAGGTGTCGTGCCCCTTCGCGCGCGTCCACTGGCCGTCGTGCCGCTGGTGGTCACGGGCCGAGACGTCGTTGGCGACGGTGTAGCCGAGCACCACGTCCAGCGCCTTGGCGGCCGGCACATCCTTGCAGGGGCGGCCGATCACGATCGCCAGCTCACCCTCGTAGTGAACCTCGTTCGAACTGGGCGGCAACAGGATCGGCGCGCCGGGGCCGACGATCGAGGTGTTCGGCTTGAGGAAGATCACCGGGTCCTCGGGCGCCTCGCCGCCCATCTCGGCCGCGTGCGCCGCGTAGTTCTTGCCGATGCACACGACCTTGCTCGCAAGGATCGGGGCGAGCAGTCGGACGTCTGCGACGGGCCAGCTGCGGCCGGTGAAGGTGGGTGTCCCGAAGGGGTGCTCGGCGATCTCCTTCGCCGTCTGCGCATCGCCCTCCCCCTCGATGGAAACAAAGGCGACCCCGTCCGGGCTGGCAATTCGACCTAGGCGCATGAGCGAAGTCTATCGACCGTGCCGCGGCCCACCCGCCTGCCCCGGCACGGGGCGGCTCCGGGCGGGTATAGACTCGCGGCACAATCCACTTTGTAAGATAATTATTTCATATGTTGGGACGTGCCGATGAACGACGTCACCCCGGACCGCCAGCTGTCCGCCGCCCGCAGATGGTCGATGCTCGGCCTCGGCGTCCTCGCCCAGGCCGCGGGCGCGGTGTTCTCCAACGCCCCCGCGTTCCTCATCCCCACCCTGACCACGCAGACGGGGATGTCGCTGCCCCAGGCCGGGCTCATCGCGGCCGCGCCCACCGTCGGCTTCCTGTTCACGCTCTTCGCATGGGGCATCGTCGTCGACCGGATCGGCGAACGGCGGGTGCTGGCGATCGGGCTCACCGCGACCGCGCTGGCCGCGGCGGCCGCCGCGACGAGCTCGTCCTACGTCGCGCTGGGCATCTTCCTACTGCTCGGCGGCATGGCGGCGTCCAGCGCGAACGCCGCCAGCGGCCGGGTGGTGGTGGGCTGGTTCCCGGCCCACCGCCGCGGCTTCGCCATGGGCGTGCGTCAGATGGCCCTGCCGCTCGGCGTCGCGGTGGCCGCGCTGACCATTCCCGGCCTGGCCGCGGCACACGGCATCGGCTGGGCGCTGGCGGTGCCCGCCGCGATCTGCGCGGTCGCGGCGCTGGCCTGCCTGCTGTTCGTGATCGACCCGCCGCGACCGAGCCGGGCCGCGGCGGCAGAGCAGGGCCTGCTCGACAACCCGTACCGCGACCAGGCCGTGCTCTGGCGCATTCACGGCGTCTCCATGCTGCTGGTTGTGCCGCAGTACCTGGTGTGGACGTTCGCGCTGGTCTGGCTGATGACCGACCGGCACTGGTCCGCGGCGTCCGCCGGCATCCTCATCACCCTCACCCAGCTGCTGGGCGCGGCCGGACGCATCGCCGCGGGCTTCTGGTCCGACCGCGTCGGCAGCCGGATGGGTCCGCTGCGTCAGGTCGCCGTCGCCGCCGCCGTCGCCATGTTCGCGCTGGCGGTCACCGACTGGCTCGACTCCCCCGTCTCGGTGGCGCTGCTGGTGGTCGCGTCGGTGATCACCGTCGCCGACAACGGACTCGCGTTCACGGCCGTCGCGGAGATCTCCGGGCCGTACTGGAGCGGTCGCGCGCTGGGCGCACAGAACACCAGCCAGTACCTCGCGGCATCGCTGGTGCCGCCGGCGTTCGGGGCGCTGATCGCCGCGCTCGGCTTCCCCGCCGCCCGCGAACCTCGTCGGTTCGCGGGCGGAGTTGCCGATACGGCGTGAGGCCGGACTAGACGGCGGCGGCGATCCGGTCGCCCACCTCGGTGGTGACGATCGGGGCGTCACCGCGCGAGGCCAGGTCGGCCTCGACGGCACGCTCGATGCGCGCGGCGTCGTCCTCGCGGCCCAGGTGACGCAGCAGCATCGCGGCCGACAGGATCGCCGCGGTGGGATCGGCGATCCCCTGGCCGGCGATGTCGGGCGCGGAGCCGTGGACGGGCTCGAACATCGACGGGCTGGTGCCCGACGCGTCGATGTTGCCGCTCGCGGCCAGGCCGATGCCACCGGTGACGGCCCCCGCGAGGTCGGTGATGATGTCGCCGAACAGGTTGTCGGTGACGATCACGTCGAAGCGCGTCGGGTCGGTGACCATGTAGATGGTCGCGGCGTCGATGTGGCAGTACGCCGTCTCGATGTCGGGGTACTCGGCGCCCACGGTCTCCATCGCACGGGTCCAGATGCGGCCGGCGTTGGAGAGCACGTTGGTCTTGTGGATCAGCGTCAGGTGCTTGCGGCGGGTCCGTGCCAGCTCGTACGCGGCGCGGACGACGCGCTCGGCACCGAACCAGGTGTTGACCGAGACCTCGGTGGCAACCTCGTGCGGGGTGCCGATCCGGATCGAGCCGCCGTTGCCGGTGTACGGCCCCTCCGTGCCCTCACGGACCACGACGAAGTCGATGTCCGGGTTGGCGGCCAGCGGCGACTTCGACCCCGGGTACGTGCGGGCCGGACGCAGGTTCACGTGGTGGTCGAGCAGGAAGCGCATGTTCAGCAGCAGTCCGCGCTCGAGGATGCCCGGGGCCACGATCCGCGGATCGCCGATGGCGCCGAGCAGGATCGCGTCGTGGGTGCGGATCTCCGCGAGCTCCGCCTCGGGCAGCAGGTCGCCGGTGGCGTTGTAGCGCTTCGCACCGAGGTCGTACTCGGTGGTCTCCAGGTCCGGGACCAGCTTCCGCAGCACCTTCAGTGCCTCGGCCGTGACCTCGACACCGATGCCGTCACCGGGAATGACTGCAAGCTTCATGAACTACTCACTTCCTTCGCGGCGACGCCGCAACCAAGACTGGGCTGTGCGACGACGGCCGCGACCGTACAAGACGATCGCGGCCATCGCGGTTGGTGCTGAGGTCCGATCAGGACAGGTCGACCTGCGCAACGCGGGCATCGAGCTTCTCGACGATCTGCGCGACCTCGGCGTCGCCGACCACGCGGTCGACGCGCAGGATGACGGTGGCGCCCTCTCCCTCGACGTCCTGGCTCAGCGCCGCGGCCTGGATGTCGATGCCGGCGGTGCCGAGCACGGTGCCGAGCACGCCGAGCACGCCCGGGCGGTCCGCGTAGTGCACGACGATGTTGTGGCCCTCGGCGCGCAGGTCGAAGCTGCGGCCGTTGACGTTGACGATCTTCTCGACCTGCTGCAGGCCGGTCAGCGCGCCCGCGACGGCGGTGACGGTGCCGTCGGCCGCGACCGCGCGCACCTCGACGGCGCTGCGGTGGCTCTGTGCCTCGCTGTGCTTCTCCACCTCGACGCTCACGCCGCGCTGCTCGGCGAGCTGCGGGGCGTTGACGAACGTGACGGCCTCGTCGCTGCTGGCCGAGAACAGGCCGCGCAGGGCCGCGAGGCCGAGGATCTCGACGTTCTCGGCGGACAGCTCACCGGTGACGACGACCTGCACGTTCTGCACGGCCTCGGGCGAGAGGGTGCCGGCGAGCAGACCCAGCTTGCGGACCAGCTCGAGCCACGGCGCGACCTCTTCGCCGACCGGGCCACCGGAGACGTTGACGGCGTCCGGCACGAACTCGCCGGCCAGGGCCAGCAGGACGCTCTTGGCGACGTCCGTGCCCGCGCGGTCCTGGGCCTCCGAGGTGGAGGCACCGAGGTGCGGGGTGACGACGACGTTGTCGAGGTCGAACAGCTTGGAGTCGGTGCACGGCTCGGTGTTGAACACGTCGAGGCCGGCGGCGCGAACCTTGCCGCCCACGAGCGCGTCGTACAGCGCGTCCTCGTCGATCAGGCCGCCGCGGGCGGCGTTGACGATGATGACGCCGTCCTTGGCCTTGGCCAGACGCTCGGCGTTGAGGAGGCCGGCGGTCTCCTTGGTCTTGGGCAGGTGCACCGAGATGAAGTCGGCGCGCTCGACCAGCTGGTCGATGTCGACGAGCTCGATGCCAAGCTGCGCGGCGCGAGCGGCCGGCAGGTAGGGGTCGTACGCGATGATCTCGGTCTCGAACGCGGCGAGGCGCTGCGCGAACAGCTGGCCGATGCGGCCCAGGCCGACGACGCCGACGGTCTTGCCGAGGATCTCGGTGCCGTTGAAGCTCGAGCGCTTCCAGGTCTTCTCACGCAGCGTGCGGTCGGCGGCCGGGATCTGGCGCGCGGTCGAGAGCAGCAGCGAGACGGCATGCTCGGCGGCGGAGTGGATGTTGGAGGTCGGCGCGTTGACGACCATCACACCGCGCTCGGTCGCGGCCGGGATGTCGACGTTGTCCAGTCCGACGCCGGCGCGGCCGACGATCTTGAGCTTCGGCGCCACGGCGAGGACCTCGGCGTCGACGGTGGTCGCGGAGCGGACCAGCAGGGCGTCGGCCTCCGGGACTGCGGCGAGGAGCGCCGGGCGGTCCGGGCCGTCGACCCAGCGAACCTCGACACCGTCTCCGAGCGCATCGACGGTCGATTGTGCAAGCTTGTCGGCGATGAGGACTACGGGCCGGCCATTCTGGCTCACGAGTGAACTCCCTGCGGTAGATGTCGGGCGGATCGACCACGGCCAGCCGCCGCACCGGGCGCCCACGTCAGCCGTGACCCGGACAGCTTAGTCTCCGGCCCCGGCCAATCCACCTCGTGGGGGCCGGATACCACATAGTGGGCACTCCGAACGCCAAAAACCCGGTGCCGCTTCGTCGACAGTCGAGACTGTCCGGAAGCGGCACCGGGTTCAGGTGCGTGCTGCGGCGCGACGGCCGGAGCGCAGGTCCTGCCTACTGACTAGGCAGTTTCGGTGATCGGGCGATCGACCCAGCTCATCAGGTCGCGCAGCTTCTTGCCGGTGACCTCGATGGGGTGCTCGGCGTTGGCCTTGCGCAGGCCCTCGAGCTCGGTGTTGCCGTTCTCGACGTTGGCGACCAGGCGACGGGTGAACTCGCCGGACTGGATGTCCGCCAGGATCGCCTTCATGCGCTCCTTGGTGCCGGCGTCGATGACGCGCGGGCCGGAGAGGTAGCCGCCGAACTCCGCGGTGTCGGACACCGAGTAGTTCATGCGCGCGATG
This sequence comes from Rhodococcus sp. P4_C10, assembly GCF_056402135.1. Lineage (NCBI taxonomy): Bacteria > Bacillati > Actinomycetota > Actinomycetes > Mycobacteriales > Nocardiaceae > Rhodococcus > Rhodococcus sp. P4_C10. The sequence continues at coordinate 23,244 of NZ_JBFUHZ010000007.1, read as the reverse complement.
CCGCCCTCGTACATGAGGTCGACGATGAGCTTGAGCTCGTGCAGCACCTCGAAGTACGCCATCTCGGGCGCGTAGCCGGCCTCGACCATGACCTCGAAGCCCGTCTTGACGAGCTCCTCGGTGCCGCCGCAGAGCACGGCCTGCTCGCCGAAGAGGTCCGTCTCGGTCTCTTCCTTGAAGGTGGTCTTGATGACGCCCGCGCGGGTGCCACCGATCGCCTTGGCGTAGGACAGCGCGAGGGCCTGGCCCTCACCCTTCGGGTCCTGGTCGACGGCGATGAGCGCCGGGACGCCCTTGCCGTCGACGAACTGACGACGCACCAGGTGGCCGGGGCCCTTGGGGGCGACCATGCCGACCGTGACGAACTCCGGAGCCTTGATCAGATCGAAGTGGATGTTGAGGCCGTGGCCGAAGAACAGCGCGTCGCCGTCCTTCAGGTTCGGCTCGATGTCGTTGGTGAAGATCGACGCCTGGGCGGTGTCGGGCGCGAGCACCATGATCACGTCGGCCCACTCGGACACCTCCGCCGGCGTGCCGACGGTCAGGCCCTGCTCCTCGGCCTTGGCGCGAGACTTCGAGCCCTCCTTGAGGCCGATGCGCACATCGACGCCCGAGTCGCGCAGGCTCAGCGAGTGCGCGTGGCCCTGGCTGCCGTAACCGATCACAGCGACCTTGCGGCCCTGGATGATCGACAGGTCGGCGTCATCGTCGTAGAACATCTCGACTGCCACTGGTATTACCTCTCCTCTGGGGATCTTTGAAAAAGTTCTGAAATGAAGCCTGGTTCGTGCACTTAAGGTACTAGCGAGCCGCCGTGATCGACTTGGGCCCACGTCCGACCGCAACGACGCCGGACTGCACGATCTCACGGATGCCGTACGGGTCCAGCATCCGCAGCAGCGCGTCGAGCTTCGAGCGGGTACCGGTCGCCTCGATGGTCAACGACTCGGTGGAGACGTCGATCACCTTGGCGCGGAACAGGTTCACGGTCTCGAGAACCTGTGTGCGGACGCTCGCGTCGGCCCGGACCTTGATCAGGACCAGCTCGCGCGCGACGGAGGCGTCGCCTTCCTGCTCGACGATCTTGAGCACGTTCACCAGCTTGTTGAGCTGCTTGGTGACCTGCTCGAGCGGGAACTCGTCGACGGTGACGACGATGGTCATACGGGAGACCTCGGGGAGCTCGGTCGCCCCGACCGCGAGGGACTCGATGTTGAAGCCCCGACGGGAGAACAGCGCGGCCACGCGGGCCAGCACCCCCGGCTTGTCCTCGACGAGAACGCTCAGGGTGTGACTCGTGCTCACTTGTTGTCCTCGCTGTCCGTGGCGGCCGAATCGACGAACTGCTGCTCGCGCTCCATGGCCTCGTGGATGACGGCAGGCTCGGCGGCCAGTTCGTCGTCGTCGAAGAGCGGCCGGATTCCCCGGGCCGCCATGATCTCGTCGTTGCTGGTGCCCGCGGCGACCATCGGCCACACCTGGGCGTCGTCGCTCACGATGAAGTCGATCACCACGGGCTTGTCGTTGATCGACTGCGCCTCGCGGATCGCGGCCTCCACGTCCTCCTCGCGCTCGACCCGGATTCCGTGGCAGCCCAACGCCTCCGCCAGCTTCACGAAGTCAGGGATCCGGACCGCGCCGTGGGTACCGAGGTTGGTGTTGGAGTAGCGCTCCTCGTAGAAGAGGGTCTGCCACTGCCGGACCATGCCGAGGTTGCCGTTGTTGACCAGCGCGACCTTGATCGGCACGCCTTCGAGGGCACAGGTCGCCAGTTCCTGGTTGGTCATCTGGAAGCAGCCGTCGCCGTCGATGGCCCACACCTCGGCCTCAGGCCGGCCCATCTTGGCGCCCATCGCGGCAGGCACGGCGTAGCCCATGGTGCCGAGACCGCCGGAGTTCAGCCAGGTGCGCGGCTTCTCGTAGTTGACGAACTGCGCGGCCCACATCTGGTGCTGGCCGACGCCGGCGCAGTAGATCGCGTCGGGACCGGCGAGCCGGCCGACCGCCTCGATCACGAACTCGGGCGAGAGCGCGCCGTCCGAGGGGCGTGTGTACGCCAGCGGGTAGGTCTTGCGCAGGCCGTCGAGGTACGCCCACCACTCGGTCAGGTCGGTGGTGGTGCCGGTGGCCATGTCGGCCCGGATCGCCTCGATCAGCTCGACGATGACCTCCTTGCAGTCACCGACGATCGGCACGTCCGCGTACCGGTTCTTGCCGATCTCGGCCGGGTCGATGTCCGCATGGATCACCTTGGCGTCGGGCGCGAAGGAGGTGAGCTGGCCGGTGACCCGGTCGTCGAAACGGGCACCGAGGGTGATCAGCAGGTCGCTCTTCTGCAGCGCCGCGACGGCCGAGACCTTGCCGTGCATGCCGGGCATGCCGCAGTGCAGCTGGTGGCTGTCCGGGAAGGCGCCGCGGGCCATCAGGGTGGTCACGACGGGAATCCCGGTCAGCTCCGCCAGCTCGATCAGTTCCGCGGACGCGTTGGCCTTGATGACGCCGCCGCCGACGTAGAGCACGGGCGACTTGGCGTCGGCGATCAGCCGGGCCGCCTCGCGGACCTGCTTGCCGTGCGGCTTGCTGACCGGACGGTAGCCCGGCAGCCGCATCTCCGGCGGCCACGAGAAGGTGGTCTGCGCCTGCAGGATGTCCTTCGGGATGTCGACGAGGACCGCACCCGGTCGACCGCTGGACGCCAGGTAGAAGGCCTCCGCGATGATGCGCGGGATGTCGATCGCGTCGGTGATGAGGAAGTTGTGCTTGGTGATCGGCATCGTGATGCCGGAGATGTCGGCTTCCTGGAAGCCGTCGGTGCCGATGAGGCTGCGCGCGACCTGACCGGTGATCGCGACGACCGGGACGGAGTCCATCTGCGCGTCGGCCAGCGGCGTCACCAGGTTGGTCGCGCCGGGGCCGGAGGTGGCCATGCAGACGCCGACCTTCCCGGTTGCCTGTGCGTAGCCGGTCGCGGCGTGGCCGGCGCCCTGCTCGTGACGGACCAGGACGTGACGGACCTTCTTCGAGTCGAAGAGCGGGTCGTACACGGGCAGCACTGCGCCACCGGGGATCCCGAAGACGGTGTCGACCTCGAGCTCCTCGAGGGCCCGAACCACGGACTGCGCGCCGGACACGCGCTCCGGGGCGACCTGGCGGCGGGCGCCGGGCTGGGTTGCTGCGGTTGTCGGGGCGGGCTGAGCCGTCGCCCCCGCCTTGCGCGGCGTGGGCTGCGGCCGTGCGATTGGTGCGCTCACTACGTAATCCTCTGGTCTTGAAGTTTTGAAGCTAGCTCCGGGCAAGAAAAAACCCCCGTCAGCAATTCATGCTGTACGAGGGTGGCGCGTCGTGCTTGCGAGTTGACGGGTATCGACTCAGGCGACGACGCGCCAGCCGATTACGAGCAACTCATTCTGCTTCACGCGCTCGAAGGTAGGCGCATCAAGGATGAACAGTCAACCTGGTGAGTTCTCTGTCCCAGAATGTGAGAGCGCTGGCGGCGATGCGAGGATGGTGCTGTGTCATCCCCATCGCAGCCCGTGCCACCACGCCCATCCTCCCACACCGCCGAACCGGTCGAGCAGTCCATACACATCTCCAAGCTCTCGATCCTGCCCGTCCTCATGCTGGCGTTCGGCCTCACCTTCGTCATCTTCGCGAGCCCGCCCTGGGTGTCCGTCCTGTGGCTCGTCCCGGTCGCCGTCCTGGTGTGGACCCTGCGAGTGCGCACCGTCGTCTCCCCCGACGGCCTGCGAGTGCACCGGATGTTCTCCAGCCGGAACATCGAATGGAGCGAGCTCAAGGGTTTCCGCTTCCCCAAGCACGGCTGGGCCCGGGCGGAGCTGACCGACGGCAGCGAGGTCACGCTCCCCGTGGTCACCTTCGGCCGACTCCCCCAACTGGCCGCAGCCAGCGGCGGCCGGGTCACCGATCCGTACGCCGCGGCCGACCGCGCCGCCCGCGAAGCCGCGCAGGCTGAAGCCGAGACCGACACCGAGCCCGACGGCCCCACCGGCACCGAGCCGGACACCGACGCCCACTGAGACGCGAGTACCGTTGCGCGGACAGCACTCGACGTCTACACGGTCGGTCCGTTGATGTCATCGCGGTCCGTTCTGCGGCAGCCCCCGCAGGCCGGGTGCCTACGCTCGCGTCACGTCGACCGATCCCCACACCAGCGGATCCCCAGATAGTGAAGGACACCCCATGCCCCCGTTGAGGTCACGCACCACCACCATCGGCCGCAATGCCGCCGGAGCCCGATCCCTGTGGCGCGCCACCGGAATGACGGACTCCGACTTCGGCAAGCCGATCGTCGCCGTCGCGAACTCCTACACGCAGTTCGTGCCCGGCCACGTGCACCTCAAGAACGTGGGCGACATTGTCGCCGAGGCGATCCGCGAGGCGGGCGGCGTCCCGCGCGAGTTCCACACCATCGCTGTCGACGACGGCATCGCGATGGGTCACGGCGGCATGCTCTACTCGCTGCCCAGCCGCGAGATCATCGCCGACTCGGTCGAGTACATGGCGAACGCGCACACCGCCGACGCCCTCGTCTGCATCTCGAACTGCGACAAGATCACCCCGGGCATGCTCAACGCCGCAATGCGCCTGAACATCCCGACGGTCTTCGTCTCCGGCGGACCGATGGAAGCCGGCAAGGCAGTGGTGGTCGGCGGCGTCGCACAGGCTCCCACCGACCTGATCACGGCCATCTCCGCATCCGCCAACGACGCCGTCTCCGAGGAAGGCCTCGACGAGGTCGAGCGCAGCGCGTGCCCCACCTGCGGCTCCTGCTCGGGCATGTTCACCGCCAACTCGATGAACTGCCTCACCGAGGCGCTCGGCCTGGCACTGCCCGGCAACGGCTCCACGCTGGCCACCCACGAGGCCCGGCGCGCCCTGTTCTCCCGCGCCGGCACCGTCGTCGTCGAGGCCGCGCTCCGGTACTACCGCGACGAGGACGAGTCGGTGCTGCCCCGCAACATCGCGACGCCGGCCGCGTTCCGCAACGCGATGGCACTCGACGTCGCCATGGGCGGGTCGACGAACACCGTGCTGCACACCCTCGCCGCCGCCCAGGAGGGCGAGGTCGACTTCGACCTCGACACCATCGACGCGATCAGCCGCAAGGTCCCCTGCCTGTCGAAGGTCTCCCCCAACTCCGACTACCACATGGAGGACGTGCACCGGGCCGGCGGAATCCCGGCCCTGCTCGGCGAGTTGCGGCGCGGCGGAATGCTCGAGACGGACGTCTCGACGGTGCACACCAAGAGTTTCGACGAGTGGCTCGACACCTGGGACATCCGCTCCGGCAAGGCTTCCGAGGAAGCACTCGAACTCTTCCATGCGGCGCCGGGCGGGGTGCGCACCACGGAGCCGTTCTCGACGGCCAACCGTTGGTCCGCGCTGGACACCGACGCCGCGGGCGGCTGCATCCGCGACGTCGAGCACGCCTACACCGTCGAGGGCGGCCTGGTCGTGCTGCGCGGCAACATCGCCGTCGACGGCGCGATCCTCAAGACCGCGGGCATCGACGAGGAACTGTTCTCCTTCCAGGGGCCGGCGCTCGTCGTCGAGTCACAGGAAGAGGCAGTCTCGGTGATCCTGCAGAAGAAGATCAAGCCGGGCGACGTCCTGGTGGTGCGCTACGAGGGACCGAAGGGCGGGCCGGGCATGCAGGAGATGCTGCACCCCACCGCGTTCCTGAAGGGCGCGGGCCTGGGCAAGGAGTGCGCCCTGATCACCGACGGCCGCTTCTCCGGTGGCACCTCGGGACTGTCCATCGGGCACATCTCGCCGGAGGCCGCCGCCGGTGGCGTGATCGGCCTGGTGGAGACCGGTGACCAGGTTCGCATCGACGTCGCCACCCGCACCCTCGAGATCCTCGTCGACGACGCGGCGCTCGCCGAGCGTCGCGCGAAGATGGAGGCCTCCGAGCGCCCCTGGCAGCCCGTGGACCGTCAGCGCACCGTCACGACCGCGTTGCGGGCCTACGCCGCGCTCGCCACGTCGGCAGACAAGGGCGCCGTCCGCTACGTCCCCTGAGCAACCGGCAGCCCCGGAAATCCCTCGGCCCCGTCACCCTCCCGTCCCATTCGGACGCGGTGGGTGGCGGGGCCGAGTCGTGCGCCCGGGGCGTCGCGAGGGCGCTTGCCGCTGTGTCCGACCTCCGTCACTGTCGACACCTGACTGTTAGTTCCGTCACATGAACTCATCCGCCGGCCGCCGACATCCCCGGGCTCGCACCGACACCCCGCGCCCGGCCTCGGGCGACGCCCACGGCCGACCTCGACCCGCCACCGGGCGACGGGAACCCGCACGGAAGCCGCACCCGAAACCCGCCCGCCGCCGGTCACGATCCGGCCGCACCGGGCGCCCGCGGACACCGCGTGACGTAATCGAATAAGGCGTGCTGACCGCATACTTGCACCCTGGATTCTAGTTTTGAGAAACGCAAGTTCACACATAATTCGGCGCAATACTACTTTTCGGTAATTTACCGCGAAGTATCGAATGAACCGCGATTTCTACCCATAGGTAGCCTCGCAGTTTCTTACGGCAGACAATCCGGAGAAATGCGACAACGGGACCACGAAAAGTGCCCCCGACTGGGCATCGACCCGGTTCCGCCAGCCGAGATACATGTCTGGCGCCCTCCGCGCACATCGCTTACCGTCTGCCTCGGCCACAATTCCGAGGCCCTGGTATTTCGTTATCCAGATGCACTGAATTGTTTCAGCGAACCCCGGAATTTGCTCCACGGGTGCGGTCTGGAGCAATTGGGAAATCGACACAGGGGATGAAATGAGTTCCAGTAATACCGTTGGCTGTGCCGTGCACAGGGTGACGATGGGCGATCTTGCTGATCTCGAGGGGAAGGCGCTCGCGGGTTCTTCGCGGGTACTGATATCTCAGCAACGCATCGACACCTTCGCCGACGCGACAAACGACCACCAGTGGATCCATGTGGATCCCGTTCGAGCCGCCCAGGGCCCGTTCGGCACCACCATCGCGCACGGCTACCTGACCTTGTCGCTCGCCGTGGAGTTGTTCTGGGGCATCCTCGAGGTCACCGACTCCGTGCAGGTGATCAACTACGGACTCAACAAGGTGCGCTTTCCCGCCCCCGTCCCGGTCGGCTCCGAGGTCGGCGCCACCGCGACCGTGCTGTCGGTCGATCCGGTCCCGGGTGGACACCAGTTGACGGTCAAGCTGACCTTCGACGTGGCGGGCATCGACCGGCCGGTCTGCGTGTGCGAAATGATCCTGCGCTACTTCGGCGACAGCCCCGACTCGACGACAAATGGGACGAACGGTGGCGGCAATGCTTGAGAATCTGCAGCGCCGGATCGGCGCCAAGGTGGACCCCGTCGGCTGGTTCTCGGCAACCGGGTCGGTGTCGAAGAACGCGATCAAGAACCCGGCGGAGGTGACGGCGGCGACCGGCCGGCTGGCACGGACCCTGGCCCAGATTCCGCCGGCGACCCTGCGGGTCGCCCTCGGCACCGAGGCCTCGGCGCCGCAGTCGGTGAGCGAGTGCGACAACCGCTTCCGCGATCCCGCGTGGCGGGAGAACCCCGCGTACTTCGCCCTGCTGCAGTCCTACCTGACCACACGGACCTTCGTCGACGACCTGGTCGACGCCGGCACCGAGGACGAGTTCACCGCGGCCAAGGCACGCCAGTTCGCGCACCTCGCACTCGACGCGGCGGCCCCGACCAACTCGCCGTTGACGAACCCGACGGTGCTCACCCGGGCGATCCAGACCGGCGGCAAGTCCTTGGTCCGCGGCGCGGGCTACGCGCTGGAGGACCTCGTCAAGCGCGGCGGCCGGCCGTTGCGGGTGGACCATGACGCCTTCACTGTCGGCGAGAACATGGCCGCGACCGAGGGCAAGGTCGTCTTCCGCAACGAGATGATCGAGCTGATCCAGTACGCGCCGCAGACCACACAGGTACACGAGATCCCTCTGCTGGCCTGCCCGCCCTGGATCAACAAGTACTACATCATGGACATCGGTCCGGACCGCAGCTACCTCGAGTGGGCCGTCCAGCACAACCGCACCGTGTTCGCGATCTCGTACCGGAACCCGGACGAGTCGATGGGCGCAGTGACGTTCGAGGACTACCTCGACCAGGGCATCGACGCGGCGATGGACGCGGTCCTGGAGATCACCGGGGCTCCGCGGGTCGACATCGCGGGCCTGTGCCTCGGCGGGGCCATGTCCGCGATCGCGGCCGGGCACTTTGCCGGCAAGGGCGACCAGCGGATGGGGACCCTGACCCTGATCAACACGCTCCTCGACTACAGCGAGCCGGGTGAACTCGGGTTGATCTCCGACCCGGAGACGCTGTACAAGATCGACATCATCATGGGGAAGAACGGCTACCTCGCGGGCGAGGACATGAGCCTGACCTTCGACCTGCTCCGCGCGAACGACCTGATCTTCGGCTACTGGGTCAGCCGGTGGATGCTCGGCGAAAAGCCTGCCGCCTTCGACCTTCTCGTGTGGAACGAGGACTCCACCCGGATGCCGGCCGCCATGCACAGCCGCTACCTGCGTTCGCTCTACCGGGACAACGAACTGGCCAGGGGCGAGTTCACGATCGGCGACGAGAAGATCTCGCTGTCCAACTTCACCAACGACGTGTACGTCATCGGCGCGGAGAACGACCACATCGTGCCGTGGGCGTCGTCGTACGCCAGCGCGGGGCTGTTCGGCGGCAAGGTGCGCTACGTGCTCTCGAACGGCGGCCACATCGCCGGCATCGTCAACCCGCCCGGGAAGAAGAGCTGGGTCGAGGCTCTGGGCGCCCCCGACGCCAAGCAGGCGCCCGCCCTGCCGGCCGACGCGCAGACCTGGCGGGAGAAGGCGAAGCGGAGCCCGGGGTCGTGGTGGGCGGACTGGACGACCTGGTCCAACCAGCGCGCCGGCGCGCTGCAGGCTCCGCCGCCGATGGGCGGACCCGGGCACAAGGTGCTCGGCGCCGCACCGGGCACGTACGTGTTCAGCTGACCGCAACCCTGGAGAGTTAGCAGTGATCATGCTAACCTGCTAACGTGCCGTAGGCGGGCAAGGACTGTTGCCGCACACGCGATTCCACCGCACATCCGATCACCACGAGGAGTAGCCATGACCGTCACGAAGTCCGCTCAGAGCACCATCGACGCCAGTGTCGAGAGCGCCACCAAGGTCGTCGACGCCAGCGCCGCTCGCGCCGCCAAGGTCGTCGACGCGACCACCGAGCGGGTCACCAAGGCCGTCGACGCGACCACCGAGCGGGTCACCAAGGCCGTCGACGAGAGCGCCGAGCGCGCACAGAACTTCAACGAGAAGGTCTACGCCGCGGCCAAGCAGGCCAGCCTGCTGACCCTGGACAGCTACGAGAAGTCGCTGGGCACCGTCACGGAGTTCCAGAAGAAGCTCGCCGGCGCGTCGGGCCTGGACTGGGTCGGGGCCGTCGTCAACGCGCAGGCCGACCTGGTCTCCGGCCTCACCGCCACCGCCACCTCCGCGGCCCGTCCCCGGCAGGCACACTCACTCCTGCCGGGGACCGCGCCGTCTTTGTCCACAACTACAGAAAGCAACGCATGCGCGTGATCAGAGAAGTCGCCGAGGCCGCCGTCACCAGCTGGACGCGGTACGCACGCGGCGCGCTGCGCCGCGATCGGGCTCCGTGGGGACCGCTTGCCGACGCCGCGGTGTTCTGGCAGGTACTCCTCCACCGGTCGCCGCCGCGTTTCCACCACGACAGCGTCACCGAGAAGCTCTGGACGCAGGCCTGCCTGCGGAACTTCTCCACCGCGGCCGCGGCCGGATCGGGATCGATCCTTCCGACCTTGGTGGTGCCGCCCCGATCCGGGCAGACCTCGTGCGTCGTCGACCTGTCCCCCCGGCAGAGCCTGCTCGGCACCTGCCTCGAGGCCGGCCTGGACGACCTGCACTGCATCGAATGGCTCGATCCGACTGCGGCCGAGGACGACTGGGGAATCGAGGAACACCTCCGGGTACTCGACGAGGCCGTCGCCGCACTCGGCGGCCGGGTCAACCTGGTCGGCTTCTCCCAGGGCGGCTGGCTGGCCGCGACGCACGCCGCCCGGCGCCCCGAATCCGTGGCCACCCTGACCGTGGCATCCGCACCGATCGACTGCGAACGCGGAGTCGACGCGCAACGCACTGCCTGGATGCGGGCGGGACGGAGCAGCGTCGGCGCCGGCGTGGTCGGCGCGCTGCCGTGGGACCTGCTGCAGTCCGGACGCACCCAGGCGGCGGCACTGAACCTGGCGGAGTGGCCGACCGAATGGGGTCGGATGATGGCGCTGTGGGGTGCCATCGACGATCCGGCGGCGGTCGAGGCGGAAACCGCGTTCCGGAACTGGATCAACCATCCGCAGGACGTTCCGACGGCGCTCTACCGTTGGACGCTCGAGCACCTGTTCCTGCGCAACGAACTCGCCCGCGGCGAGATGACCGTCGGCGGCGAGCGTATCGACCTGGCCGCCGTCGAGTGCCCGCTCTTCCTCCTCGCCGGCACCCGCGACACCGTCACGCCGCCCACACAACTGTGGGCGCTGGCCGACCTCGTCTCGACGCCCCGGGAGTCCGTCACCAGGATCACCGCGGACACCGGCCACCTGGGCATGGTGTGCGAGACGGAAGTTCTTCGCCGGCAGTGGCTTCCGCTGCTGCGGGACGTTGCCGTCGTATCGGCCCCGCGGGGCTAGTCGGTACCGGCCTGGCCACGGCCACGGCGCCGGTTGGCGACCGTCATCTCGCGGAAGGTCGTGTACATCTCCTCCAGCGCGGCGCGCTGCGCCTTCGTGAGGTCCTTGTCCCTGCGGATGGCCACGACCACATCGGGCTTGCCGTCGGTGTCGCCGCGGTGCGCCCGGGCCGAGAGCAGGTCGGCGGACATCTTCAGGTGGTCCGCGATCGACTCGAGCACCTGCTCGCTCGGCTCACGCAGGTTGCGTTCGATCTGGGACAGGTAGGGGTTCGAGATGCCCACCATCTCGGCGAGCTGCCGCATCGGGAGGGCGGGTCCCACCCACCGGGGCGCGGCCGGCCGCTCAGGCCGCGGCGAACTCGGCGATCCGCCGGCGGGCGAGCGACACCGCGGCCGTGTCGCTGTCCACCCCGACGACGCGGGCGTAGTCGAGGATCTCGAGCACCACCTCGCCGATCCGGTCGACCCGGTCGACGAAGTCGCTCACCCCGTTCACCTCCGCCTCGCACGAGATCAGCCCGCCGGAGTTGGAGACGAAGTCCGGCACGTACACGACGCCACGGGCAGCGAGCGTCGCGCTGACCGTCGGCTCGGCCAACATGTTGTTCGCCGCACCCACCACCGCGACCGCGGAGAGCCGGTTCGCCACGGCGTGGTCGACCACCTGCCCCGGTCCCGCCGGGCAGACCACGTCCACCTCGGCGTGCAGGATGTCGGACAGCGGACTCGGCTGCGCACCAAAGCTTTCCACTGCCTTCTCGACCCGCACCGGATCCGGGTCGGCGACCAGGACGGTGGCTCCGCGCGCGGTCAGCTGCTCGACGATGCCCAGGCCCACGTTGCCCGCGCCCTGCACCGCCACCCGCAGCCCCTCGACGTCGCGGCCCAGGTGCGACGCCACCGCCGCGATCGAGGCCACCACGCCGCGGGCGGTGTACGGCGAGGGGTCACGCCCGGCACTCGAGACCCGCGGCACGTACCGGCCGATCACCTCGAGGTCCGCGCTGCCGGTGCCCATGTCGGCCCCTGGGATGTACCGCCCGCCGAACATTCCGATGTGCCGGCCGTGCGCTTCGAGCAGGTCCCGGGTCTTGTCACCGAACGGGTCGGCGTTGACGACACTCTTGCCGCCGCCGAGCGGGAGGCCCGCCAGGGCGGCCTTGAAGGTCATCGCGCGCGCCAGCCTCATGGCGTCGGCGGCCGCCAGTTCGTCGCTGGCGTACTTGCGGATCCGGACACCGCCCAGCGCCGGGCCCAGCGTGGTGTCGTGCACCGCGACGATGCTCGCGAATCCGCCCTCCGTCCGGCGGATCGACAGCTGCTCGAAGTCCTGATCGGCCAGCGAATTCACGACGCTCATGACGCTCTCCTGTGATACTCCGCCCGCGACAAGTCCACCTCGTGGGGCTGACTCGCTGTGGGGCAATGATTTACGGCACTTGTGGCACGTTCCGGCGGGACCCCGCCGGAGAAGAACTGTAAGCGGCGTCACACAATTGTCAACCCCGCTGGGCCGCACGCCGCGCGGCCGACGATCCGCCTGCGCACGGAGCGCAGCTGCGGTGCCGGATGGCGCACCGAGGTGAGCATCCTGCTCAACTTGGCCGCCGGGTATTGCCGCCGCGGGCCCTCGGATGGTTCCCTTCGTGTCGCCACTGAGACCTGGATCACAGTCCACCTACGATCGCCTTCGGTGACACCGCCCATTTCCCGGCCCACGAGGCCGCAGGCTGCACAGCAAGGAGTCCACCCATGCCCGGAGCAGGCATCTGGCGAACGAAATCAGTCGAACAGTCGATAGCGGACACGGACGAACCCGGCAGCCGCCTGCGGCGCGACCTCACGGCCTGGGACCTGACGGTGTTCGGCGTCGCCGTGGTCGTCGGCGCGGGCATCTTCACGCTGACCGCGCGCACCGCGGGCAACGTGGCCGGGCCGTCGATCTCGCTGGCCTTCGTCCTTGCCGCCGCGGCGTGCGGGCTGGCGGCCCTGTGTTACGCCGAGTTCGCGTCCGCCGTGCCGGTGGCCGGCAGCGCCTACACCTTCTCCTACGCCACCTTCGGCGAGTTCGTCGCCTGGATCATCGGCTGGGACCTGATCCTCGAGTTCGCGCTCGCCTCGGCGGTGGTCGCGAAGGGCTGGTCGCTGTACCTCGGCAACGTGATCGGCGCGGCCGGGTCCACGACCGCGCACCTCGGACCGATCGCCTTCGACTGGGGCGCCCTGGTGATCATCGGTGCGATCACCCTCGTCCTCGCCATCGGCACCAAGGTGTCGTCGCGGGTCTCGGCCGTCATCACCGCCATCAAGATCATCGTGGTCCTGCTCGTCATCGTGGTCGGCGCGTTCTACGTCAAGAAGGAGAACTACTCGCCGTACGTCCCGCCCGCCGAGGGCGCCGCCAGCACCGCCAGCGGCGTGCACCAGTCGCTGTTCTCGTTCTTCACCGGCGCCGGCGGCAGCACCTACGGCTGGTACGGCCTGCTCGCCGCCGCCAGCCTGGTGTTCTTCGCGTTCATCGGATTCGACGTCGTGGCCACCACCGCGGAGGAGACCAAGAACCCGCAGAAGGCGCTGCCGCGGGGCATTCTCGGCTCCCTCGCCATCGTCACCGTGCTCTACGTCGGCGTCACCCTGGTGCTGACCGGGATGGTCAAGTACACCGACCTGCGCACCGGCAGCCCACTGGTCGGCGACAGCAGCGCGACGCTCGCCACGGCCTTCGAGGCGCACGGCATCACCTGGGCGCAGTGGGTCATCAACTTCGGCGGACTTGCCGGCCTGACCACGGTCGTGATGGTCATGATGCTCGGCCAGACCCGGGTGCTGTTCGCGATGTCACGGGACGGCCTGATGCCCCGCGGCCTGGCGAAGACCGGCAAGAAGGGCACCCCGGTGCGGATCACCCTCATCGTCGGCGGCGTCGTCGCCCTGCTGGCCGGATTCTTCCCGATGGGCACCCTCGAGGAGATGGTGAACATCGGCACGCTGTTCGCCTTCGTCCTGGTCTGCATCGGGGTGATGGTGCTGCGCCGCACCCGTCCGGACCTGCCGCGTGGCTTCCGGGTCCCGCTGATGCCCGTCGTCCCGATCGTCGCGGTGCTGGCCTGCCTGTGGCTGATGCTCAACCTGTCGGTGGAGACCTGGATCCGCTTCGTCGTCTGGATGGTGCTCGGCATCGCCGTCTACTTCGCCTACGGGTACCGCAAGTCGGTGCTCGGCCGGCGCCTCAACGCCCCGGTGGAGCCGGCGCCGCAACCCGAGCCGGCGAGCCTGCCCGTCTGACCTCACTCACCTCTCAGCCAGCCCCCTGGTCACTCAGATCAGGGGGTTGGCGCCGTCCAGGAAGATCCACAGGCACACCCCGGCCGCGACGCCGAGGATCAGCGCCAGCGCCGATCCGGTGCGCGGGCGGGTGGCCCACCGATGGGTGCCGTCCACGGCGATCCGGCCGGGTCCGCAGAGGATCACCGCGATCAGGGCGGCCACCAGCAGGGTCTCGTACTCGACACCCGCCGGGGCGAAGAACTGCAGGCCCGGTTCGGCGACCTGCCGCACACACCAGGCGTTGATCATCACCACGAGCACCGCGGCGGCGGCCAGGGGCGTCATCAACCCGACGATCAGGAACACACCGCCGGCGACCTCGGCGACCGCGCCGAGGGTCGCGAGCAGCCGGGCCTGGTCGAACCCCGCCTCGACCAGCGTGGTCTCGAAGCCGTCGAGGCCGGGTCCGGCCCACCAGCCGAAGAGCTTCTGCAGGCCGTGCCCGAGCGCGAGCGCGCCGACCGCGACCCGCAGCACCAGCAGCCCCAGGTCCAGGGTGCCCCGCGGCGCCGCGGCAGGCGACGCGGCGGCGGCCGGGTCCGATTCCGCGGCGAGTCGAGCCGGGGCGGGTGCCACGACGGCCGGCGCCGGCGTCACGTACGGCTCCTCGAGGGCAAAGGAGCCGTCGACGTCGTAGGCGTCGCCGGTCGGCAGTACCTCGGTGGTGCGGGTCGGCGACTCGTACTCCGGCGCAACGTACTCCGGTTCCGTGTACGCCGTTGCGACGTACTCCGTGACCGGTTCGGGGGTCCGGCGGGCGGCCGGGAGCGCGGGACCGTTGTAGGTCGGAATCTGCTCGGTGGGCAGCAGACCCAGGTCCTCGTCGGTGGTCGGGATCCGCTCGGTGGGGTGGTCGAACGGGCTGGAGACGTCGCGAGGCTTCTGTGTCACGGTGACAGGGTAGAGCGCGCGGGCAGCCCGCGGCGCATGGCGAGGGTCGGCGCGCCGCACCGGCCGTCACTTCCGTACCGTTCGAAGGCATGGGAGTCTCACGCGGACGGCCGTCGACTGCGGCACTGGCACTGCGTCGCACCGCAGCGACGACACTGATCGGGCTGTCCGTCGTCGGCTGCGCGAAGTTCGACGACACCGCGTCGACCCCGTTCACCCCGGTGCCGACCTTCGCGCCCGGCGGCGACACCGCGCCCGGCCGGCCGGCGCCGACCGCCGAGAGCCCCGCCCCGAGCACCTCCCCGCGGCCGCTGGCCCCGTGCGAGGACGCGGACCCGTCCGTCGTCGCGACCTGCCTCGACACCACCGGCAGCCTGACGATGCTGCCCGACGGCCAGACCGCACTGGTCACCGAGCGGCGCACCGGCCGGATCCTGCGCGTCGCCCCCGGCCAACCGCCCGCCGAGGTCGCCCGGCTCGACGTGGACGGTTCCGCCGACGGCGGCCTGCTCGACGTGGCCCTGTCCCCCACCTACGCGGAGGACAACCTGCTCTACGCGTACGTGAGCACGTCGTTCGACAACCGGGTGGTCCGGATCGCGCCCGGGGACCTGCCCAAGGAGGTGCTCACCGGGATTCCGCGCGGCCCGGTCGGCAACACCGGCGCACTCGCCTTCAGCTCACCGAGCGAACTCCTGGTGTTGACCGGCGACGCCGGGAACCCTGCTGCCGCAACAGATCCCGGCTCCCTGGCCGGCAAGCTGCTGCGGGTCACCACGCTGGGGCCGGCCCCCGTCACCGGGCCGTCCGCCCCCCGCGTCGCGCTCTCCGGTGTCGGCACCGCGGGCGACGTCTGTGTGGACCCGCACGGCGGCGCCATCTGGGTGACCGACCGGACGCCGCTCGAGGACCGGCTGCAGCGGATCACCACGGACGGCGCGTCCGGGGTGCCGGTGTGGTCGTGGCCGGACCGGCCGGGCGTCGCGGGATGCGTCGCCGGGGGCGCCGCGGTCGCGGTGTCGCTGAGCGACGCCAACGCACTCGCCGTGCTGACGCTGGACTCGCAGACCGGCGCGGTGACGGCGGCACCGTCGCTGGCGGCGCAGGACAAGTACGGGAAGCTGCGCGGCGCCGGACTCGGCGGCCAGGACCAGATCTGGGTGTCCACCGAGAACAAGACCGACGGTCAGCCCGGCCCGACCGACGACCGGGTGGTCCGGATCGACGCCCCCCTCGGCGGCGGCGGCTTCGACTAGAGCGGGGCCGCAGGGCCCGGGCAGCGCCGGGTAGCCGCGACAACCCGTCGGCCACCCGACGACGAGGACCGGCGGGCGGACGGCCAGGGCCAGCTAGGGAACCCGCTCGACCGGCTTGAGCTCAGGCTTCGAGCCGAGCAGCGACGCGGTCAACGGCAGCACCAGCACGGTGATCGCGCCCGCCGCGACCAGGATCGAGGCGTTGGACTCGGTCATCTGACCGGCGTTCACGGCGACCTCCGTCACCGCGACGATCAGCGGCAGCCCGGTCGCGGCATACAGCGCCACCTGACCCCGCTCGCGCACGGTCGGCGGCGGATCCTCGAGGTCCGGGCCCCGGTCGAATCGTTCGGCGAAGAACACCGGCAGCCCGCGCACCAGCAGGATCAGCACCAGGAACGCGAGCAGGATCCCCGGCGCGGCGGCCACGGCCTTGACGTCGATCGCCATGCCCGAGGTGACGAAGAAGATCGGGATGAGCAGCCCGAAGGCCAGCCCGTCCAGCTTCGCCTCCAGCTTCTCGTCCCCCGCGGGCCTCGCCCGGCGCAGGATGAAGCCCGCCGCGAAGGCTCCGAGGATGATGTCGAGGTCGAAGATGGTCGCGACCGCGATCAGCGTGACCAGCAGCAGCATCGTCAACCGCACGGTCGTCTGCGCCGTGGTCTCGGAGCCGAGCCGGATGATCGAGGCCAGCTTCGAGCCCTCACGGCGCAGGCCCGCCGGGATGAACGCGACTCCCACCGCCGCCGCCGCGAACGCCGCCAGCACGACCAGCGACGCGCCCGCACCCCGTGAGCTCAGCAGGATCGCCATCGCGATCACCGGGCCGAGCTCGCCGAAGGCGCCGTGGTTGAGGACGGTGCGGCCCAGGCGGGTGCCGAGCATGCCGCTGTCCTTGAGGATCGGCAGCAGCGTGCCGAGTGCCGTGGAGGTCAGGGCGATGGCCACCGCGATCTCCGCGTCGATCGCGCCGGTCAGGCCGAGCAACCCGATCACCACGAAGGCCAGCACCAGGCACGACAGCCAGGTGATCAGCGCCCGACGCCCGCCGCGACCGGTCAGCTCGCTGGTGTTGATCTCGTAGCCGGCGAGCAGGAACAGCATGCCGAGGCCGAGCTCGCGGAGCAGGTCGATCTCGCTGCCCACGACGGCGAGGTCGAGGACGTGCGGACCGACGATGACGCCCGCGATCAGCAGCAGCACCACCTCCGGCACCAGCTTGCGCGGGACCAGCCCCGCCAGTAGCGGCGCGACCACCGCGCAGAGGGCTATCCAGAAAAGTGAGGCACTGACCGGCGGGCCTTCGGTCAGATCCCCTTCGAGCAGGACCTAGGAGCAGGCCGCGATGACCATGTCCTTGACCTGAGCCGGGTCGGCCTGGCCGCGGGTGGCCTTCATGACGTCGCCGACGATCTTGCCCGCCGCGGCGACCTTGCCGGAACGGATCTTCTCGGCGATGTCCGGGTTGGCGGCGAGCGCGGCGTCGACCGCGGCCTGCAGCGCCGAGTCGTCGCGCATGACGGCGAGTTCCCGCTTGGCGACGACCTCGTCCGGCTCGCCCTCGCCGGCGAGCACACCGTCGACGGCCTGCCGGGCCTGCTTGTTCGCGAGGGTGCCGTCGGCGACGAGCGCGATGACCCGCGCCAGCTGCGCCGGGGTGATCGGCAGCTCGGCCAGCTCGACGCCACGGGCGTTCGCCTGCTGCGAGAGGTAGGCCACCCACCAGGACCGCGCCGCGTCGGCGGGCGCGCCGGCCTCGGTGGTCGCGATGACCAGGTCGAGCGCGCCGGAGTTCACCAGGTCGCGCATCTCCTCGTCCGAGAGACCCCAGTCGGCCTGGATGCGGGCGCGGCGGATCCACGGCAGCTCGGGCAGCGTGCCGCGCAGCTCCTCGACCCACTCGGCGCTCGGGGCGACGGGCTCGAGGTCCGGCTCCGGGAAGTAGCGGTAGTCCTCGGCGGTCTCCTTGCGACGGCCGGCGGAGGTGGTGCCGTCGGCCTCCTGGAAGTGCCGGGTCTCCTGGATGACCTCGCCGCCGGCGCTGAGGACGGCGCCCTGACGGCGCATCTCGTAGCGGACGGCCACCTCGACGCTCTTGAGCGAGTTGACGTTCTTGGTCTCGGTGCGGGTGCCGAGCTCGGTGGCGCCGATCGGCATCAGCGAGATGTTTGCGTCGCAGCGCATCGAGCCCTGGTCCATCCGGACGTCGGAGACGTCGAGCGCCTTGAGCAGGTCGCGCAGCGCGGTGACGTAGGCGCGGGCCACCTCGGGCGCGCGTTCGCCGGCACCGGAGATGGTCTTGGTGACGATCTCCACCAGCGGGACGCCGGCGCGGTTGTAGTCGAGCAGCGAGTGGCTGGCGCCGTGGATCCGGCCGGTGGCGCCGCCGACGTGCAGCGACTTGCCGGTGTCCTCCTCCATGTGCGCGCGTTCGATCTCGACCCGCCAGGTGGTGCCGTCGTCGAGCACCACGTCGAGGTAGCCGTCGGTGGCGATCGGCTCGTCGTACTGCGAGATCTGGTAGTTCTTCGGCTGGTCCGGGTAGAAGTAGTTCTTCCGGGCGAACCGGCCCCACGGGGTGATCGAGCAGTTCAGCGCCAGCCCGATCCGGATCGCGGACTCCACCGCGGACGCGTTGACCACCGGCATCGAGCCGGGCAGGCCCAGGCACACCGGGCACACCTGGGTGTTGGGCTCGGCACCGAACGCGGTCGGGCAGCCGCAGAACATCTTGGTCGCGGTGTGCAGTTCGACGTGCACCTCCATGCCCATGACAGGCTCGAAACGTGCGAGCACCTCGTCGTAGTCGAGAAGGTCTGTCGTGGTCGCCACCTGGCCGGCTGCAGTCATGGCCACAAGTTTATGCGGCGCGTCCCGACAGCAGGAGGTCGGCCACCGGTGGCCGACTCAGCCGAAGATGATGCGCATCTCCTGATAGCGGTGTTCGGGCACCGACTTGTGGTCGACGAGCGCCTCGTCGAACCCGACCCGGACGATCTCGGTCCCGTGCAACGCGACCATGTGGCCCCACTGTCCGTCGGCGACCAGGTCGGTCACGGCCATCCCGAGCCGGGTCGCGAGGACCCGGTCGAAGGCGGTGGGGACGCCGCCCCGCTGGATGTGCCCGAGCACCGTCGCCCGCGTCTCGATGCCCGTGCGCTCCTGGATCATCGGGGCCAGCACCTCGGCGATCCCCCCGAGCCGCGGCCGGTCGAACCCGTCGAGACCCTTGGTCGAGTGCGCCTGCGCCATGCCGGGCAGGGTGAAGCCCTCCGCGACCACCACCATCGGGGACCGGCCGCGGTCCCGGACGCTGGTCACCCACTCGCAGATCTGCTCGACGGACTCGGGATGCTCCGGGATCAGGATGGCGTGCGCGCCGCCGGCCGTCCCCGAGTGCAGTGCGATCCACCCGGCATTGCGCCCCATCACCTCGAGGACCATGCAGCGCTTGTGGGAGTTCCCCGTGGTGCGCAACCGGTCGATCGCCTCGGTGGCGATCTCGACGGCGGTGTCGAAGCCGAAGGTGTAGTCGGTCTGGTCGAGGTCGTTGTCGATGGTCTTCGGCACCCCGACGATCCTGATCCCGCCCTCGTGCAGGCGCTGGGACGCCGCGGCGGTGCCCTCGCCGCCGATCGCGATGACGGCGTCGACACCGAGCCGGTCGAGCGTCCGGGCGATGTTCTCCGCTCCCCCGTCCGGCCCCTGGAACGGCCCGAACCGGCTGGTCCCGAGGATGGTGCCGCCCTCGTGCGAGAGACCGCGGACACGAGGACGGTCGAGCGGGATCGCCTCCCCCTCGACCAGCCCGCGCCAGCCGTCGAGGAACCCGACGAACTCCTGCCCGTGCACGGTGGCGCCCTTGAGGACGGCCCCGCGGATCACCGCGTTGAGGCCGGGGCAGTCGCCGCCGCTGGTCAGAATGCCGATCGTCGTCATGGAGGTCCCCGTTCCCCGGGTGTGCGTGGATGTCTCTCCACCGCCATACTGCCCGCGACGCGGCGCTCGGGCATCCCGGGACGCGCCGTCATCCGGGCGTGACCAGTCCGCTCTCGTACGCCAGCACCACCGCCTGGGCCCGGTCCCGCAGGTGCAGCTTGCCGAGCACCTTCCCGACGTGGGTCTTGACGGTCTGCTCGGCCACGAACAGTGACTCGGCGATCTCCCCGTTGGAAAGGCCCCGCGCGATCAGCTCGAGCACCTCGCGCTCGCGTGGGGTCAGCGCGGCCAGCTTGGCCGGCTCGGGGCGCGGGGCGGCGCGGCGGCTGGTGACGTCGGCGATCAGCCGCCGGGTGACGGTCGGCGCGAGCAGCGCCTCGCCCGCGGCCACCACCCGGACCGCCCGCACCAACTCCTCGGCGGGTGCGTCCTTGAGCATGAAGCCGCTCGCCCCCACCCGCAGCGCCTGGTAGACGTAGTCGTCGATGTCGAAGGTGGTGAGCATCAGCACCCGGACCGGCGGGTCGAGCCGCGCCGACAGGATCCGTTCCGCGGCCTCGAGCCCGTTCATCTCCGGCATCCGCACGTCCATCAGCACCACGTCGGGACGCAGCCGCAGCACCTCGTCGACGGCGACCTTCCCGTCGGGTGCGTCACCGACGACGGTGAGGTCGGGTTGCGCGGCGAGCAGGGCACCGAAGCCCTGCCGCACCATCGCCTGGTCGTCCGCAATGAACACCGTGATCGCCACCCGGCCAGCCTATGTCGGCTGGACGGGTCCGCCCGACACCTGCATCCCAAGGGCGGTCGGGATCCTCGCCCGGACCGCGAAACCTCCGCCGCCGTCGGCGCCGGCGCTGAGGATGCCGCCGACGGACGAGGCCCGCTCCCGCATCCCGGCGATGCCGTGACCTCCGGACGAATGTGCCGTTGCACCAACCGAATTCGCGCCCCCGGCGGCCGCCGGTCCGGACGCGGTCGCGTCGTTGAGCACGTCGAGCACGGCCAGGTCGCCGTCGTGGCCGAGGGTGACGCGGACCGCGGCACCCGGCGCGTGCCGGGCCGCGTTCGACAGCGACTCCTGCAGGATCCGGTAGAGGGCGAGCGAGACGGAGTCCGGTATCGGATCGGGCAGACCACCGTCGTCGACGCTGACGACCATGCCCGCCCGCCTGCTGCCCTCGACCAGTTCGCCGATGCGGTCGACCCCCGGCACCGGCGCGTGCTCGGCGAGTTGGCCGTCGCTGCGCAGCACCCCGAGCATGCCGCGGATCTCGTTGAGCGCGTCGCGCGCGGTGGCGCCGATCGACTCGAACTCCGCGCGGACCTCCGGGGAGACCCCCTCGATCCGGTACGGCGCGCTCTGCGCCTGCACCACCACCAGCGACATGTGGTGCGCGACCACGTCGTGCAGGTCCCGGGCGATCCGGGCCTTCTCCTCCAGGACGGCCCGGCGGGCACGCTCGACCTCGTTGACCTCCTCCTGCCTCGCCAGCTCGCGCCGCGAGAGCACCAGCCAGCGGACCAGCAGCCCGAAGATCACCAACCCGGTGAGGCCGACCGCCCAGCCCCGGCCGTCCTGGCCGGGGGCGTGCGCCAGGAACAACAGCACCGTGGACACCCACGCGACGGCCACCACCTGCAGCGGAGACCGCATGCTCACCGCCACCAGGAGGGCCGTCAGCACCATCACGTGCACCACCTGCCACGGGAAGCCGTAGTCCGGGAACGGCTCGAACACGATCGGGATCACCAGCGCGGCACCCGCCGAGATCGCCCATCCCAGAGCGGGATTCGCCCGGATCAGCAGGAACGGCAACGCGGCCAGGCCACCGATCACCGGCTGCACGCCCGCCGGAACGTGGTGCGTCACCTGCAGCGTCGGCCAGGCGATCGCGAACAGCACGAGGCCGACGAACACGACGAGTGCGTCCCACCGCTGGCCCGCGTCGAGCCGGCGCAGCCGCGGCCGGCCCGCCAACCGTCGCAACGCCTTGGCGTCGCCGGCCTTCTTGTCCCTGTTCTCTCCCACGCCCAGAACCCTAGGAAACCCGGCCCCGGAAGTCCTCACCCCACGGAGTGAGATCGGCCTGGCTCCACGGTACGAGACCGGGCCGCCGATCGCCCCCGGGCGGGAGTCCCGGAACCGCGCCACAGGGTGATGTGCCAGCGTACGGCCGATTTCTAGCGTTCTCGGCATGCGAAAAGCCACCTGGACAGTGCTGGCGGCGGCGGCCGCCTCGACCCTGATCTCCGGCGTCCCCGTCACCGCCCACGCGGACTCCACCCGCGAGGATGCGGCGGCCGCGCGGGCCGTGCTCGCGTTGACGACGCAGGCACCCGACGCGGCCGCGGCCTCGATCCCGGACGGCTTCGCGGCCGCGGCCGGCTACCGGCCCACGACTGTCGACGGGATGCTGGTGAACCCGAACGGGGACTGCTCCTCGCCGGTCCCGCTGCCCGCCGAGTTCGACGCCTCCTGCCAGGCGCACGACCTGGGCTACGACCTGCTGCGCTACGCGGACGGCGCGGGCGCGCAGCTCGGCCCGTGGGCACGCAGAAGCCTTGACGCGCAGCTGGACCGGCGGATGCACGACGCCTGCGCGGCGCGGACCGACGAGACGGCTCGGGCGTCGTGCTTCGTGATGGCCAACGTCGCCACCACTGCGGTGACGTCGAACTCGTGGCGGCAGGGCTACGTGGCGCCGCGCCCGGAGCCGGTCACCGGCTACCTGCTGGCCGCGGGCGGCGGGCTCGCGGTGCTCGGCGGCGCGGTGGCGGCGGGCCGGCTGCGCCGCCGCGGCCTCGCACCCCGGCACCTCCGGGCGGACACACCCCGGCACCTCGGCGCGGCGACGGCGGTGACGGCATGAGCGCCGTGCTCGACCGCCGCTCCCGGGGCTGGGACCTGGCCCGGTCGACGGCGCTGCCGTCCGTCGCGACGAGCCTGTGGGTCAGTGCCGCGGTGGTGCTGTCGCTGGCGCCGTCGCTGCTGCCGCGGTCGGCGACCGTGCAGGCGGTGGCGACCGGGGTGCTGGCCGCCCTGGGGTGGGCGCTCGCGGCGGCGTGGCGCCGCCGGCCGTGGCGGCGGGGCGCCGGTGCAGCCG